>JAULVS010000075.1:0-7372 GCA_032110905.1 Chitinophagaceae bacterium | reverse complement strand
CACGCGGCATGGCTGGTTCAGACTTGCGTCCATTGACCAATATTCCTTACTGCTGCCTCCCGTAGGAGTCGGGCCCGTGTCTCAGTGCCCGTGTGGCTGATCATGCTCTCACATCAGCTACTGATCGCAGGCTTGGTGAGCCGTTACCTCACCAACTACCTAATCAGACGCACGCCCATCTCTAACCGTCGGAACTTTAATATCCAAGTGATGCCACTCAAATATATTATGGGGTATTAATCCACCTTTCGGTGGGCTATCTCCCAGTTAGAGGAAGGTTGCGTACGTGTTCCGCACCCGTTTGCCGGTCGCCAGCATCTGTATTGCTACAAACCTGCTGCCCCTCGACTTGCATGTATTAAGCCTGCCGCTAGCGTTCATCCTGAGCCAGGATCAAACTCTCCATTGTAAATGTTGTTTGATTCTGACTTTGTTAACTTTTGAAATTAACGTAGTCTTCTTCGAATTTTTATTACGCTTAATTTTACCCGTTCTATTGTATAAAACGTTGCTGTTGCTTCCAATCTTTCAAAGATCTTTGTTGTCTTTTTCGCTGTCCGTTTTGCAACGGGAGTGCAAAGGTAAGAGTATTTTTAATTCAACCAACTTTTTTAAAAAAAATATTTTTATAAAAAACTTGTTGAATCCTCATTTAAACACTCTCAAAGAACTACCGCTTTAAAGCGGGTTGCAAATATAGGTAGCATTCAACTTATCTTCCAAATAATTATTCTTTTTTTTATCAGAGAATCATAAAAACATAAATAAAACAGTAATGAAACACTAGCATTTAAATTGTGAATAGTTATTGTTTTTAATTGTCATATGTCATGCCCTTTTATACTCATCACAGTTGGCATGTCCAACCGTTAAGCGCATTTCATATAGAAATTAATACCATATAAAAAAGCAAATCGCGTAATGATCTTTTTGAAATAAAATGAATGTAACAATTAATACACAAGCAAAGGCTTTGTAATCAGTCTGCCTTTGCTATCTTTTACTCTGAACCAATATTGTCCGGAAGAAAACCCTATTAGTGAAAACACCGATCCATCACTGACGTTTTTTTCATGCCTCAGCACCGTGCCTGTTGAAGATAAAATCCAAGCATCACTAAAAATTTCACCTGTATGGGTTGAAAGATAAAAAATCCCTGTTCTACTAACTGGATTAGGATATATTTTCCATATCTGCTTTTGCTCTGTTTCTATCAAATCACTAATTATATCAGCAGATAAACTAACCAGCCAGCTATCCTGCATACCATGTGAATCAGGCATACCTGAATCGAAAGATTCGGTATACCCCGCTAAAACTAAGCGATTTTGGCCTGTAACAGTTACACCTACGTAAGCATCAGCCCCTTCTCCGCCGGCAACATACTGCCATTGAACAGCCAAATTGCTATCTGCTTTAAAAAGCCAAGCATCCCCATTACTGCCTGAATTCGAAAAACCGTCTAAGACACTTGATGTTGATCCGCAAAAAACACCTCCGCCATCATCTGTAAGAACAGATCCAACCAGATAATCCCCTCCACTCCCTCCATAAAATACCTGTTTTTGCAAATTGCCCAAATGGTCAGCCTTGGCAACCCAACCTTCAAAATCGACTCCTTTTTGAAAATAGCCAGAAGCGAACAAGGTGCCATTAACAGATCGGTGAACAGAGAAAAAGCGATCGTTCCCTTCTCCACCATACGTACGACTCCATTGCAAAACTCCTTCCTGAGACACACAAGCCATCCAGCCATCACTGTTACCTTGATTCATCCCAATATCTCCGTCGTTAGAATTAGTTGTCCCTGCCAAAATCCAGGCGCCTTCACTTCCTTGATCTAAATGATATAAATAATCGTTACTGCTCCCCCCGAAATTATGCTGCCAAATCATCCTTCCGCTACGATCAATATAAAACACCCATCCATCATACAAACCTCTATGCTCCCACTGATAAATATTGTCTTCTGAACAGGTACCTCCAACAACCATATACCCTCCGTTAACAGAACGCTGAACCGCCACCGCTTCCTCAAAGCACTCTCCTCCGTATAAATAGCTCCATTCTTTCTCACCCTGATCGTTCATTTTCATAAGCCAAGCATCTGAATAACCATGATTTCCGGACACATCCCCATCATTCGAATAACTTACTCCTGCCATAATAAAACCACCGCCTTCGCCGGGAACTACTGAATTTGCAAAATCAAGTTTACTCCCTCCATAACGCTTTTTCCAGAGCAACTGCCCCGAAGCTGAAAATTTTGCAACCCAGGCATCAGTCCCTCCTCCCAGTTCTCCGGCATCTCCGTTTGTTGATGATGTATAACCACAAACAACAATACCCCCATCTCCTGCCGGACAAACACTTTCCCAAGCCTCATCTGCGCTGCCCCCAAGCCTTTGCTGCCAGGTAATAACAGGCGCTAAGGTTTGCTGAGCCTGTACAAAAAAAGTTGCTATCAAATAGAATAGGATAATGCCAGCTATACGCATAAGCGGGCAAAGTATAGATTAGGGATAGGAAAAAATATGACGGCAATCGGCAGTTTGATGAATTAAATCATCATCCGTAAAAGTTAAATATAAGCTAGAGAACGTTTTCTCTCAATATGGAAAATGAAATGAAAGGGCAAACACTAAACAGTTTTACAAGAAGTAACCTCATATAAAACTCATAAAAGAGAATCTATCATCTACAGCTAATTCATTTCATTACAAAGATCAGCATCATCAGTTGATCTAGTAGTAATGATAACTTTATTCACAACTTGTTTATCATTGAAAAATAAAATGAGTGTTCCATATGCCATCTGATATGCCCGCCAGTTGGCATCTTTTAATTTCGGCAGACCAAGCTCTGAAAAGAGATCCTGCTCTTTTTTACCAAATAAAACCAGGTTAAAGGAATCCTTGCACTTATCCCCTATAACTATATAATCGCGCTGAACCATATACCTGATATCACGATTTTCAAAATAAACGCCGCCGCCGCAGGGCGACTGGTTTCCTTCTTCCTGGAAGGAAGTAAAACAGGGTAATTTCGCTTTGATCTGCTCCGGATGATCATTAGGTCTTGCTTTATTTATCCAACCCTGATAAATATCTATCATCATCGTACCGCAGGCATTGGATGATTTTAGCTGAGAAAAAGTGTTTGTACTAATAACAAGAAGAAATAAGAAAATAAAGATTCTCATATTGGCATTTTTAAAACCAAACTGATTACCCGGTGAAAAAATCAACTCAATATAATATTCACCCGGCATACAATTTTATGGCAAGTAGAATGATAAAAATACAAACTTAGGTTATTCTATGCTCCAACAAAACACTGCCGAAAATATTTATCTTCACAGGAAAATAGTTAGATATGTTTTTTGCTCTTTCCAAAGTATTATTCTTCCTCATTCAACCATTTAACTGGATATTGATTTGTACCGCTTTTGCTCTCATTACCCGGAATACGAAACTGAAAAAGAAATTTACAATTATCTCCGTCTCTTTGTTTCTTTTATTCAGCAACCCATACCTAATCAAAGAAATCGTGTACCGGTGGCAGGCGGAAGAAAACCTACTAAACAAGGATATAAAATATGAAGCAGGAATTCTCCTCACCGGATTTTGCAGCTACAATGAAAAAACAGGAAGAGGATATTTCAGAGACGCAAGCGATCGCTTTATACAAACTGTAAGACTTTACCAACAGAAACATATCAAAAAAATCATTGTCACTGGAGGAAGCAGCAAGGTGCTTAAAAACAAACAATCACTAAAAGAAGCTGATTTTGTTTGTGCACAACTCGAACAAATGGGTATCCCTAAGGAAAATATTATTAAAGAAAATCAAAGCAGAAACACCCATGAAAATGGATTGTACACAATGCATATTATTGATTCTTTAAAAATTAAGCCCCCCTACCTCATCATCACTTCTGCTACTCATATTCCACGAGCAATGAAAGTTTTTGAAAAAACGGGTATACAAGCCGATCCATATCCCTGCAACTTTGCAACAGTTGAAAGCAAATTTGAATTTCCGGGCTCACTGCTTCCTTCTACTGAAGCTTTTGATCTCTGGAATACATTTATGAAAGAAAACGTTGGACTACTGATGTATAAACTGACAGGAAAAGCGTAAAGAATCAGCCAAAAGCAATTAATAAGATTGCGCCGCTTGCAAGTGCAATACCAAGCCAGTTAAGCGCGGTTAACTTTTCTCTGAAAAGTACCCGGGCGGTAAGCGTACTAAACAGAACAATGCCAATATTATTAACAGGAATAACAACTGAACTGCTATCAGGATTTCTTTTCAGCACTTCAATGAGGCACCAGATAGATGCATAATTGGGGATGCCGATAAACATACCTGCGAGAATGCTCTTTGACATCCATTTTTCTTTTCTCATCACAAAACGATATGCAAAAATTATCATACCGCCCAATGCTGCCATTGCAAAAGCCGACATTAAAAATCCATTCGCATCCCCGCTTTTAATTACATCCTGCTGCACATATTTAATCAGGGTATCCAACAGACCACTCCCAATAAACAAAATGAGAGGTAAGACCCAAAGAAAATAATTTTTTTTGCCGTCACTTGCTGATTGAAACCCACCGGAAGGCATACAGGTTAAAAAAACAGCAAGTAATGCAAGTGCGATACCCGATACTTTCCATATGGTAACTTGATCACCCCATAAAAAAACAGAAAACAAGAATGGAATAACCAGAGAAAGCTTATTTGAAACAGATGCAGCAGCAACTCCCATTCTTTGTGCAGTGAATGCAATAACATTAAATAAAATAATGAACATCACACCGATTAGTATTGCCCATTTCCAAATGCCCGAATGGATCACGCCTGCATTCATCGGATAGGTGCCGCTCACTACAGAACCTGTGACAACACAAAAAATATAATTCCAGACAATTGACTGAAGTGTAGATATATTTAATCGATCAACCAGCTTTAACGCAATCGTAAGCCAGGAGGTAAAAACAATGCTGCCTATGAGATAAAACATATTATGCTGTTGATCGATGGTAAATCTTAATTCTGTCATCCAAAATCGTAAACTCCTCTGTTAACATCACATTATTTAACAACGGAGAGCAGATACCCGACTTTGCAAAAATCTTTGTGGCTGTTATTACCCTCAGTTCATCCCAAAGACCTTCATCAATAAACGACTGCAGCAATTTTCGTCCCCCTTCTACCAATACACTTTGAATGCCTTCCTTGTAACAGGCATCCAAAATGGCATTAACGAGAGACAGATCTTTCGATAAAAGTGAATGGCATATCCTAGCTCCTTTCTCCGCAATTGAATCATTAAAAATAATCACCTTACCTTCTCCTTCTGTGAATATACGTAAATCCTTTTTTAGCTTTAAAGAACGGTCAATTACCATTCTGACAGGCTGTGGCTGATTCCCCCACCGAGCGGTCAATAATGGATTATCTTGGCTGGCTGTGTTTGTTCCAACGAGGATCGATGCTTCTTCCGATCTCCACTTATGCACGAGCCTGTTCGATCCGTTATTAGAAATTAATAGCCTTTCAGAGGTGCCTGTGCCAATAAAACCATCAGCCGTTTGTGCCCACTTTAGTATTACATAAGGACGATGTTTTTGATGATAGGTGATGAACCTGCAGTTAGACTGCCTACATAAATTTTCAAGGACACCAACTTTAACATCAACTCCGTTGTCACGAAGCAGGCGAATTCCTGATCCCGAAACCTTGGGGAAAGGATCTTCGCATCCTACAACCACTTTCTTTATCCCGTGTTTTAAAATCAATCCTGTACAAGGTGGCGTTTTACCCTCATGAGAACACGGCTCAAGGCTAACATAGAGTGTCGACTTAGGTATCAAATGACGATCCTCCGGCAATACTGATTGCAAACAATTGACTTCCGCATGCGAACCACCAAACTTTTTATGCCAGCCTTCTCCGATTATCCTTCCTTCATAAACAAGCACAGATCCTACCATCGGATTAGGTGCAACAAAGCCGCTTCCTTTTTTAGCAAGCTCCACACAACGATACATAAAACTTTCGTGATCTGTCATTGCATCAAAGTTACCTTTAATTACTGTCTTAACTTTACAGCGTGAATCAGAAAATTAATATTCAATCTATCCGCGATCAGATTCAGAATTCATATGGGGCAGAAGAAGCAAATGCAATTGCACGGAATCTCTATGAATACTTATCAAGAAAAAAACTGTTAAACGAAAACAAACCTGAAGAGGCTATCCAATTGCTACTTCAAAAAACCCCGCTTCAATATATCACCGGTGAAGCATGGTTCTATCATCGTTGTTTTAAAGTAGATAATTCGGTACTGATTCCCAGACCGGAGACCGAAGAACTTGTCGAACTTGTTTTTAAAAAACTAAAAAGTAAATCACCGGAAAAAATTCTTGATATCGGAACCGGTAGCGGATGTATTCCCATCACCCTCAAGCATCTTTTTCCGGATGCATCAGTATCCGCTATCGACAAAAGCAAAGCAGCTCTTGACGTAGCGTATAAAAATGCAATCACATTAAATGCAGAAATTAATTTTATTGAAACAGATTTCTTGGATGATGCAATTTTTAGCTGGAACGAAAAATTTGATCTCATTATCAGTAACCCTCCCTACATACCTTTAAGCGAGAAATCTTACATGGAAGATAATGTCAAAAATTTTGAACCCGAATTAGCATTGTTTGTGCCTGATAACAACGCCCTTATTTTTTATGAACAAATAGCAAAGTGGGGTAAAATAAACCTTTCCTTATCAGGTATGATTTTTACCGAAATACATTTCAAGCAGGGACCTGCAACAAAAAAACTTTTTGAAGAATGGGGGTATTACGTAAATCTTTATCAGGACATAAGCGGGAATGATCGCTTTATCGCCGCCCGACTAACAGAATAAAAATGAAGAATAATTACTGAACTCCTTTCTTATCTACACTCATCACGGCTTTTACACCCAACCGGTCGGCCGCGCGTAAAACAGCAGCAAAGCTTTCAATAGAGGCACTGCGATCGGCATTCACCACAATGCTCACTTCTTCTCCTTCTTTTCTTTTGGAACGAATCATCTGACTTAAAGTGGAGTCCATCAGCAAGGGATCAACCGGCTTGGCACCAACATAAAACCGGTTCAACGAATCAATACTAACCACAACGGTTTGCTTGCTTTTGGTGTCGGACTTTGCCTTCGGCAGAGATGCTTTTCTCACATTTGGATTGGCGAGTGTAGAAACAATCAAAAAGAACATCAGCAGAATGAATAAAATATCATTCAATGCTTCTGTGAACACTTCCGTTTCAGAACGATTATGTTTTCTAAGCTTCATTTATGAAC
>JAULVS010000074.1:0-9121 GCA_032110905.1 Chitinophagaceae bacterium | reverse complement strand
GGGTTCAATACGATATCGACCGGTGTTCCGTCTTCAAGGAATGGCATATCTTCTGCACGAACAATTTTTGCAACAATTCCTTTGTTACCGTGACGACCAGCCATTTTATCTCCAACTTTCAGCTTACGCTTCACACCGAGATAAACTTTGGCCAGCTTCAAAACACCTGCAGGCAGTTCATCTCCGATAGAAATGTTGAATTTTTCGCGCTTATAGCGACCCAACTCTTCGTTGTATTTGATGCTGTAGTTGTGCAATAACTGGTTGATCAGTTCATCAGTATGCGCATCGCCTGTCCATCCAAGTGGATTAACATTCAGATAATCGATACCAGCCAGGTTCTTTGAATTAAACTTTGAACCTTTGCCGATCTGTACTTCTCCGAAATTATTAGTCACTCCGGCGGAAGTTTTGTCTTTCAATAATAATTGAAGTTTATTAACCAAAAGATCTAACAGATCAGTAATATTCTTTTCGTGAACTTTTTCTGTTTTTTCCAGTAAAGCTTTTTCACGAATCTTACCGTTCTTATCTTTTTTAGTGCGCTGGAAAAGTTTTTTATCGATCACGACACCTTCTGTTCCGCTTGGCGCTTTAAGAGAAGCATCTTTCGCATCACCTGCCTTATCGCCGAAGATAGCACGAAGTAGCTTTTCTTCAGGAGTTGGATCACTCTCACCTTTTGGTGTGATTTTACCAATGAGAATGTCTCCTTCTTTGATTGCAGCTCCGATACGAATGATTCCATTCTGATCGAGATCTTTTGTTGCTTCCTCACTTACGTTTGGAATATCCGGAGTCAGTTCTTCTTCACCCAATTTGGTATCGCGAACTTCAAGCTCGAATTCTTCCACATGTATTGAAGTGAAAAGATCTTCACGAACAATTTTTTCACTGATCACAATCGCATCTTCGAAGTTGTAACCTTTCCATGGCATAAATGCCACTTTCAGGTTTCTTCCCAATGCAAGCTCCCCATCTTTTGTTGCATAACCTTCCGTAAGAAAATCACCGTCTTTTACAGATTGTCCTTTAGAAACACAAGGCTTCAGGTTAATACAGGTGCTTTGGTTTGTTTTGATAAACTTAGTCAGCTTATACATTTTCAGGTCTTCTTCAAAGCTTACCAGTTTTTGCTCGTCATTACGAGTATAGCGAACATGAATTTCATTGGCATCCACATACTCTACAACACCATTACCTTCAGAAGTAAGTTGAATGCGGGAGTCTCTTGCTGCGATGGCCTCTAGACCGGTACCAACGATAGGTACTTCCGGACGAAGAAGCGGTACTGCCTGACGTTGCATATTTGAACCCATCAACGCACGGTTGGCATCATCATGTTCAAGGAATGGAATCAATGAAGCACTCAGACCAACAATCTGATTCGGTGCTACGTCCATAAATTCCACATCGCTTTTTTCGAGAATTGGGAAGTCGCCACTCTGACGTGAACGCACTTTTTCTTCTATGATATTTCCTTTTTCGTCAACTGCAATGTTTACCTGTGCAATCTTCGCTGTATCTTCTTCTTCTGCACTGAGATAAGTAAGTTTTTTCAAATCTACTTTACCAGAATCCACTTTGCGATAAGGCGTTTCAATAAAGCCCATATCATTCACTTTTGCGTGAACGCAAAGTGTTGATATCAAACCGATATTCGGACCTTCCGGCGTTTCAATAGTACAAAGACGACCGTAGTGACTGTAGTGAACGTCACGCACCTCAAAACCTGCACGCTCACGACTTAAACCACCTGGCCCGAGTGCAGAAATACGACGCTTATGTGTAATTTCTGAGAGCGGGTTTGTCTGATCTAGGAACTGAGAAAGCTGAGATGTTCCGAAGAATGAATTGATTACTGATGAAAGGGTACGCGCGTTGATCAGGTCCACCGGAGTGAAAACCTCATTATCGCGCACATTCATACGCTCACGGATTGTTCTCGCCATCCTTGCCAAACCAACGCCGAACTGTGCGTAAAGCTGTTCTCCAACGGTACGAACACGACGGTTACTAAGGTGGTCAATATCATCAATCTCCTCTTTAGCGTTGGTTAATTTAACCAAGTATTTAATGATGGAAATGATGTCATCTTTGGTAAGAACTTTTTTATCAAGCGGGTAAGTGAGATTGAGTTTACGGTTGATTTTGTAACGACCAACTTCACCGAGATCATATCTCTTATCGCTGAAGAACAGTTTATCAATGATACCGCGAGCTGTTTCATTATCGGGGGCATCTGCTCCACGCAACTGACGATAGATATGCTGCACGGCTTCAAGCTCACTGTTAGAAGTATCTTTATTCAGCGTATTGTAAATGATTGCATAGTCTCCGCTCACTTCTTCTTTCTGAACGAAGATGCTTTTCACTCCCATTTCACTGATAACATCAATCGCTTCTGCATCAAGGATCTGATCCCTTTCAAGAATAACCTCGTTGCGCTCCATATTCACGACTTCACCGCTGTCTTCATCTACAAAATCCTCCACCCATGTACGGAGTACACGAGCAGCAATGCGTTTGCCTTCGTGTTTGCTGAGAGATTTCTTATCGGCAGGCACTTCATCAGCCATACCAAAGAGTTCGAGAATATCTTTATCTGTTTCGTAGCCAATCGAACGAAGGAGTGTCGTAACTGGAAACTTCTTCTTACGATCAATATAAGCATACATAACATTATTAATGTCAGTAGCAAATTCCATCCAGGCACCTTTAAACGGAATCACACGTGCACTGTAAATTTTAGTTCCATTAGGGTGAATGCTTTGTCCGAAGAACACGCCCGGAGAGCGGTGCAGCTGACTAACTACAACCCTTTCAGCTCCATTGATAACAAAAGTACCACGTGGAGTCATATAAGGAATATTCCCCAGGAACACGTCCTGTACAATTGTCTGGAAATCGACATGCTCTTCATCGTTACAGCTGAGACGCAGTTTTGCTTTCAGCGGTACGGCATATGTAAGACCGCGTTCCATACATTCATCAATGGTGTAACGCGGTGGATCAATAAAATAATCGAGGAACTCGAGCACGAAAATGTTACGAGTATCTGTAATGGGGAAGTTCTCTTTAAAAACTTTGAAGAGACCTTCATTGTTACGCTTATCGGGCGTAGTTTCAAGTTGGAAAAAGTCTTTGAAAGACTGAATTTGAATACCTAAGAGATCAGGAATTTCTGCAAGGTTTTTAACTTTTCCGAAATTGACTCTTTTTGCAATTGCAGCACGTGTTGAAGACATACGCTTAAACCGGTTTTAATAAGTTTGTGCACTAGAATAGCGACCCGTCCGCAAGGGACAGGTATATTGATTTTCAGTTATATATGACTGATGATGGGCGCCAACTGCTATTCAGCCTAAAATTAGGGAGGGCAAAGTTAAGGATTCTGCTTTTGGGAACAAAATTTGATTGCCCTATAGTAGAAGAACCCCGGTTCTCCCGGGGTTCAACTGTTTCAAAAAAGATTACTGAATTTCAACATCAGCACCAGCTTCTTTCAGCTTAGCTGCGATATCATCAGCTTCAGCCTTAGAAACACCTTCTTTTACAGGCTTGGGTGCGCCGTCAACCAGTTCTTTTGCTTCTTTCAGTCCAAGACCTGTAAGATCTTTAACGATCTTAACTACATTCAGTTTGGAAGCTCCTCCGCTTTTCAGAATAACATCGAACGCTGTTTTCTCTTCAACAGCAGCAGCTCCACCGCCATCTCCTGCAGCAACAACTACAGCAGCAGCAGCTGGCTCAATGCCATATTCTGTTTTCAGAACGTCAGCGAGTTCCTGTACTTCTTTTACGGTCAATGCGACCAATGATTCAGCTAATGATTTTACGTCTGCCATTTTTTACAATTTAACCGCCTTCATTTCCGACCTCTTATGGGCGAATCCGGCGGATGGTGAATAATATGCCACATTTTAACCTCAGGGGCGTTGGTTTATCGTTAGTTCCTAAATGGAAACAAATTATACTTCAGCAGAAGCGCTTTCGCCTTGCTTTTCTGCATGTTGTAGAAGAGCTGACAACACACGCTTGGCAGGAGACTGGAGCAATCCGATCACTTCTCCGATCAATTCGTTCTTCGTCTTGATCTGAGTCAATGCTTTCAACTGATTGTCTCCGCTATATACATCACCATTGATGAATGCTGCCTTCAGAACCGGCTTCTCACCGTTGCTCTGCTTCCGAAAAGAGCTGATAATCATAGCAGGCTCTTTAGGATTTTCAGAGAAAAGAAGTGCAGTTACATTGTGTAAAGCATCATATACACCGGCGTAACGCTCTGCATCAAGGGATTCGAGCGCTTTTTTGATCAGTGTATTTTTGGCCACCTTCATTTCAATTTGCTTGTCGAAGCAGGCACGACGCAATTTACCGATTTGCTCAACGGAGAGCGATTCTGTATCAGTGATGTAAAAATTATTGTACTGAGAGAACTTTCCTTTCAGTACTTCAATCACTTCATTTTTTTGATCTTTCGTCATATTATTCGGTTTTAAACCCTGAAAGGATTAGTTAATAAATGTTTTGGTATCAACAGCGATACCAGGGCTCATTGTGCTGGCTATGTAGATACTTTTCAGATAAATTCCTTTAGCTGTAGATGGTTTTGCCTTTACCAATGCATTCAGGATTTCCTGTGCATTTTCTGCTATCTTCTCGGGAGAGAAACTGATTCTTCCGATAGATGCATGCACGATACCTGCTTTGTCAACCTTGAAGGCAATTTTACCGCCTTTTACCTCGTTCACCGCTGCAGCTACATCGTTCGTAACAGTTCCGGTTTTGGGGTTGGGCATAAGGTTACGGGGGCCAAGTACTTTACCAAGTTTACCGATTTTAGGCATCACCGCAGGTGTTGCAATAATCACATCGATATCTGTCCAGCCGCCTTCGATTTTTGTAATGAACTCATCGAGTCCGACATGATCAGCTCCGGCAGCTTTTGCATCCGCTTCCTTATCAGGCGTGCATAAAACAAGAACTCGTTTAGTTTTACCGGTTCCGTGAGGGAGAGTAACAGTTCCTCTGATGGCCTGATCCGCTTTTTTGGGATCAACACCAAGACGTACGTGTACGTCAACGGAGCTATCAAATTTTGTACAATTAATTTCTTTTACCAGGGAAGAAGCCTCTTTCAGTGAATAAATTTTATTGGCATCCACCTTCGCCTGAGCAACTTTTCTTTTTTTGGTCAATGACATATGTGAAAGAATTTATGTCCGCTTTTGCGAACAGGTGAATGATTAATTTTCCCAGGGAGCTTTTCCTTCTACAGTAATCCCCATACTTCTGGCTGTTCCGGCAACCATGCTCATTGCACTTTCCAGTGTAAAGCAGTTCAGATCAGGCATCTTGTCTTGAGCAATTGCCTCTACCTGCGACCAGGTTACTTTACCTACTTTGGAACGGTTAGACTCTTTAGATCCTTTCTGAATCTTAGCTGCTTCTAACAGCTGAATCGAAGCCGGAGGGGTTTTGATGATAAAGTCGAAAGACTTATCGGAATAAACTGTGATGAGAACGGGAAGTACTTTTCCCGGTTTGTCCTGCGTTCTAGCATTGAACTGCTTGCAGAACTCCATAATGTTTACGCCCTTGGAACCGAGCGCCGGACCTACCGGAGGTGCTGGATTGGCCTGACCGCCTTTTACCTGCAACTTCACGAATCCGGAGATTTCTTTTGCCATTTTAAATGTTTTTTTGGTGATAACGCCCCGCCTGAGGCGAGACTCCCAAATTCTGATGCCTGGTTATGAAACCAGTATCCAAAGAACTTTTAGGGAGCGCAAAGGTAAATGTTCCTGTCAAAAGATCCAAAAAATATAAGCCTCAAACAAAAAAGCCCGTCAAATGGACGGGCTATAACTTTATTAATCAGAGAAATCAGGCAATCTTCTCCACCTGCATATAATTCAATTCTACAGGGGTGGCGCGTCCAAAAATCTTAACTGTAACACGCAGTTTCTTCTTTTCATCATTTACTTCTTCTATTACCCCATTAAAGTCGTTAAACGGCCCATCAATAATTTTAATGGTTTCACCAATGATAAATGGTTCACTCATGGTCATTCCGCCTGCATCAGACATTTCGTCAACCTTGCCTAGCATTTTATTCACCTCGGCTTTCCTCAGGGCAATGGGGTTTTCCTTACCAAGGAAATGAATGACATTGCTGGTATTGCTGATTGTTTCGCGTATATCATCGTTGATATTTCCTCCTTCAATTTCAATCATCACATAACCTGGGTAGAAATTTCGTTCACGAACTACCTTCTTCCCATTCTGTACTTTGTAAACTTTTTCTACTGGCAGAAATACCTGTTTCACAATTTTATCCCAACCGCTGCGTGATATTTCCTTATCGAGGTATTCTTTTACTTTTCTTTCTTTCCCACTTACAACCCTAAGCACATACCATTTGCTGGTTTCTACTGTTCCTGTTTCCATGATTACCGCTTATTTAAAAAATGAGTAGACGAGATCAAGCAGACCCGCAATACCGAAGTCCATTGCCCAAACGATAAGAGTAATGATGATGGTTGATACCAATACAATCATCGTCGATTGTTGTAACTGCTGCCATGTAGGCCAGGTTACTTTTTCTATCAGTTCCCGGTAAGAGTCCCTGAAATAGGCTGTCAACTTGCTCATTGAATGTTTTTTTATTATTGTTTCACAAAAGAACCGGGCAAATATCCGGTGTTTTGCTTTGCACGGGTACTAGGATTCGAACCCAGACTGAAGGTTTTGGAGACCTCTGTACTACCGTTATACTATACCCGTATACCTTAGTATTGTTCCTTTCTGCTTAAGAAACAAAAGTACTCAGGGCATGCCTAAGTACTTTTGCAAATATAAGATAGAAACAAGGCTTCATTCCTTTCAAAATGAAGCCTTTTGTTTTACTTCAGAATCTCAGTTACCTGTCCGGCACCAACTGTACGTCCGCCTTCACGGATCGCAAATTTCAACCCTTTTTCCATCGCAATTGGAGCGATCAATTTAACCATAAGGTTGATGTTGTCACCAGGCATTACCATTTCTGTTCCTTCAGGAAGCGTTACTTCTCCAGTAACGTCTGTAGTACGGAAATAGAACTGAGGACGATATTTTTGGAAGAATGGAGTATGACGTCCACCTTCTTCTTTGCTCAGTACGTAAACTTCCCCTCTGAATTCAGTATGAGGAGTGATAGACTTCGGAGCACAGATAACCATACCGCGACGAATATCTTTTTTCTCAATACCACGGAGAAGAAGACCTGCATTATCACCGGCTTGCCCTTGATCCAATAATTTTTTGAACATCTCAACACCTGTTACAGTGGAGTTTAAAGGAGCTTCTACCAAACCTACGATTTCAACAGCTTCCCCTACTTTTACAATACCACGCTCAATACGACCTGTAGCAACAGTACCACGGCCTGTGATAGAGAATACATCTTCCACACTCATAAGAAACGGAAGATCAACCGGACGGGGAGGAAGAGGAATATAGCTATCTACAGCTTCCATCAGATCTTCAACTGCTTTCACCCATTTTTCTTCACCGGCAAGTGCTCCTGTAGCAGAACCCTGTATGATTGGAGTATTGTCACCATCAAAACCGTATGAGCTTAACAGATCACGAATTTCCATTTCAACCAGTTCGAGCAATTCAACATCGTCAACCAGGTCAACTTTATTCATAAATACAACAATCTTAGGTACACCTACCTGACGGGCAAGAAGGATGTGCTCTTTTGTTTGAGGCATAGGACCATCAGTAGCAGCCACAACCAAGATGGCACCATCCATTTGGGCAGCACCTGTAATCATATTTTTTACGTAGTCGGCGTGACCAGGACAGTCAACGTGCGCATAGTGACGATTAGCTGTCTGATACTCAACGTGAGCAGTATTGATGGTGATACCGCGCTCCTTTTCTTCAGGAGCACCATCGATCTCATCATACTTTTTAGCCTGCGCCAGACCTTTCTTAGAAAGGATGTCTGTGATCGCAGCTGTCAGAGTGGTTTTACCATGGTCAACGTGACCGATAGTTCCTACGTTTACGTGCGGTTTCTCCCGCTTAAAGGTCTCTTTAGACATCTTATTTGTTTTTTATTTATTGTTTACAAAATGGTGAAACAATTTTATAGTTAAAACTAAAAAATTAAACCTTTAAAGTTGGAAGTAGGCTTTATCAAGCATATGCTTCACTTTTCAATTTTAACTTTTCGCTTTTAACTTTTTTGAGCCGTTGATGAGAATTGAACTCACGACCTCTTCCTTACCAAGGAAGTGCTCTACCCCTGAGCTACAACGGCTGGTAGTGCAGTGAGAATAACTCACATCAACAACACTATTTAAAAGAACTTTTAAAGAGCGGGAGACCGGGCTCGAACCGGCCACCTGAAGCTTGGAAGGCTACCGCTCTACCAAATGAGCTACTCCCGCTTTTATAAAGAACGAGGCAAACTTACCCCGAACCATTTTAAAGAACAAACCTTTACTTTGGTCTGCCCTTTCCAATTATTCAAAAAACTGTGGGCAGGAGAGGATTCGAACCTCTGAAGTCGAAAGACAGCGGATTTACAGTCCGCCCCATTTGGCCACTCTGGAACCTGCCCCTCTCTGCTGTTATCGAACCAACCCGAGGGCCGCTTCCGACATGAAGAAAGAGCCACTTGTCGGACTCGAACCAACGACCTGCTGATTACAAATCAGCTGCTCTACCAACTGAGCTAAAGTGGCTTTTCGTACAACAGTAATCAAAGACCTTTGGTGTAAACACAGGAATACACCCCCATTTTTGGGAAGGCAAAGGTAAAGGAAAACATGAAACAGAAAAATTTTTTACCCGAAAAAGAATACTGTTTTTGATATAATTAAGAGAGAGCCGAGAACTTAAGAAACAGCAATTTTTTCTTTCTTTCTTTTAAGTTGATTGATTGCCGCATCCAATGCCTCATCGAACGACTGCTCGAAGGATTTGGAGGACTGCTTAACAAAAACCTGCTGGCGTGGAATATGAATTTTTATTTCGGCAACTTTATCCTTTATGGTATGAACAACGTTATCAAGCTTGAGAAAAACATCAACTTTCACTATACGGTCATGAAAGCTCTGCA
>JAULVS010000073.1:0-8895 GCA_032110905.1 Chitinophagaceae bacterium | reverse complement strand
GTCTATGCGAGTCGATCTTTTTTTTCATCTCTTCTATTGTGCTGAAGTCATACACGACCCCTTGATATGGTTTTCTATGACGTACTCTGGCATCGGCCGGCTTGACTGCATCATCTGGAATTGACCAGTTTCTCCCGATTTGTACAGCACCTTCGATGCGCCCCTGCGAACACAGCACACGTATTCTGCGGGCACTGAGGTTCCACTTGTTGCTCGCCTCTGATATACTCATGTATTTCAACCGAATCACCTCAACTACATCATATGTCGACACTGGCACCGTGTAAACATGATTCCGGTATCGGTATAAAATAAACGGTTGCATATGGCTTATGCGTGGAGTCTGGATTTCAAACCAGCGTTCCAATCGGTGCTATGACTCCGCTTTTCACTCCCACCGAGCAACGTGGCTTTCTTTATGCTAGAAGCAAAAGGCGTTTTCCCCGATAGGGGACGGTATTGAAATCGTGCTTCGTATTCCCACAGTTTTCGAAAATGGCTCCCTCAATGTTCAAAAATCCGATGTTATCCCATGACCAGGACTCCTCTTCTCACACTATGTTGGACTTGACCTTCTTTTGGAAGCTCAAACAAGTAAAAATAGGTCGATTAAGTCTGCGCAAAAAATATTCCGTGCGTCTTTGAGTAATGAGCGCTGTCCACAGTGTTTTTTGGTCAAGAGTAAATGCTTTTGCCCTGTTAGGGAAGCTCTTAACCTGTTGTCATTGCTTACAAAACATTTCTCGGATCTTCTCGCATCTGCTCAATCAAAACGCCAACACTTGATCCGATTTCTGTCGCCATTCTTAAAATATCTTGTTCCAAGGCCTTCTCTTGCTGAATAGCAAGGTCAATCCCACTTTTTAGTTTATTGAAAAATGACCCTGATTTCGGATTAGTTCCTGATATTTCAGAAAACAATCGACTTGCAAAGGTGTGCGAAATACTTACTTTTTCATTTTGAAAAATACTCTCTTTGTGAAGTGTAATAAGCTTCTCAACAGCATCTTCATAATGCAAAATCAACCACAGTTCAAAACACGGACTCGTCACTGTCAGAATGTTATCGGCACTTGCTTTTTCAATAAATCCAACATAATCCTCTGACTTTTCATAGCTGTCACGATCAAAAACAATTACAAATCTATCTATTTCTTTATCAAACTTCCCATCACGTTTTAAGGATTTTTTCTTTTTCTCAATCAGTTCCAGCAGTTTAATTGGATGGCTAAAACTACTTATTTCACCTTCTTTATGAAGAATGACCAGTTCAATTTGACTATTGATTCCAAGCTCTTTTCTATTGTTATCAATGCCTTGAAAGTACTTTCTTTCAGTATTGGCACCTTCGAATATCAAATAATATCTTCTCAAAAGTTCAATCTCAATGTCTTCTTCAAATCTAGCTGTCAGCGACCTAAATTCTCTTAGTGGGCTCATACGTCATCACCCACCTGATCAGAAAAGTTTTTCAGCACTGGCACAGCACCGTATCTACCTTCCAAATATGCCTTGCTCAATTTTTTATCATAGCGCTCTTTGAAACGATCCAGTGAATACAGGTGTGAAACATTGTCTTTGTTTCTCTCCACAAACCAGATTTCATCTCGTCTCAATAACTCCTGATCCATAATAGTCGATTCGTGCGTTGTAAAAATAAGTTGCGTATTATTTTCCTTAAGGTGCTCGAAGAAGAGCTCCAAGAACTTATAAGTCAGCTTTGGATGCAGACTTCGCTCGAGTTCATCAATCACATAAATCTTATTCTTTTTATTGCTTATTAAAATGTCCAGCAAGTCAAACAATCTTCTTGTGCCATCAGACTCTTCCTCAAATTCAAAGTCACTACATGAATTGCCATGTTCAAGCATAATCGTCGTAATAACTGGGTCTTCACCCTTAGCTCCCTTTATATTGTAGAATGCTGTGTTCGTTCTTAGTGACACCCTCGCCTTCATACTGTCCTCAGCATCTTCAAGCTTGTTTTTGAAAGATTGCAGAATATATTCTGCTATTTTAGTAGGAATTTTATTCTTCAAGTCAGCCACTGATATCTCTTTGATTTTAACTTTAGATATTCCTGTATCAAACAACTCAATGATTTCATTGATCTTATCACTACCACCATCACCATAAAAGTATTCAAAATCGGTAATGGGTTGGTCAGGGAATATCGTTACCAAATCCTCATCAAACCATTCAAAAACATCTCTGAAAAAGTTCAGTTTCGATTCCTTATTCATCTTCTTATTGCGGTTCATTTCTCCAATAAAAAGACCCGTATTATTATCTTCGAAGTCCATTTTATAGGTTTTGAAACGCATGGTATCTATTTCATTGAGTATCAGGTTTTCACCAAGTTCAAGTCTGCTGATATCGGTCTCCCTTTCAAAGAGCATGGTCTGCTTATTCCTTCTCGGTAATAGTTCATAGCACCACTCAGATTTTATAATCTGCTCGCTCAGTAAAATACTAAAACCATAGGCGTAAAACTTTCCATTTTTGCAAATTTCAAATTCAAATTTGCTTTCCTTTTCTTGATTTTCAGAGAATACACGGCAGTACATTTTGCTGGATTCGATCGGATTTTTTTTTGTAATCACATACTTTGCGAAACGGATTGCATCAATAATATTCGTTTTACCCGAAGCATTCGCTCCATAGATGGTTGCATTACGAAGCACAGAGACCTTGCTCAAAGCAATCACATGTTCCTTATTGGTTTTAAGTTTTTTAGCTGGAATCATGACAAGTTCTTGTTTATCATGAAAGGATTTGAAGTTTTCAACGCTGAATCTAATAAGCATAAACATGTCCCCTAAAGATATTTTTTCTTTATCATTATTGTGCCCATTATATCGCCATTTTATTACATTTTCAAAGTTTAAGATGTTTTTTTATTTTATTAACACTAATACTAAACACTGTTTGAATATAGAAATCTGATTGGTTAAACATTACTGTGCCTTCTCGTAAAAGGAATCGCTCTGCATCGTTGTTTTTAATCCGTGTTTTTTATAAAACTGGCATTTCATTCGCCGTCACCTCCGTGTTCCTCTTCAATCTGCCGCTCGATGAGTTCACGCTCCCGTTGCAATTCGGCGCACAGTTCCTCTTCTGACGGCAGATAAAGCCTATACTTTGATACGAAAAGGTTCTCGTTTTCGGCAAGTACGGAGTATTTGACAATGCTCTCGTCCTTGTCCGTCACGAGGACGATGCCGATGGTCGGGTTGTCATCGGACTGTTTTATCTTTTCGTCAAACAAACGGACATAAAAATCGATCTGTCCCACGTCTTGGTAGGTCAGCTTTCCTGCCTTGAGGTCGATCACCACAAAGCATTTCAAAATAAAGTTGTAGAATACGAGATCGATGTAGTAATGCTCGCCGTGTTCCGTGGTAATGCGCTTTTGCCGTGCCACAAAGGAGAAGCCTTTGCCCAGCTCGAGTAGGAACTCTTGTAGTTTGTCAATCAAGCCCTGTTCAAGTTCGCTCTCGCTGTATTTGGCGTTTTCCTTCAAGTCGAGAAACTCCAAGATATACGGGTCTTTGAGGATATAATCCGCTTCGGTTTTCGGTTCGAGGTTGAAAATTTCGCTCGCGATTTCAGGGCGGTTTTCCTTTTTCGTGGCAAGCAAACGCTCGTAGTAAAACGAATTGATCTGTCGCTCCAACTGCCGCGATGTCCAGCCTGTATTTGCGCTTTCGGTCAGATAAAACGCGCGACGGTTCGACTCGTCAATCCGCATCAGCAGACGGTAGTGTGACCAGCTTAATTCGGCACGCAACGTGTGCCGATTGGGAAACGTATCGAAAAATTGACGCATGGCACGTAAATTTCGTTCGGTAAAACCTTTGCCGAAATCTTCCGTCAGCTGTTCGGAAAGATAGGCAAGCAGACTGCGCCCATACTCGGCGCGTTCTCCCACGGCTTTGCTGATTTGTCGACCAATTTCCCAATATACGCCTACCATCGCCGTGTTGACGGCGACGACCACCTTTTTCCGTGCATCCTCGAGGGCGGTACGGATGGCTTCATACACTTGCGTATCGGATTGGGCAGACAGGGTCTGCCTTTTTTCAGATTCGCTATGCAATGATTGGTGAATCTCTTTTTGAGGGTTCCGTTTCTTCTCCTCCATCACAACACCTTCCTTTCCGTGTTCGGGCTGTAGGTGGCAACCACCTGATCGAAATTGACTATCGCACTGGCGTTTGTAAAGTTACCGTCACGAATCACGGCATAGTGTGGCTTCTTTTTGGTGATTTCCGTAATGAGGGTGGTGTCGACTTGCTTGAAGTAAGCAACCGAGTAGTTGTCATTGACCGAGAATACATCGCCATTCTGCGTGATTTTCGCTGAGAGCGGAATGCCAAAATCGAGCGTCACTTGAAAGGGTAAGTCTTCGTCTGAGCGGTCTTTTTTAAGGGCACCTCTATAAACCCCATCACCACTCATAAATATTCGCAAAAGAGCCCTTTTTTTACGGCGAAGTAATTTTTTGCAAGTCGGTTTATCGCGGTGCCCATAAGAAATAAACACTTTGGGTTTTTCAATCTTTGGCTTATACTAAACACGGATTGAATACAGGAATCTGATTGGTTAAAAATTACTGTGCTTTCTCCGTAAAGGGAATCGCTCTGCATAGATGTTTTAATCCGTGGTTAGTATTACTCACACTATTACTAGGTTTTTCACACACGCATCATGGTTTCCTTGACATCAATACGACCGTCTCGACGTGGTGGAACGATAGCATCAGATTGATGTTGGGGATGTATTTTACTAGTTTTCCGTTGAAGGAAATACGTCTACGTTGTTTTACAGCTTTTGCTCGTTCAAGGAAATATGTCCACGCTATCAACTGCTTTTAAGCGTTCTCGGAAACAAGTCAACGGTAGCCCCTCCTCCGTTGAAAGAAGAGACCATTTTTAATACCAAATGCACACGGTACCGACCTTTCGTTAAAAGGTGTAGATGGGTATATTATCCCTTAAGAAAATCGCCTATCTGATTGCATTTAATATTTCAAGTTTCAATTCTTCCTCGTAGTTATATGTACCATCCATGATGGCGGTCATAATTCGATGTAATAATTCCTTTTTGATTTTTCCAGCCGCCACTTGATAACTAATATTTTCTGTAATCATAAAAAAGTTCTTTGCAACACCCATGTACCCATTAAAAAGCAAGAATTGAGCACAGAGCGTAATAGCCAGTCTTTTATTCCCATCAGCAAAACAATGAAATTCACATGTGCAGTAGAACAGATGAGTGAGCTTGTCTACGAATGTCGGATAATAAATATCGTTCTGAATGTTTTGCAGCACACTATCTAGACGGCCAAGGTCAAAATGTTCATATGTTCCTCCACCACTGTACTTAATGGTTTTTGCATGAATGTCCTGTGCCTGTTCCAAAGTGATATAAATGATACTGTCCAAATCACTCACGCTCCTTCAGGCGTTTCAGAACCTCTTGGTTCTCTGCCATCAAGCGCTCCAATTCATCTCCAGCTGCTCCAAGAAATTTTTGGTATTCATCTTTGTCCAGCGGGTTAATATACTCTGAAAGTTGATAATGAAACGCATCTCGCAACGCCATGTCACGGCTTGCCATTTTAACTCGTCCTTTATGAATCAAAGGCTTCCACAAAGCCAAATTCTCAAAGCTGTAGAAAAGTGATTCAACTTCACCTTTGGACAACACATGGCCTAAATGCTCATATTCTTGTTTAATTGCATCAGCAAGTCCGCTTTCATATGCAGCGATAATATCTAATATCTCACTGTAAAATGTATCCCTAGCCTTATCATTCGCTTTTAAATCCAGTATTTTTTTATATTCTTTTGCCTTTTCTTTAAAAATGCTGACATAAATCATGTCTGTAAAATGGGCGTACTTATATTTATCCTCTTCAACATATAATTTCAGAGCGTCGGTAAATTGTCTGCGATAGTTGTCTTCCTGCAGGGAAGAATAAACGAAATCCTTGTCTCGCTGATTAATGTATTTGGTTCCGCCTCCGGTTTTGCGGTTGATCAGGTCAATCACAATATCGAGCATGAGCTGACGCAATGCACGAGCCTCATCGCTTTCGGAAAGAAGCATTGCTATATTTAAAAATGCGCGAAAATCAAATATTCCAAGTACCGTTGTCTTGGTAGGGACATTTATGTCCTTACCAGAACTCTGTGCAGTAGCTAAAAAAGACTTCAACCGTTTACCGCGCAACACCTCATATCCGTTTTTACTTAACTCTTCTCCATTTTGCTCAATATAACGACTGATTGTTCTAATATCGACATTAAAAAAGTTGGCCGTCATTTCACGTGTTACATACACTTTATCTTCCCAAACGATTCCTTCCATACCAGACTTGGCTTGTATTTCCTCAACCGCCAGATCATTATTCAAGATATTCTGTCGATCAATTTGTGATGTGGTTAAATCTTTTGCCATTTTTATTCCTCCTTACTCAAAGCCCAAAGCTTTATACAGCTTCTGGCGAGCTTGAGTAAAATATCAAGTGAAGCGCATCCATGAAGTCTTAAGAAATCGTTACTGATTCTTCGACGGATGGTGCCATTAATTATACTCATGCCAGTATTAAAGCGATGGTCCCAGCCACGGTCGTAGTTGGCTAAAACCTTGCCTTCCTTACGGATTTCCAACTTTGAAATGCAGCCGTCACATATTACGATGATGACGTAGTTTATAGGAATGCCCTAAAAATAATTCTCCTTATTCTTCATTGTTCTTAGCCATTCGACGCTGAAAATAAATAAAAATCGGGAGCGGAATGAGTATAAAACCGATACTTTTGATTAAACTGCTTTTGTCACGAGCGACTTGTGATGCACGTGCCAGTTCTACCATCTCATCATAGCGTGCACGTAACGTGGCATCAGACACATTTAATTGTTTTGGATCCGCTTGCTGGGTGCTGATTCTATACTCTTGGAAATTTTGGTAATACGGTTCTGGA
Source organism: Chitinophagaceae bacterium (assembly GCA_032110905.1). Taxonomy (GTDB): domain Bacteria; phylum Bacteroidota; class Bacteroidia; order Chitinophagales; family Chitinophagaceae; genus Lacibacter. Next base: position 1,904 of record JAULVS010000073.1, on the reverse strand, counting down.
AAAATGATGTTGGCAGTAGCGATAAAGACACTAATACTGCCACCGATCACCATCATCAATGTGCTGAATAAGACCAAATAATGATAGATCGTTTTGATCACAATGCGCCCCCTTTTTTCGTTTTTTAACGTACTACGACCACCAAAAATGAAGGCAACGACGATCAAAATAATGATGACGGGGGATAGGAAAGATAGGAAAGAAAAGATAATCAAGGGACTGTCCTCACTAAGTGGAAACCACTACTCCCGTAGATGAAACCCGGATTGGTACTGCTGTTGTAGCTTACTTGCACGTAGTGTCCAATATCGTACCAACCACCTCCTCGAATCCCAAGGGGCATCCGCTGAGTCCACATAAACTGCCACTCCGATACGTTCCCAGTCACATCATACACCCCCAATGCATCTGCTCGCTTGTCACTGACCACTTTCGTCATACTTTCACTGCTCGAATTATACCACGCTACCGTTTCCTTTGCATTTGATGCGTTTTATGTTGTACTACTTGCGTATTTCCCAGGTGTCCAACAGTACGTTTTCCCATCTTTCCCTAATCTTTTTTTCTACGTAAGCGTCAAATCATCCACACATATCACGGGTGTTAGCCCTATGAGATAATCATCCTGAGTCACACGAGAGGATGATGATGAATATGAGTCGAGCGCACAAGCGACAAGCCTGGATGGAACGAATTTCGAATTACCGCATAGCGGTCTAAGCATTGCTGCGTGGTGCGCAGCGCATCAACTGAGCACACACGTCTTGCGGGTTTGGCTACGCAATACAAAGAACCAGACAATTTCCGAGCAAAGTCCGCACGACATGCCCTCCAATCGATGGGAGCGCGTAGATGCCGAATTTACCTATGCAAAACGATGAGGAGTGTGACAAGTGACTCGCATGGCCCGAAACATCGCCAGAAGATTACTGCTTCCCACGCCCAAAACATCAAAAATCCTCATGATGCAACAATAAAAATCCCCCCCTTCTCAAAATGGAGCAGGGAAAATTTGGTGTGCTTATACGCATGGACGGATCAAATACAGGAACCCCTTGGAATGACGTGGGGATGATTTGACGCGTACAGATGGACATGCTAGGCAGATTCAGTCCCCTTTGATCATTTCCCAGTGACCGGATCGATCCGAACCAGCACGTTTGATTACGCCTTCTTCTTGAAGGCGCTTTAATTCTCGTGAAACCGTTCACACAGACATTCCGAGTGTGTCTGAAATCTGTTTCTGGGTCGCTTTCAGGTCAATCGAAATGACACTCAAAATTTTATCGACATTATGATCTATGCCACTTGGCATAGATGCTTTGCCATAGTGCAAGTTTTTTAATGTTACAATAAACGATTGCTCAGTCGAACGAAAAATCGGAGCGGCATCTTTCGGATACTGGCCGATTATTTTTCGCAGTCTGCAAATCATATAATTTCGATGCACGGGGACGTTCACCAAAGCCTCATGGACAGCCTCGAAAGGATATTTACAGCTTTTCAATTGGAAAATTAAGGCGTTTTATTCTTGTAATACATCATTTTTTACTCGCCACAATCCAAGCTATAATATGAAGTGGGATCGTCAAAAGTAGAACTGGAAAGAAAAAAAACAAAGCCACAAAATGAATAATCAAAAATAAACATCCTGCGCCTGCACTCATGCGGGAATTCCCCCTTGTGTTACATATAAAAACCAAAATCATCGGCAACCGAGATGTCAATGCGAAAATGACTTCTTCTGGCGCATCGATATCGTTTGCGATGAAAAGCGGTGGTTGTCAAGATAGTTGTCGCTTCCCCGCAAAAACTATACGACTGTTGGGATGGAGATTTCAAGCACCGTATGCCGACCATAACAAGCTTGGATAAACGAACTTTTCCATTTCCAAAAATGCAGT
>JAULVS010000072.1:0-11549 GCA_032110905.1 Chitinophagaceae bacterium | reverse complement strand
GCTGGAGCCCTTCTAAAAGAAATAACCCTTATGCCAACAGCGGAATGGTTGTTTCCGTTGAACAAAAAGATGCCTGGCAATGGATGAAAAAACAAAAACTACATAATACTACTTCAGAAGAAGACCCACTATTACTTATGGCTTTTCAGCAGCAAGTCGAAACCGTTGCCTTTGATGCAGGTGGAGGGAAATTCAAAGCTCCGGCGCAGCGTGTTGCAGACTTCTTCGACAGAAAGGTGTCGGCTTCACTTCCTGAAAACTCATATGTACCCGGACTAACCTCTTCTTGTCTGCAAGGTGTCCTTCCGGATTTTATTGAAGATAGACTCCGACTAGCATTGCGGGCCTTCGGGAAAAAGATGAAAGGTTATTTTACCAATGAGGCCATTGTGGTTGCAACTGAATCTAGGACATCCTCTCCTGTTCGCATTCCGAGAGATGCATCCACACTTCAGCATCCGCAAATACTTGAACTTTATCCTTGCGGCGAAGGAGCCGGCTATGCAGGGGGTATTGTAAGCGCAGCAATGGACGGAGAAAAAGTAGCCGATGCAATTGCGACTTCATTAGGCATCATAAAAGCCAATTGAACAGACAATAAAAAGGATCATGTAACAAATCTTCTTACTTCACAACTCATAATACATGAACAGTTTGCTCGACATACAACATCTGAAAAAACAATTTGCTTCTCATCTTGCAGTAGATGATATCAGTTTTTCGCTGGGAAAAGGATCTATTTTCGGTCTGCTCGGGCCAAATGGTGCCGGTAAAACTACCCTGATCAGAATGATTACCGGTATTTTTTATCCGGATGCAGGAAATATATTATTTAACGGCAAAGCATACAATCCCGAGAAAGACCCTTCCAATATCGGATATATGCCTGAAGAAAGAGGATTGTATAAAAAGATGAAAGTAGGCGAACAAATCCTTTACCTCGCTCAGCTGAAAGGACTTTCTAAAAAAGAAGCATTTGATAAGTCGAGATACTGGTTTGAAAAACTGGAGATGACAGAATGGTGGCATAAAAAAGTAGAAGATTTATCGAAAGGAATGAGTCAAAAACTTCAGTTTGTCGCTACGATTATGCACGAGCCAGATTTAATCATACTAGATGAACCCTTTAGCGGACTAGATCCGCTGAATGCGGAAATCATTAAGCAGGAAATTTTTGAACTGGCAAAAAAAGGGGCAAGCATCATCTTCAGCACACACAGGATGGAACAGGTGGAAGAAATCTGCGACCATATTGTATTAATCAATCAGGGGAAAAAAATATTGGATGGCAGTGTTTCCGAAATTAAACAACAATTCAAAAAAAATACTTTTCTCATTGAGGCTTTGCCTGACAACGCCCTTTTTCCAAGTGAACAATTTCAAGTATTAAATCAGAAATCGAACAGGTGGGAAATAAGATGCCAACCTGATATGAAGACCAATGATCTGCTTCAATACTTCATGAATCAGGGGAAACAAATTCATGCATTTCGGGAATTACTTCCAAGTCTGAATGAAATTTTTATTCAGCTGGTTGATAAACAAAAAGAAAAGTCTAATTAATCATCTTGTCATTCCTGCCTCTAAAAATTAATTACATGAACAAAATCAGGATCATATTTATCAGGGAGTATACCACCAGGGTGAGAAACAAAACATTTCTGCTGTCTACTTTTTTGTTTCCGCTGATATTCATATTGTTTTTTGTTGGCTCAGCTTACCTTAGCGCAAATAGCATCTCGAAATCTAAGGTTGCAATTAAAGACGAAACGGGACTATATGTAAATAAATTAAAGAGCAAAGAGACTGTTGAAATAGAATACCCCGAGAACGTCTCTCTCTCTAATTACAGAAGTATTGGATATGATGCACTGCTAATTATTTACGGAAATGAAAACAAGGCCGACTCCGTCAGATTGTTTTCAGAAAAACAAACCGGACTTGCTGTTGATGAAGCCATTAATTCGCAACTGACCCGTATTGACGAAGACAGGATTCTTCAACAAAAAGGAGTAAGCACCGTGATGCTTGATTCCATCAGAAAAGCTACGGAGGGTAGTCCTATCAACTACCGGTCATATAAACAAAGCGGTACTGAACTGAAGGAAGACAACAAATCGCTCTCTTATGGTATTGCCTTTGGCAGCGGACTGCTTATTTATATCACTTTATTTGTATATGGAGCTGCTGTAATGAGAGGTGTGATGGAAGAAAAAATGAATCGCATTGCTGAAGTGATTGTGAGCAGTGTAAAACCTTTTCAATTAATGATGGGTAAAATAACCGGCATAGCAGCAGTTGGCCTTACCCAACTATTATTATGGATATTATTGATCACAATTCTATCAACAGGCGCTTCTTTTTTTCTCGGTGCGGAAAATTTAGCTGAACCGGGCGTAATGAGTGGAGGAATCAATGCAATGAACCAGCAGAATGAGTTGGCTATGAAAATGCTGAGTATTAAGGCAAATATGATGCAGGCAAACTGGGCACTGATTATCGGATGTTTTCTATTTTACTTTTTAGGGGGCTATTTGTTTTATGCATCTCTCTTCGCCGCCATTGGCAGTGTTGTAAATGAAGACCCGCAGGAAGCGCAATCGCTAATGTTGCCTGTAACCATGCCAATCATTTTTGCATTTATCATTATGACATCAGCAATTGAAAATCCGACAGGACCAATGGCCGTCTGGGGCAGTATGATTCCATTCACTTCTCCCATTGTAATGATGGCACGTATACCCTCAGGCATACCCGAAACTGTTGCCTATTGGGAAATCGGACTATCCATGCTTTTACTTATCGGAGGATTCCTATTTACCACCTGGATGAGCGGAAGAATTTACAGAACAGGTATTTTGATGTATGGCAAAAAACCAAGCTGGAAAACAATGATGAAATGGGTGGTTGGGGGGAGGTAGGTTATCAGTTAGCTGTTATCAGTTATTGGTGACACTGCTAACAGCTAACGAATAACTGCCAACTCATCTCTCGGACTCCCGGTCTTTTGGTCTCTTGGTCTTTCCGTCTCCCGGGCTCCCCGTCTTTTCGCCTCCCGGACTCATCTTTTTCCGGCGCAGAGAAAGGAGAAAAAGAGGTTATCGCAGAGTATTCCTCCGAGAAAATCCTTTATCGATGTTCGTTGATTATTATTGGAAAAGCCTAAAAACCAATAACCAACAACTTCTTCCCGGACTTACCGTCTCCCGGACTTTTCGTCTCTCGGTCTTCCGGTCTTTAATTTACCTATTTACTAATCGGATTCTTTAAAGCCTCATTAAACTCTCTCCAGATATTTTCAGTGATTTGTGCTGCGGGGAGTATATCATCCAGTAAAGCACTCACCTGCCCTATTTCCAATTCTCCTTCACTTAAATCTCCTTCGAACATTCCTTTTTTGGCTCTTGCTCTGCCAAGCAAGGCAATCAATTCCTCTTTGCTGGCACCTTTATCTTCTGCATCCTTCACTTGCGCATAAAAATGATTTTTCAATAATCGCACAGGTGCCAGCTGTTTCAGCATTAATTTGGTGTCTCCTTCCTTGCTATTGATTACGGCTTCTTTAAAACTTAAATGGCTGCTGGCTTCAATACTGGCAACATAACGGGTGCCAATCTGAACCGCCTCTGCTCCCAACACCATCGCCGCCAGCATCTGACGACCCGTTGCAATACCACCTGCTGCAATCACGGGGATATCAACCGCCTTGCATACTGCAGGAATCAATACCATTGTAGCCGTTTCTTCCCTCCCGTTATGCCCGCCAGCTTCAAACCCTTCAGCTACTACCGCATCACATCCTGCAGCGGCTGCTTTTTGCGCAAATAAGCTACTGCTTACAACATGTACCACAGCGATGCCATGCTCTTTCAAAACAGGTGTATGTATTTTGGGATTACCCGCGCTGGTAAATACTATTTTGACTCCCTCTTCAATAATCGTTTGAACGTGTTTATCAATGTCGGGATACAAAAGAGGTAAATTCACTGCAAAAGGAAGAGCGGTTGCCTGCTTACATTTTTGTATATGCTCCCTTAAAACATCCGGATACATACTTCCACTTCCAATAATGCCAAGTCCGCCTGCATTACTAACGGCACTGGCTAAACGCCAACCACTCGCCCAGATCATCCCGGCCTGTATAATCGGCTTTTCAATGTTAAATAGCTTTGTGATTTTATTTGAAAAGTTCATAAATCGTTGTTCAATGTTCGATTTTCGCTGACTGAAGAAACCAACCGCTAACCGAAAAACGATAACTGTTAACTCCTTCTGCCAATTTAGAGATTCTTCGCTTACGCTCAGAATGACGTATTTGTAGTTTGATGCAGCTAACTGACACCGCTAACCGACAACTGATAACAGATAACAGATAACTGATATCACCCCAAATCAATCTCTGTATTATCTCCAATGTTTAAGCTACGCGTTTCACCTTTCACTTCCGTATCGCTGCCAATCAAACTGTCTTCTAAAACAATATCTACCAGGTCTGCGTAAGAGCCAATGATAGACTCCTTGATAATTGAAGAATCTATCGTTGTATGTTCACCAATGGAAACATTCGGCCCGATGATCGAATTTTTTATTTCACAATTCTTTCCGATGCTTACCGGTGGCACGATGATGACATTGTCGAACTGATGCTGTTCAGATACTGAGTTGCCGAATTTTTTCAGCAATGTCGCATTCGACTCAAGCAACGATTCTTTGTTTCCGCAGTCGAACCAGTTCAGCACTTTAAATGAATGAAAGGCTATTCCTTTTTCAATCATACATTCAAGCGCATCGGTTAAATTAAATTCATCATGTGAAGTAGCACCATTCTTCATGTTGCTTTCAAGACAATCAAACAATACTGAAGATTCTTTGATTTTGTAAATCCCCACAAGCGCCATATTGCTTTTAGGGATCTGAGGTTTCTCAACTACCTTGAGAATCTTTCCTTCTTCATCCATTTCCGCTACACCGAAAGAACGCGGATCATCCACCCTCTTAATTCCTAAAACAGATTGCGGCGCATTTACAACCGACTTCACATCGTATTCACAAACTGTATCACCAAGAACAATGATAATCTCTTCGTCTTTTATATTCTCTCTGGTAAGTGACACTGCGTGACCAAGTCCAAGTCTTTCATTCTGATATACAAATTCCGCATTGATACCAGGAAAACTATCCTTCACATAATCCTGAATTTTATCCCCCAAATATCCAAGTACAAAAACAAAATCCTGAATGCCCGCATCCTGCAACTGTTCCAGAATAATGGCTAGCACTGTTTTCCCTGCAATGGGGATCAATGCTTTGGGTTGCGTGTAAGTATGTGGTCGCAATTTGGTTCCGGCACCTGCAACAGGAATGATTGCTTTCATTGTTTAATGTTTTTAAGACCATCAATCCAAATTCTTCAAAAGCAACATGTTCAGAATCAGCTTTTCGGACATTTTGGCCTGTAGTCTATCTGATCAGCGTTTTTGACTGAATCAAAAAGCACAACTAATAAGAGCCAGCGAAAGTACCACATTTCATGCAGCACGAAATGACCTCGGTCAGAATGTGCAAAAAATTAAAAAACATACTGGCGATACTCGAACTTGCTTCCTATTTTTGCGGCAATTTCTAACTCTTTATTACATTATGGCAAACGATCCCGCAGTTTTCGAACTCCTTCAAAAGGAATTACAACGTCAGCGCAATGGCATTGAACTCATCGCCTCCGAAAATTTCACCTCGCTGCAGGTGATGCAGGCTATGGGAAGCGTAGCTACGAATAAATATGCAGAAGGTTACCCCGGCAAACGTTACTACGGCGGTTGTGAGGTAGTGGATGAGCTGGAGACACTTGCTATTGAGCGATTAAAAAAAGTATTCAATGCAAGTTGGGCCAACGTGCAACCACATAGCGGCGCTCAAGCCAATACTGCAGTTTTTCTCGCTTGTTTGAAACCCGGAGATAAAATCCTGGGGCTTGATCTCAGCATGGGCGGACACCTTACGCATGGGAGTCCGGCCAACTACAGCGGAAAAGTTTACCAGGCTTTCTTTTACGGCGTAGATCGCGAGAGTGGGCTGATTAACTACGAACAACTCGAAGCAACAGCCAGAGCAGAGAAACCAAAAATGATTATTTGCGGAGCATCTGCCTACAGCCGCGATTGGGATTATGCACGTATTCGGGCGGTAGCGGATGAAGTAGGTGCTTTATTGCTGGCAGATATTGCACATCCTGCAGGTTTGATTGCGACAGGATTATTGAATGATCCATTTGATCATTGTCATATTGTTACTTCTACTACACATAAAACATTACGCGGGCCGCGTGGTGGAATTATTGCATTGCGTCACGACTTTGAAAATCCGTTTGGCATCAAAGACCCGAAAGGAAATACCAGGTTGATGAGTCAACTGCTGGATCTGGCGGTATTCCCGGGAATGCAGGGCGGACCACTCGAGCATGTGATTGCAGCGAAAGCGGTTGCATTCGGTGAAATTCTCTCTGAAGATTTCAAAGCATACGGACAACAGATTATCAAGAATGCACAGGCGATGGCAAAAGCATTTGTTGACAGAGGCTATCAACTGATCAGCAATGGCACTGATAATCACCTGATGCTGATTGACCTTCGCAATAAAAACATCACCGGTAAAAAAGCCCAGGAAACACTCGACAAAGCACATATCACACTTAATAAAAACGCAGTGCCTTACGACGACAAATCACCATTCGTAACAAGTGGTATTCGTGTGGGTGTGCCGGCTATTACAACACGCGGACTAAAAGAAGCACAAATGGAAACGGTGGTGGAATTAATAGACCGTGTATTGACGAATACGGATGATGAATCAGTGATCAGCAGTGTAAAGAATGAAGTAGGCACGCTAATGTCTGCCTATCCGCTTTATCCTGAATTAGGTTAATTTTATTTTATGATACAACGCATTCAGACCTTGTGGCTACTGCTTGCTTCTGCTTGCAGTTCCGCAACTTTGTTTTTCCCTTTTTATACAGGCAACAAAGACAATAACCTTTTTATTGAATTAAATGCGAAGTCACACTTTCTTTTACTCATTCTATGTGTTGCAGTGATCTTAAGCACTGTACTTGCTATTTTCTTTTACAAAAACAGAAAAAAGCAAATGCTGATTGTTGCAGTAAGCTTAGTGTTACACATTTTGAATATTGTATTTTTTCTGTACCAGACAAAAACCTTCATACAGGGCGCAATCAGCTTCTCCGCCTTGTTCACTTTTGGCGTTCCTGTTTTTTTGGTGCTGGCCTTACTTGGCATTCGCAAAGATGAAAAGCTGGTTCAAAGCATGGATCGGTTGAGGTAGTTGGCGGTTAGCGGTTGGCGGTTTGTTGATGCCTAAATAACGTTGACCGTTTTTAACCATAAAAATAACCGACAACTGATAACTGTTAACCCTTTAACCGAAAAAACCTGCAGCAATGAAGCCACAGGTTTTTGATTTTCCTGGTCGTTATATTTTTACTGAATCAGAATTGTTTTTGTAACTTTTCCTTCGGCACCTGTAATAATTAAGTTATACATACCAATTGGAAGTGATGGCGCAAGCTGCATTGCGTATGGAGCTGTTGTTGATGAATGATTAAACACATTTTGATAAGCAATCTGTCCGTTGCTGTTAACCAGCTGTGCTGTATATGCTCCCTGTGGCATTTCACTTAACACAAAGCGAAGTGTTTTATTAATGACGGGATTGCTAAGTATTTGAATACCATCTGTAGCAATGCTATTCAGCTGTGCTGTATTACTATATGAAGTTTTATTTTCGACTTCAATAGTTTTGACTCTGAAATAATGAGTAGATCCCGCTTTATTTGGAAACAAAAGATTATAAGCAGATTCTTTCCCATTGTTTCTGATTGGTAAAACTTCAGATATTTTTTCAAAGTTTATTCCATTTTGAGAATATAAAACCTCATAACGAGCCACGTTGGCTTCATTATGATTAAGGAACAGGATTTGAGTTTGAGTCATATTACGATTTGCCTGAAGCTCAATGTTATTAACATTAAGAACGTTGTTAAACACCACTGTTCCTAAGGTGAAAGGTGTTTGAGCTGCAACCCCATCACGGAAGGTTGTCACTTCGGCAGCCGACGTTATTGTACCACTTGCAAAAGGCGGCACGCTAGAATAACTTCCGCGCCCTTCACTGGTCCAGTTAAAAGGAGCTGTTGTGTTATTGTACCTAGCTACAACTAGCGAAGTTGGCACCAGTACATATTGAACACCATTACAATTACTCAAAGGTGACCATGAAAGCGTAACGCTGGCATTACCGGTACCGGCGGTACGATTCAGGTGCCAGTATTCGCAACCGCTTATATTGGCCAAAACATTAATAATTGGAGTAAAAGGATAAAGTGTTCTTGGATTGCCTCTCATGAACTCTGCATTAAATGTAGTAGGATTAGATGTTGGAGCGGAGATGCCAATGGTACGCATACCATTATTTAATTTCCCAACAGGGAAAGTGAAGGCTGTATTTCCAACTTTAGCCATGGGCCCGTTTACAAATGAGTTATCTGAACCACCCACCAAAGTACCACTAGCATTTAATGTAAGCAGGTTTGTTTGGCTGGTAGTTACATGACCCTGATTAAGAGAAAGTGTGCCGTTAACAAAGAAAGGTTGTTGAAGTGTAACACCTGTTGATGCCACGCCTGAAGTATTATCGATAGTAAGGTTATTGACAGTATTCGCAGTAGGTGTTGTTGTAAAAATACCGCTTGATTGGGCAGCAATACCATTATAAGTATAGTTAGCGGCACTGCTGAAAGTGCGGGATGCAATGAATGAGGAAATAGAACCCGTTGCAAGATTTTGTATACCGTTCACATTTGCAGTAATTAAATTGGCGCCATTATTGAGAATAAACGCATTATTATAAGAGGTTACTGCGCCGGCTGAACTTAAAATTTGATTCGTAGCCATATTGAGTGTGCCTCCTGTTTTAACTTCAAATCGACCACCCTTATGTGCATATATAACAGAATTGAGGGACGTTAAATTGATATTAGACAGCAAATTAAGCGTGCTCGTTGCAGCTATCTCGAAATTTGTATAAATCAAATTTGCAGGATTTGAAACAGTCATAGATTGTGATCCATTTCTGTTAAAAATAAGTTTTCCATTAGGCATTGTAGTACTGATAACTGAAGTTGTCATACCGCCGGTTCCTGTTAAATTTAAATCACCGTTTAAAAATAACTGTGCGAAATTTACTCCTCCTTCAGGAGTAAAAGTCCAATCGAATAAGCCTGCAGAAATATTTAGATTACCTGTTACATTCACAACTGACCCCCCAGGCGTTACAGAAGAAATCCCAATAGCATAATCAAAGAAACTAAGTGATCTATCCATAATGAAATTGCCTAAAACATTCATAACAATTTTTGCAGTTCCTGACGACAAAGCAAACCATGAGGCTAAGCCGGTATTACTAATAATGAAATTCCCTCCAACATTCAATGTAGTATTTGTATTTGAACTCAAGCAAACAGGATTAGCGACTTTATTCCCCGAAGGCGCTCCGGCTGAATTAATAGTAAGATTTCCGCGAACATCTGTAAGTTGTGAGTTCAGGTTAATTGTAGCAACATGGCCTGCACAATTCCAAGTAAAGTTTCCAAATGACTGATTAAGATTCAATGGGGGAACACCTAATGCTCCTACAGGATCGCAAGGAACACCACCAAGTCCACCTGTAAATGAAGATGAAGAATTTCCTGTAACTCCTGTAATTAAACAAGTCGATGAGATATCCCAGTTAGCAACAGGAATGGATCCGGCATTGACACCATGATTATAAGTGGAACCTGCAAGAAAATTTATAGTTGCACTAGATCCCTTTGAAAAAGCTCCTCGACTACATTCAGCACTAGACTTACCTACTATCAGGGTTCCTGCGATGTTACAAATTAAGCCACTTGTATTAGCTGTTGTTAAAGAAAGTGAATAATAATTCTGACCAGTTCCGTCTGCACCGCGGATTTGTAATGTGGAGCCCGACTCAACTAATAATGCGTTATTAACCGCGGAAGAGATTGTCAAAGTACTGTTCGCTGATGTCGAAGGGAGAAGAGTGATATTGGCATTACCAATAATACGTAAGGCACCAATACTTTGAGTTGGCACATTTGTAATAGTTCGGACTCCTCCATTAAACTCGACACTATGTGCAGCCGTGGGCACGGCACCTAATGACCAATTTGTCGGTGAATTCCATGCGCCACCGCCTGCGGCAGTCCAAGTATTGGTTTGCCCCAATAATGTAAACGGCAGAATAAAAACAATAAATGCAAAAATTTGCTTCTTCATCATAAAAATCCATTTTGTTTGAAGGCGAAGCTGAATCGATGATTCAAAGGGGTAGAAAGTTCTCATAAAAACGAATTAAGTTAGAGGTAAGAAATTCGTTTTTCAGGGAGAAATAAGGGACTTAGGGGACGGATTTACTAAGGATAGGATGAACAAATATACAATTTTAAATTAAAAACCAAATAATTTTTTAAAAAGAGCAGAAAGTATGAAGACCGGGAGACGGAAAGACCGCGAGACCGGGAGTCCGGGAAGAAGTTGTTGGTTGGTTGTTTGGTTGGTAGGCGCAGCGAAAGAATATTGATGAGATTTGAGATATGAGTTGGCAGTTATTCGTTAGCAGTTTGTCACCGATAACTGATAACTGATAACCGACAACTTCTTTACTGCCGAATCATTTTAATTGTTTTTACCTGCATAGTGTTCATATCCTGAATTTGCAATAGATACAGCCCTGGTTTGTAATCACGAATATCCCATTTAAAAACATCAGGATTGCCGGTTCTGAACTGCTGAACAAATGCTCCATTCTGGTTGAAAACTTTTATAACAGTACCGTTTTGAAATCCGCCCTGGCAATAAAGACTTGCCTGGTCTTTTACAGGGTTCGGATAAAGCGAAATTTCATCTTTACTTTCTATAGTCGCTCTGGCAATATCCGAGATAAGGCTTTGTCCACTCTGATCAATTTCACGAACTCTGTAAAAATTAACACCTGCTTTGGGTCGAGAATCAGTATAAGAATAATGCTGAACTACCTGAGAATTTCCCTTTGCAGGAACCACGCCGATTGTTTCCCAGTTTTGCTGATCATTGCTTCTCTCAACTGCGAATCGAACTGATTGCAGTTCAAAAGAAGTAGACCATTCAACATCCAGTTTATAAGGCTGGCTTTGTACCAGCCTAAGCGAATTGAATTGAACCGACAAAACACCCTGACCCACACAACCCAAACTTTGGCATCCATCATTCAGGTAATAAGGTCCTGTAAGATTTTGATTATTATCTCTCCATACAACCTTTGTACCTATCTGTATTAATTCTGAATTACCATTAGAAGAAAGCACAGTGCCACCAGGCCAAATCTGGATGGCACTCTGACACCCCAAATAAAGCTTACCGCTTGCATCAAAATCTATAGTGCCACAAACAAATATGAAAAGTCTTGGCGTTAGTGCAGGATTTGTAACCGGGCAT
>JAULVS010000071.1:0-3987 GCA_032110905.1 Chitinophagaceae bacterium | reverse complement strand
TGCAAAAAAACAAGGATAAACTGAAAAAAAGCTGTTTGCTAAGCAATGCGTTTCAAAAGGATAACTTTTCTTTTACAAAACAGGCGTCACATATAAACGAAAAGATCCACTGTAGAAACAGCGGATCGTAATCGATTGCTTGCCATATGAAAAAAGTAACTTTGTGTAAGAATGAACCTTTTGTGAGGCTCGTTTGTCAAACAATTATCTTTTTGTTGCCTGCCATATGTTTCACGATTGTTTGACGATGTAAAATTAGTTTTGCAGAGATGGGCAGAAAAATCAAATTCTGTTTTTAAGTATGATGCCTAACGGCATATATTTTTCTGAAACCCTTACCTGTAAAGGATTTTAAAGAAACACACTACAGATGGCAAACCGCTATTCCGATATATTATTTCAGCTGATCCGTTCTTTGGAGAAAGCGGAAAAAAGACATTTTAAACTTTATATCAAACGAAGCTCGGCTAAGGAGGACTTGAAAATTGTACAACTTTTTGATGCGATCGACCGGATGCAGGAGTACGATGATAAACTTTTGTTTAAGAAGTTGCCTGATCTTACCCGCGCACAACTGGCGAATCTCAAGGTTCATTTATACAGAGAACTTTTGTCGAGCCTTCGCCTGTTGCGTACTGGCGACAGCATTGATCTACAGCTGAGTGAACACTTAGATCATGCCCGTATTCTTTACAATAAAGGACTGAAGATTCAGAGTCTTCGCATTTTGGAAAAAGCAAAAGAGCAGGCCGTTGCGCATCACAAATTCAATACACTAGTGCAACTGTTATCTCTCGAGAAAAAAATCGAGCTGCTCCACATTACAAGAAGCTCAACGGAAAAAACACAAAAACTTGCAGACGAAGCTCTTGCCAATAGCGAGCACATTGATCGTGTATCCAGATTATCCAACCTGGCATTGTTGTTGTATCGATGGTATGTACTTAACGGACACGCAAGAAACGAGGAAGATGAAAAAGATATACGTGCTTACTTTAAATCAAATCTTCCGAAAGATGAAGGTAAAGTATCAGGATTTTATGAAAAATTGTATCTCTATCAGAGTTATTGCTGGTATGCCTTTATCCGTCAGGATTTTTTAATGTATTACCGTTATGCACAGAAATGGGTGGCTTTATTTGACGATGATCCAAAGTTAAAATCAATAGAAACAGGACATTATATCAAGGGAGTTCATACTTTATTAAATGCGCAATTTGATCTCAGACATTTCAGCGGATTTGATGCAGCGCTTGCTTCTTTTGAGCAGTTTGCGTTGACAGAAGATGCCCTTCGTCATGATAATTTCAAAACGCATATTTCAATCTATATTAATGGAGCAAAAATGAATGGGCACCTGATGAAGGGATGTTTTGCAGAAGGCGTGAAGCTGATTCCGGAGATAGAGCAAAAGCTTTCTGATTATGAACTTTATGTAGACCCACACAGGATTCTTGTTTTCAACTATAAGTTTGCTTCTCTTTATTTTGGAAACGGTGAGTATGAAAAAGCCATTGATTATCTGCAGGAAATTATCAATGGCCCCGTTGATCTTCGGATGGATCTTCAGTCCTATGCGCGACTGATGCATTTAATGTGCCATTATGAGCTGGGAAATTTCGATATCCTGGATTCCCTGGTAAAAGCTGTTCATCGGTTTATGTCGCGAATGAAAAATCTCACCATTGTTGAAGAGGCTGTTTTTCGTTTTCTGAAAAAGGGTTATCCGGATGCCCGACAAATACGCTCCGCATTACAGGAATTGCTTAGTCAGATTAAGGGGCTAGAAAAAAATCGTTTTGAGACAAGGGCTTTTGCCTATCTTGATATTATCTCCTGGCTGGAAAGTAAGGTTATTAATAAAACAATGGGAGAAATTATTGGAGAGAAGTATCGCGGAAGTAAAAGAAACTGAATCCCAATAACAACGCTCTAAATATTTTTTAAACGCATTGCTGCTTCCTGAAGGGTTTTGTTTTGTTTACTGAAACAAAAACGGACAACGCGGTCGTCTTTACGATTGTGGTAAAAAGCTGACACAGGAATCGTTGCTACGCCTGTTTCTCTTGTGAGACGCACTGCAAAGTCATAATCAGGTTCGTCGCTGATGCGGTCATATTTCGCACAGATAAAATAACTGCCGCCGGAAGGCAGCAAATCGAAGCGTGTCTGATTCATCAGCTCCTTAAAATAGTCTCTTTTCTGTTGCATAAAACGGGGCAAAGCAAGGTATGCCTCTTCATTTTTTAAATAGTCGGCAAGCGCAATCTGCGCGGGGGTAAAGCAGGTAAAGGCGTTGAACTGATGCACTTTTCTGAATTCTTTCGTCAATGATGAAGGGGCAATGCAATAGCCGAGTTTCCAACCTGTGCAGTGATATGTTTTGCCGAATGAGAAGCAGACAAAGCTGCGGGTAAATAATTCCGGATCGCGCAGGATGCTTTGGTGTTGTTTACTGTCAAATATCAGGTGTTCGTATACCTCATCACTCACAATGAAAATACCTGTTCCTTCAACAACTGATTTAAGCATTTGAAGATCTGATGCATCCAGTACACTACCGGTTGGGTTGTGTGGAGAGTTGATGATGATTGCTTTGGTGCGTGGTGTTACAGATTGCTTAACCAGTTCCCAATTAATGCGATAGTCGGGATAAGTAAGCGGAAGGGGAATTGCTTTTGCACCGTTGATTTCAATATTCGGTATATAGCTGTCGTAAGACGGTTCGAAAATGATGACTTCATCTCCCGGAGAAAGAATAGTTGTCAGCGCCGTGTATATGGCATAGGTGGCGCCGGGCGTAATGGTGATTTCAGTTTCAGGATGAATATTAGCCAGATACAGCCTGTTTGTTTTTTCGGCTATTCGTTCCCGTAATGAAAGTAATCCGGGCATAGGCGCATATTGGTTATACCCGTCTCTGATGGCTGCTGCTACTTTTTCTGCAAGTTCTTCCTGCATAGGATAATCAGGAAATCCCTGACCAAGATTAACAGCGTTATGCTCTTGTGCAAGCGCACTCATCACTGTAAAAATGTTTGTGCCAATATCAGGAAGCTTGGAAGAAAGAAGAGGCGACATAGAAATCATATCATTAATTTAAAGCCTGCAAAGCTTTTTTAAGCAGATCAAGAAAAACCGGGATATCTTCTTTGCGGCAGGTGCCCACACTTAACCGGTACCAGGGTGAATCTGAAGAGGCGCCAAAAGCGTAGAAAGGAACAATGGCGAGACTGGCGGCTTCGAGCAGGTATTGTGTAACATCTGCTTGTGTTTGCAGTATTTCGCCGTCTTGTTTTTTCTTTCCTTTCAGATCGATCTTCAAGGTAAGATAGATCGCGCCTTGCGGCGCTATGACATCTACCGGAAACCCTTCCTGTTTTAAATGATTAAATCCTGCAGCAATTGTTTCAAGCCGGTAGCGTATCTCTTCTTTAAAAGCTGCCATAAACCTGTTTACAACTTCTGTTTGTCCGATATATTGTGCAACAGCTTTTTGCTCTGCCATTGGTGCCCAGGCCCCAACGTGAGAAAGAATGGCTTTCATCTTTGTAATTACCCTTTCGCTGCCCAGTGCCCAACCCACACGCACTCCAGTCGCTGCAAAAGACTTGCTGACCCCATCCACAAATATTGTCACTTCTTTTAGCTCGGGTCTTAGTGTTACAGGAGTATAATGCTTGTTTTCACCGAGGGTGAGTGTCCAGTACATCTGATCAAACAAAATGAACAGTTTCTTTTTTCCTTCTCCCCTTTCTTTGTTTTCTTCAATAACCAGGTCGCATATTTTTTCCAGTTCTTCTTTGGAAAGCATAGTGCCGGTCGGGTTTTGCGGAGAACATAGGCACAGCAGCGAAGCTCCTTTTATAAGTGGTTTAAGCGCTTCAGCCGTGGGCATAAAACGATCTTCCGGCCTGGCTTCCACAACTATATGCTGTGCTTCTGTAAAATGAACATAGTGGTTATTGTTCCAGGAAGGAACAGCAT
>JAULVS010000070.1:0-19360 GCA_032110905.1 Chitinophagaceae bacterium | reverse complement strand
CATTAATCACACGATCTTCTAATACATAACGAGAACGGCGTCCGCTCACAGTATTGCCGGTAATTCCATTTGCGTTGTTGACAGTTTCAAAGCTGTTGGAGTTAGCCAGGTATAATCGATCCCAGTTGATCTGACGTAAATTAATATCTGCTTTCATCGCAGCTGCCATGGCTGATGCCTGACCGGGATCTTCTTCAGTGTAATAGCTGGGTAGATAGCGATAGTAGTCGGGACGAGGATCCGCAGAGTTGTACCAGTCAAGTCCCGAAACGCTGCGATCTCCGAATGAAAAGTTTACACCGGAATTCAGTCTTGTATTATTATTAATTCTGTATTCATGATTTAAAAATATGAAAGGCTGATTCGTACGGGCTACACTGGCATTTCTTTTTTTCCCATTCTGGAATCCCCAGAATGAGTTGTAATAATTTGTACCTGCAAGTTCCTGCATTTCTTTCACAGCAGAACCCTGACGGCCGCTTTCTGTAGGAGCTCCAAACGCACTTAATGAAAGCAAATGATTTTTTCCGATTTGCTTATCTACTGCAGCAAAGAAACTAAACCCACGAAAATAGGTGCCGGGCACGTATCCTTCATCGGCATAACGTGCACTTCCGCTAACACTAAACGCCCAGCCTTTTTTGTTGATGCCTGTGGAGTGTGTAAATGTCATACGATGACGGTAGTTGCGGTTGCTCAATGCATACCCAATACTGGTTTGTTTACGTTGTTTGCTCGCACGCATGTCAATATTTGTATTGCTACCTATGTCACCAAAAGCAAAAGTGGTGTATTGAAGTCCTGATGAAGCATCCCGCATACGAAACACATCATTCAATCCACCCCAAAGTCCGAAAGGTGCAAACCCGTTGTCGAGGTTTTCCATTGGAAGACCATTGATATAAGTGGTGAAATGATCGGCATCATATCCGCGAATCCGAAAACGAACCGGACTCCAGTTAAAAGAAGCTGCGGCAAAAAAAGGATCGCGGCCTGCCGACAAAACGGAGGAGACATTCTGTGCGCTGCCATCGCCGGCATCGTTCTCGTCAAGAGAAACAATGGGAATATTATCCAGAACACCTTCCTGAAAGTCCTGTATGGAAGTGTCTTTTAAAGGGATTGTATCCCTCAGAGAGGGAGTCGGACTCTTCGCATAGGAAAGTCCGATATTACCTGCAAATAATAGCAGGAGAAGCAGTTTTGGTTTAATCATTTCTTTTGATTTTCGGAAAACGTGTACAAACTTAAAGGAAATAGGAACTTATTCTGATTTTTGTTCAGAACAGCCTAGATTATTTTTAAGTTAATCGACTAAAATACAATAGATTATTTAGTTTTCCTATTTTTAGGTGCAATTAGAGTATTCATCTTTTAAATCATAACCAGTCAGGAAAAGAGGCTGTACGAAGCCTAAATTTATTTTAATCTCCATATTTATGTCTTTTAAACATTTGACTCTTGTTTCGTTTTTTTTGATGTTCGCGGGACGTTCCTATTCGCAGCAAGAAAAAACGCAATATAAAATAGCGATCATTGGGTTTTATAACCTCGAAAACCTGTATGATACAATTGACAACCCGATGGTGGATGACAATGAGTTTTTGCCGAACGGGCCTAAAAAATATAATTCAGAGATTTATAACGACAAGCTTGAAAAATTAGCAACAGTGCTCTCTCAGATGGGGGCAGATCAAACCCCTGACGGTCCCGCTATTCTTGGTGTGGCGGAAGTAGAGAATGACACTGTTCTCAGGGATTTAGTGAAACATCCTCTTATAGCAAAGAGACAGTATGCAATAGTTCATTATGATTCCAAAGATGCGAGAGGGGTAGATGTTGGACTTCTTTACAATCCAAAATATTTTACGGTAGAAGCAAGTGACAAATTATTTGTGCAACTGCCGACAGGAGCCAAGGATGCTTATTATACCCGTGATGTTTTATGGGTAAAAGGAAAATTTGACGGAGAAACAATTCATGTTTATGTCAATCACTGGCCGAGCCGAAGAGGTGGTGAAAAAAGAAGTGCTCCGGGGCGGGCTGCTGCTGCTCAGGTATGTCGCAATCATATGGACTCTATTCTAAAAATAGATCCCAATGCAAAGTTTGTACTGATGGGCGACCTGAATGATGATCCTGTAAATGTCAGTTTAACAAAAATTATCGGTGCAAAACCGGAGCCTGAACAGGTGGTGGGGTCTAGAGAGATGTATAATCCCTGGTATAATTTGTATAAAAAAGGAATCGGCACACTTGCCTATCAGGATGCGTGGGGATTGTTTGATCAGATATTAGTTTCAGCTCCCTGGCTTTCCAAAGAACAGGAGGGCTTTTTTTATTACAAGCATTTTATTTTCAATAAAGAATATATGGTTGAAAATATCGGAAACTTTAAAGGCTATCCGATGCGTACATGGGATGGCAATAGCTATAGGGGCGGATATAGCGATCACTTCCCAACTTATATCACTTTTATCAAGAAGATGGGTAAATAAAAGGATGGTTAATTATTTCGATCAACCTGTGTATAATTTTCTTTTCGCCCTAGCCATAGGTTTAAACCTATGGCTAGGGAAACCAACAACCAACAACAATTAATCCTAAATATATTTACCTGTTACGCTTTCCTTGCACTTTTTTAATTGAGCAGGTGTGCCTGCGAATACAAGTTGCCCGCCTCCTTCCCCTGCTTCTGGACCAAGATCAAGTACCCAATCAGCCCGCTGAATCACATCTGTATTGTGTTCGATTACAAGAACTGAGTGCCCGTTTGCAATCAATGCATGAAAACTTTTCAGTAGTTTGCTGATGTCATGAAAATGTAATCCGGTTGTTGGTTCATCAAAAATGAAAAGAATTGAACCCTGACTGGTGCCTCTCCCGAGAAAAGAAGCCAATTTTACACGTTGTGCTTCTCCGCCGCTTAAGGTATCACTGCTTTGTCCGAGTTGAACATATCCTAATCCAACTTCCTGCAAAGGCATAAGTTTTTTCACAAGGTCCTTTTCATTTCGGAAAAATTCTATCGCATCATCCACGCTCATACATAAGATATCGTAAATGGATTTTTCCTGATAAGTCACTTCGAGCACTTCCTCTTTGAATCTTTTTCCTTTGCATTGTTCACAGGTAAGATGCACATCTGCCAGAAACTGCATCTCTACTATTTGTTCGCCTTCGCCTTTGCATGCATCACATCTTCCTCCGTCAACATTAAACGAAAAATGCTTTGGCTGAAAACCTCGGATGCGACTTAATGGCTGTTCAGAGAAAAGGGATCTGATTTCATCATAAGCTTTGATATAGGTGACTGGATTACTTCGGCTGCTTTTTCCAATCGGGTTCTGGTCAATCATTTCAATATGACTGATTCCCTCCAGATCTCCTTTTATTTTCTTGTGAATGCCGGGTCTGTTTTCGTGTATGCCTTTCAGTTTTTGAAGAGCAGGGTAGAGGATGGATTTCACAAGTGTCGTTTTTCCGCTTCCGCTGACGCCGCTTACTACACATAAAATGTTTAATGGAAACTCTACGTCAATATTTTTCAGGTTATTTTGACGGGCACCTTCAAGAATGATGCTCTTATTCCACGGTCTGGGCTTGCCGAAGTCGGCAATTTTTTTTGTGCCATTTAGGTATTGGCCGGTTAGACTTTTTGGTTGATGGATGATTTCTGAATATGGTCCTTCAGCAATCACTTCTCCGCCATAAACAGAGGCAAGGGGTCCCATATCAATAATGTGATCGGCTTCGCGCATCATCATTTCATCATGTTCAACAACCAGAACAGTATTACCCAAATCTCTTAATTCTTTTAATACTTGTATCAGATTGGCAGTATCACGGGGGTGAAGACCAATGGAAGGTTCATCTAAAATATACAATGAGTCGGTAAGATTACTGCCCAATGATCTTGTTAATTGAATACGCTGACTTTCTCCACCGCTTAATGAGTTGGCAAGGCGGTTGAGAGTAAGGTATCCTAATCCGACTTTTAACAGTGTATCAATTCTCGTATTTAATTCTATCAGGATGCGATGGGCAATTGCTTTTTCATGCTCAGTGAATACAATCACATCAAACCATTTCTTCAAATCTTTCACCGGCATTTCACACAATTCTCCAATATGTTTATCCCGGATCTTAACATATAATGCTTCTTTCCGCAAACGGTAACCGCCACAATCCGTGCAGGTAGTACGACCTCTGTATCTGCTTAATAATACCCTGTATTGGACTTTATACAGGTTGGATTCAACTTCCGAAAAGAAATCATCAATGCCCAATGCTTTTCCGATGCCTTTCCAGATTTGGTTGTATTGTGATTTAGTAAGATCAGCAACCGGCTTATGAATTGGAAATCCTTCTTTGGAAGCAGCTTTTACAAATTGTTCTCTCCACCATCCCATTTTTTCACCTTTCCAGGGAGCAACTGCACCATCGTAAACAGATAGAGACGGATCTGGAATGACAAGATGTTCATCAATGCCCAGTGTTTGGCTGTAACCTTCGCAGGTTGGACAAGCACCATAAGAATTGTTGAATGAGAATAAATTGGGAGATGGTTCTTCAAAGCGAATGCCATCCAACTCAAACCTTCTTGAAAAGACAAACATTTCTTCATTGTCTTTTTCTATTTGCAGTTCACCGTTCCCTTCATAGAAAGCTGTTTCAATGCTGTCGGACATTCTGTGTAAATCTTCCTCTTCCCATTCACGTGTTACAAAACGATCGATCAGAATAAAACGCTTGGTTGCCTGTAAAAATGTTTTTTGTAATGTGTTGTCTTCCTGTAATTCTTCTATCCGAATTGTTTCAGGATTTACTTTTTTCCCTTTTGAAACTTTTGGAACTATATATACACGTGAGAAACCTTTCTGCATCAGAATAGCTAGTTCTTCCTTCCAGTCGCGATGCGGATGTTCGGGGAAAGCGGCGAGTAAATGCAGTTTACTGTTATGAGATAAATTATTAATCCATAAGGTCACACTGCTTACATCCTGTTTTTTTACTTCAATACCGCTAATAGGAGAAAAAGTTTTTCCGACACGTGCAAATGACAATCGCAAGTAATCATAAATTTCTGTCATGCTGCCGACTGTACTTCGTGGTGTGCGCGTAATCACTTTTTGTTCGATGGCAATTGCAGGACACAGCCCTTGTATGTGATCAACATCCGGTTTGTTCATCCGGTTGAGAAATTGACGAGCATAAGAACTCAGGCTTTCTGCATATTTTCTTTGACCTTCCGCAAAAAGGGTGTCGATTGCCAACGAGGATTTACCTGAGCCTGAGACACCAGTTATGACAATGAACTGATTCCTTGGAATACGAACGCTGACATTTTTCAGGTTGTGAATCCTGGCCCCTTTTATATGGATATCTTTTGTACCTGAAATTTGGGTATTCATAATTTTCGTAATGCAAAGTTAAGGAAGCCTTATGCTTAACATCTTTCTTTTGAAACTGTTCTGTGGTCTGTAAATTAATTCTGTATCTTCATCTTTTAACCCATTGAATATGTCTGCCGGACTTCTTTTTTCATTTGTGATCGGTTATTTTTTATTGCTACTAGGCGTTGCCTGGTATACTTCACGTAATTCGAACAATGAATCCTTTTTTATCGGTAACAGAAGCAGTAACTGGATGCTGGTTGCTTTTGGAATGATTGGTACTACACTCAGTGGTGTCACTTTTGTGAGTGTGCCCGGTACGGTTGGCAGCGCAGGCTTCCAGTATTTTCAGGTTGTGATTGGTTATTTTCTTGGGTATTTAGTCATTGCCTACGTATTGCTCCCACTTTACTATAAACTGAATCTTTCCTCTATTTATAATTATCTCGAACAGCGTTTCGGGATGGTGAGCTATAAAACGGGAGCAACTTATTTTATTTTATCTCGCACGCTAGGTGCTACCGCAAGAATGTATCTGGTGGTTAACATCCTACAGTTGTTCATCCTTGATTCGATGGGCGTTCCTTTCTGGCTGACAGCGGCCATCATACTTCTGCTAATATTATTATACACTTTTGAAGGAGGGGTAAAGACCATTGTATATACTGACACCTTACAGACAACGTTTATGTTGCTCGGGCTTATTGTGTGTATCATCGCAATTATGAACAAACTTGATTTAGGTCTTGTTAGCACACTTAGCAGCATGGAGGCTAAAGGGATGACAACCGTATTTAATACAGATTATAAGTCATCAGGATTTTTTCTCAAGCAAATCATCGGCGGTGCATTTATTACGATTGCTATGACCGGCCTTGATCAGGAGATGATGCAGAAAAATATTAGTGTGAGAACATTAAAAGACTCGCAAAAAAATGTGATGACATTGAGTTTTGTCTTATTGCTTGTGAATTTTCTTTTCTTGTTGATGGGAGGTTTGCTTTATCTATATGCAGAAGCAAAAGGGTTGAGTATAAAAGGGGATGATTTATTTCCGGCTGTAGCTCTGGGTAATTATTTATCTGCAGCAGTTGGCGTCATTTTTATTATTGGCCTTATTTCTGCATTGTTTCCCAGTGCAGACGGAGCGCTGACGGCATTGACATCTTCTTTCTGTATAGACATACTTGGATTTAAAAGGAGAACTGATCTGGATGAAAAAGGGCAGAAGCGTTTAAGGTTAACAGTTCATTTATCATTGACTATTGTCTTCTTTTTATGTGTGATGGTATTCAAATGGATAAATGATAAATCTATCATAGATGTCATTCTGAAGGTCGCAGGGTATACTTATGGGCCCTTGCTTGGATTGTTTGCATTTGGTATTCTTACTAAGAGACAAATTAACGATCGGGCAAGTCTCTGGGTATGTATAGGAGCACCATTGCTTGTATTAGGAGTTGATATGCTGAACAATGCTGAATGGTTTATTAATAAGCTTTCTTTTGAGAAGTCGACAGCCGATACTTTGAAAAATATTTCCTTGTCCGTTTTTAGCGGATTCAGAATAGGAATTGAATTACTAATATTAAATGGGCTGATAACTTTCTTAGGTTTGTTTATGATTTCTAAGGAAGTACCTAAAAATACAACCAGCTAACCCTTTTCTTTAACATTCGTTTTTAATTCATGGTTTTGCCTGCTCGAACAGGTAAAGTATCTTTGCTTTACATGCCTCTTGAAATCATTCATCCACTTGCAGAAGGATATGCAGGACGTTATACAACGCCTGTTGATCAGGTGCTTGCTGATATTAGCAGAAGCACATCTGAAAATCATTCGCAGCCTTGGATGATGAGTGGGCATCTGCAGGGAAAATTTCTGGAAATGATCAGCAGATTGATGTCGCCGTCCCGTATTCTTGAAATCGGTACGATGACTGGTTACAGTGCCGTTTGTCTGGCAAAGGGACTTAAAGCAGACGGATGTTTACATACAATCGAGAAAAGAGAAAAAGATGCGATAACGGCGATTCAAAATATTACACAGGCAGGGTTGCAAAATGTAGTTAATGTTCATGTCGGTGATGCAAAAGAAATCATTCCAAATCTGTCTGAAACCTGGGATTTAGTTTTTATAGATGCCGATAAGACGGGGTATATCGATTATTACAAACTGGTATTACCTCATGTTAGAAAAGGTGGTTTGATCATTGCAGACAACGTATTATACCATGGAGAGGTATTGTCTGAGGAACTGAGCGGAAAAAATGCCATTGCTATACAGGCGTTTAATCAGTTCATTGCAGAACAATCCGGAATTCAAACCGTTATGCTTACAGTTAGGGATGGCTTGATGCTGATCCTAAAAAACACAAACTAATGAAGAAGTATATTTTTATATTATTTCTGTTTTTTGTATCCTCAAATATCATTGCTCAACGAGTTACTGTTGAGCAATACATCGATATGTATAAAGAGTTTGCTATGGAGGAGATGATACGTTCCGGCGTGCCTGCATCCATTACACTTGCACAGGGAATATTGGAGGCTGAATATGGAAACAGTCGGTTGGCAAAAGAAGCGAATAATCATTTTGGCATTAAGTGTAAAGAAACATGGACCGGGCCAACGATTCGTCATACGGATGATGCTCCCTGGGAATGTTTTCGTAAATATGGAACAGCGGCAGAATCGTATCGCGATCATTCAGAATTTTTACGAACACGTAAACATTATGCTTTTCTTTTTGATCTGGATATTATGGACTATAAATCTTGGGCATACGGGTTAAAGAAAGCCGGCTATGCCACCAATCCAAGGTATCCGGTTATTTTAATTGGGCACATTGAAAAATATAATCTTCATGAGTATTCTGTGATTGCCATGAAACGTAAAGACGATCCGCAATATGGGTTGGTTAAAAATACAGATACTTCATTCCAAACAAAGAAGACTGAGATTCCTGTTGCAGTAGTTGAACAAAAAAGTGAGAATACTCAGGTAAAAATATCCTATCCCGAAGGCGTGTTTGAAATTAACAATACAAAAGTCATTTACGCTAAAGCTGGAACTCCTTGGATGGTCATTGCTGATCAGTATAAGGTCGCCTTGCATCATCTTTTTGACTTCAATGAGCTCAATGAGCAGGAGACAGTTCAGCAAGATCAGCTTGTTTTTTTGAAAAGAAAAAGAAAGAAAGGAGGTGTTGAGTATCACACGGTACGTGAAGGTGAAACACTTTATTCTATTGCACAATCTGAGGGTGTTAGACTTTCATCTTTGTTGGATTATAATCATCTGTCCTTAAATAAGCCTGTATCAAAAGGAAAAATTCTTTTTTTGCAGACAGAAGCTCCAATAAATGGAAATTTATCGGACGATAAGAAAGGAGGGAATTAATTACTTTATATATTATATATACTGATTTATGGCAAATGAAATAAAAGTTAACGGGAAAAGCTTTATCCCCTATATCACTGAAAAGGAAATTCTAGAACGTGTTCGAGAGATAGCTGCGAATATTGATAGCGACTATACCGATAAAAGACCTCTTTTTATCGCTATCCTCAACGGGTCATTTATGTTTGCTTCGGATCTCTTTAAGTATATCAGTATAGAAGCTGAAATCTGTTTTATCAAGCTTGCTTCTTATAAAGGAACCAAGTCGACTGGTCAGGTAATTACTGCAATAGGACTGGATACAGATATCACAGGCAGACACGTCGTGGTAATTGAGGATATCATTGATACAGGCAAAACAATGAATGAATTTTTGCCACAGTTAAGCAACCTGCAGCCGGCCTCTTTGAAATTGGCAACATTGCTGCATAAACCAGAAGCTACACAATATCCCACAGAAATTCATTATCTTGGATTTCAGGTCCCAAATAAGTTCCTGCTTGGATATGGTTTGGATTATGACGGACTTGGTCGGAATATCAGAGAGATTTATCAATTAGAAGAATAACTGATATTACCGGCAAGATGCGAATCCTCTTGCTTATGGCTTACAGGTTGATTCTTTTTTTTCTTTTTTTATCATCTTACACCCAGGCTCAATATTACCTGAGGGGCGAAATAAAAGATGATAAAAATAATTTACTACCATACGTTCGCATATATATTCATTCAACCGGTGCTTTCTTTTATAGCGGATCCTCAGGTAGTTTTGGAATTCCTTCATCAGTAAAAAGCGATAGCGCTACCTTTTCGCTTAATTCCTTTCAAACAAAAACAATTGCACTTACAGATGGACGCTATGAGTATATTGCTCTCACACCTGTGCCAAGCAGATTGGTGAAAAGACAAGATAAACTTTTGTCGCTGGTTAGAGACAAACAAAATGACAAAGATCTTTTAAGCAGAGACAACGGAGAAACATATTCGCAGTTGGTTGAAAACGAATATGTATCCGCAAATGCATTTCCGGTTACGGGGTTTGCCCTAAACGTCGACAAGGCATCCTACAGTAATATTCGGAGGTTTATCAACACTCGTTCCATTGTTCCACCTGATGCAGTACGTATTGAAGAAATCCTAAATTATTTTCCACAGAAAGAAGAAAAAGTTGATTCCCCTGCTTATTTTAAATTTTCATCTCAGATTAGTGATTGTCCTTGGAATCCTGCTAGTAAATTGTTGATGATGCAGTTGCGGGCAAGAAAGATAAATTTTGATTCTTTACCACCTTCCAATATTGTTTTGCTGATCGATATAAGCGGTTCTATGGATCAAACCAATCGACTGCCTTTATTAAAGACTGCCTTCAGGATGATGGTAGAGAACCTAAGGCCTATTGATACGCTATCTATTGTAGCTTATGGTGGGTCTGTCATTGTAGCCTTGCCGCCTACTGCAGGAAATGAGAAGAAAAAAATCCTTGATGTGATGGAGGATTTAAGTCCCGGAGGTGAAACGCCGGGTGAGCATGCGCTTAATACGGCGTATGCGCTAGCAAAATCGCAGTTTATCAAAGATGGCAACAACCGCATCATCCTTGCTACAGATGGAGATTTTAATGTAGGTCAGATTACAGAAGAATCATTGATGGAACTTGTAGCCAATAAGCAGCAGATGGGGATTTATCTTACTTGTCTTGGCGTAGGTGTAGGCAATTATAAAGATTCAAAACTTGAGCTGATGGCCAAGAAGGGCAATGGTAATTTTGCTTACATCGATAATGTATATGAGGCTGAAAAAGTACTGGTAAAAGAACTGATGCAAACTTTATTCGCTGTTGTTGACGATGCCTATCTGGATGTGAGGTTCGATCCCAGATATGTTCAGCAATACCGATTAATTGGGTATGAAAATAAAAAGCGTTCCAGAAGTGATACAACTACTGTTTTAGAAGGTGGTGAGATAGGAAGCGGACATGTGGCTACTGCAATTTTTGAACTTCTGCCAACTGCGTCTTTTATGTCTGCAGATGCTGTGCCTGCTATTGCAGAACTTTCTTATATGCCGACAGGTGACAAAGTTAAAAAGATGGAAAAGCTTCCTTGTTTAAATAATTACAAGTCGCTTCCGATGATCGATAGCAGTTATCGCTTTTCTGCATCAGCTGCCATGTTTGGCTTGTTGTTGAAGCAATCATCTTTTTTAGGTGATATAGACTGGGATGATCTTCAAAAACTTGCAATTACGTCTGTGAATCCAAAAGATTTCTGGCAGGCAGAGTTTCTTACGCTAATTCAGAAGGCAAAAAGCCTCTATGCAAAGGGTAAGAAAAAGAAGAAATACTGATCAGATAATTGACATAACATTTTTTCATTTTTTAGTAGCTCTCCACATTTAATTTTCCGCCATCACTATGAGCTGATATTTCGGGCGCATAGAGACATTGAACACTTGTATATCCACTACTGAAACTGCCTCGATGGGTAACATAGAAAGCAGACTCAAGGACAAATGTTCCTGCGGGCAATACATCAAAAAATAAATCAGAACCAGTATCTCTGATACTTTCATAATAACCAATCCCATCTTTCCATCTGTAACCACTTATTTTATCTACTGGTTCAAGACAAGCTGCTCTTAAGTCTTTGAGCCCTACATACTCTAGCAGCCGATCATTCCTGATGATCCATCTGATAATAACTTTATCGCCAGGTCTTAGTAAAGACGTATCATTAATTTCAACGAGGGCTGATTTGTTGTTCTGCATTTTTTCCAGGAAAAACTGTCGGTTAACGGAAAGTGTTGAAGATCCTGCTTGAATATTTTCAATCTTATCGGTGTATTGCCAGTAAACACCGCCCCAAACCGGTGTGCTGAAATCCATTTTACCGCTCGTATTGATATTTATCTTTCCCCATTTAGAATTAATTATGTCGCCGGGATAAGTCTTTTTAAAATAGCCGCTACCTGATTGTTTAAGTTCATTTTCAGAAGAGATGATGCTGTCTCCAAGCGTAATACGGATTTCATTCTCCTGTTCGTGCCATCGATTGCCAGATTGCAACAGTGCATAGCAGGCTTTCGCTGTTGCTTTGTTATTGCTCCACTTTTTTACTCTTTTTTGCTGAAGTAACCATGTCTTCATTCCTTCAACAAATACAAGGTCTTTGTTGTATTCTGCAAAAGCTTCTATAAGTATAGTTTGTGTTTCTTCATTTGTTTGAAATGAATAAAAGGTTGAGCCTTCAGGAAAATAGATGCCTTTTTCGGGGTGATTCACAGCTTTTTCCTTCAGTGATTTGTGAATGCTTCCTGGTGTTTTCAGATCTCCGTTTCGCTGTAGTATCATCATAATGTATGCTCTTAAATAAAGAGGTTGCTTCACCCAGGTTGTTTTTGCTTGTTTAGTATAAAAACGAAGTGCTATTTCTGCTTTCTTGCTTAGTGTAATATTTTTGAAAAAGCTTCTCATGTATAGCAGTTCTATTTCCAGGTGGCCGGGCTGATATTTATTGGTATTTAATTTTCTTTTACTAAGTACTTCATAGTCCTGTATCAGTTTTTGATCGAGATAGTTTAAAGCTTTCTCTATGACTGGCTGAAGTTTTGTTAAGTTTTCACCGGTTATTGCATTTATTTTCAATAGTTGCCCGATTCCGGAAATTATATACTGTGTCATATACCTATCTTCTCTTCCGCCTGGAACCCAAATGAAACCACCAGATGGTGCCTGGTGGTTTATCAGGTTTGCAAGTGCTTTGTTTTGTTCATTACTGATGCGTTCTTTATCAAAGAGAACCTTGATATTCTGACGTTGAATATTTTCACTTTCTGCATTTGCTAGCCAAGGTGTCTCTTTCAGTAGCAGGGCTTTCAACTCTGGATTTTTATCAAGCTGACTTAGCAATGCAGTACTGTCTATTTTCTGCCATTGGTCAATCGTTTTTTTAATCTGTGGATATTGAGTTGAAATTGTTGATGCTATCGTATTTGCATAAAAACGATTCCAGATATTGTCGACCGACTCATTGATTTTCTCTGTTAGATAGGGGAGAGATTGCACCACTGCCCAGATGGGATTAGAAGTGAATTCAGCAACGATCGACTCATGATGGATTGTTTCGCTGCTGTCTGATGCTAGCAATTTTTTCCAATCAATTAATTTACTTTCTCCTGATTTGATAAAAACAGGGACTGTTTCAGTTAGTAAAAGACGGTCGGACAATACCGGAATCACGCCTTGTTCGCCATCAGATACTGTAAATCCATTTTTTAAAGTGGAATTGGCTGTTACTCGGAATGTTAGCAGGTCTTGAAAATAGTAAGGTACGACGATCGGAAATTTAACGAGTGTGCTCGATCCCGGTTCAACAGAAAAATATTGTACAGGAAAAAGATTCTGAAACCAACCATCTGCAGACTGTGTTTCTCCTTTTTGAAAAAGTTCGAGACGGCAGGGGCCACTTAGTTCATTTTTTCCTGTATTGGTAATTCGTACAGTAAAAATCATCTGATCGCCTTCTCTTAAAAAACGAGGTACATTAGGCTCGGCCATTAGTTCTTTATGTGTGATGATTTCTTTTTGTAAATAGGCGGATTTTAATTCCTGAGTATGTGCTAGAATTCGCCAGTTCCAGAGAGTGATTGCATCCGGCATTTTGAAATTGAGTGTTATCTGGCCCGAAGAATCTGTTTCCAATTGAGGGTAGAAAAATGCTGTTTCCTGGAAATTCTTTCTGACTTGTGGTTCTTCTGCTTTAGCAGAATCGGCAACTGCTGCCATGTCATTTTGATTTTCTAAGCCCCCTTTGTTTTTTTGTAAACCTGTAATATCTGCAGACGCTGCATGATTTGTTTTCAGACTGTAAAAACTATAAAAAAGGTTTAGTCCGGGTAACCTGTCATATGTTTTATCCGTATACATCCAATTATCCGGAATAAATGTTTTATCATAAGATTTTACATGTGAGAAACCTCCCGTTTGCCAGTCGTTTGAAAAAACATACGGTTGATCCATAGAAGGGAATATCCATTCGTTTTTATTGAAAACATCAAGTGAGGCATCATACAATGAGGTAAGTATCTCGGCTTTCTTTTGTTTGATCTTTTGGTCTTTTATCCGGATACGCCATTCTTCATTTGCACCGGGCTTTGTTTTGTCTCTGAAAGATTCTATTTTAATTTCAAGGTTATTATCCTCTCTTACTTCAAATTGTTTTGTAAACTGATAAAACCGATTTTGTTTCACAAAGCTGTAAGTGAAACTGTATTGCTGTTCAGGAATTTTTGATAAGATAATTTTTTCTTCAATTTTCTTATTCAGATTAATTGCTTTCCATTCAATGCCCTCATCAGAAGAACTTGTGCTGTTTTTTATGAGGTAGATTTTGTCTGCGTCTGAACCAATATTTAAAAGAATGGTTTCACCCGGTTTTTGTAATGAAGGGGTATTAGAATACCAAAACCAGACAGGGTTAACAGGGTCTTCATTTTTTCCGGATCTTATTTCGAAAAAAACAGCTTGTTGAACAGTCTCTCCGTTTTTGTCAATTGTTGTCGCTTCGGCCTGATACCATCCTGGTTGCCATTTAATATGTTTGAGATCGAATGGTTTATCTTCTCTTGTTAAAGATGTAGCTTCAATAATCTTGCTTTCTTTTTCCCAACTTTCTTTTTCATTTTCATTTTTGTATTCGTCCCAAGGAAACATTTTTCTATAATCTGATTCTGTCATCACATACTGATCGGGTTGATCCCAGTATCTTTTTCGTAGCAGACGATTGTTGTTTTTGAGTCGAAAAACTTTTAGTGTTGTGTTTGCAGGCTCAAATACATTCATCATATTCCGTGTAGAAATATTTATTGATTTTAGGCTGTCAGCACTAATCGTGCCATTACCCGGTGTTTGGATGTCTATAACAATCGACTGATATCCGGCAGGTATAATTGAAATTGTATTTTGAGTTTCTCCGTTCAGGTCGGTAGCCTCTGCTGTTATTTCATAACTAAAAACAGGGTTCAACTCTTTTCTGATGCTGAGATCAGGAACGGCAGGAAAAGTAATCTCGAAATTGCCATCTTTGTCGGCTGTTGTACTACCGCTTATGATTTCTTTTTCATTCATCATTGGCCAACCCCAACGGTAGCATAGCCAAGGATAGGGTAGATTGGGTTTACGAACAATGTGAAATTTTATTTGAGCATTTGAGATTGCAAATCCTGAATAGGATAAAACTTCCCCTTTTACTGTGACAGTGTCGTGAACCTTATATCCTTTCGATGGGGGATGGACCTTTACTAAAAATTTAGGTCTTTTATATTCTTCCACCATAAAAGAAACTTCTCCTTCTGTATTACTGGCTGTTAATCTGTAATTGCCGGGTAGTTCGCCATCTGGTATAGAGAATTTACCGGAATAGGAGCCATATTTATTTGTCTTTGTAAAAAGACTGTCGATAATCTGGTCATTCGCATTATGAAGAAATATCTGTACTTGTTCGTCGGTGCTTAGATCCTTTTTTTTATCTGGGCTTATTGCTATAAGGATACCTTTAAAATTTACTACCTGACCTGGTCGGTAAATGGCACGATCAGTAAAGAAAGCATTTTTATAAATGGTTTCTGTTTCCTGTATTTCTTCAAAACTGTTCCAGCGATAAAGTTGTATCGGAGATTCTATCATTAGACGATCACTCTGATAGAACAATTCAATGTATTCAGAGTCGTTATTTAAAGAGTCTATCGCTAGCTCTACTGAACCGTCATTGACTGAAAAATAGGACTTCCCTTTTTTCAATTCATACTTTCCTTTTTCATAATCGTAGTGATTTTTCCAAATCTGCACATTTGCATTTGCAAATGGAGATCCTGTTTCTCGATTCAGAATAAAAAGTTTTTTTCCATTTCGTATCCAAGAAAGATTGCTGACATAAAAACCTTGCATTGCAAGTAGGTTGTTCTCAGTAGTAAAAATTTCATTATTGCTTATTATCAATGCATACTGTCCGGATTGTAAGCCAGGGATTCCGATTTCTGTCTGATGTGGTTGAAAATCTTCCGATGCCGGAAGTCGCTGAGTAAAAGAGATAGTTGGAGAATAAGACGCAAGCTTTCTCCAGTTTTCTTCAGTCCAGCTATCGGTTTTGAAATCATTTAAAAGTTTATCTGTGATGGGAATGACTCTTATCCAGATCTGAGGCGTGTTTCTGTAATGCACAAGTATTCTGAATGGCTGAGTCGGAATATTTACTTCCTCTATCTCGAAGTATAGATTTTTTTCACTGATCTCTTGAACTAAATTTTTACAGTTGGAAATCCCTTCTGAGTTTGTATTCAAGTCGGTATAAGGTTTGCAGATTGCATAAGCTTTTAGGTAGAGCCACCTGGGATTAGTACTATCATTATGAGGATGTTTTTTGAAATGATATTCTTTTGCTTCTTCCGAATAAGATGAAGCTAACCAATAAGCAGCCTGGGATACATCTGTCGTGCCGTTATATTTATTGATCATTTCATTTAAGAGATTACGGTATCGTTCCTTTTTGTTCGTCAAATTTGAAAAACGCTCAAGGAATTTTATTCTTTTCAGGTCAACATCAATCAGGGCTTCAAAGCTGGCGTTTTTTTGGTGCAGTGCTATTAAACTTTTATAAAGCGAAGTGGCTACAAAGAGAGGTGATTGTTTATCTTGCGAAGTGAATTTGTTTTTTATAAAAACATCAGAAGGAACCCAGAAATCTCTATGATCAAGGTTGAATAAATCTTCTGTTGCAATATTTCTTTCTTCTTCTTCATAGTAATCGATCGCTCTATGTGCAAGAAGATCAAACATTGTTGGTCTTAAATTTCCTGCATTGCCTTTTTCAAGCAGGGGTTCAAAACTCTTCAGGTTAATCGAAGACAATATTTCATATTCAGAGGTGGAATTTATAAAATGTTCATTGATGATTTTGTAGAAGTCTTTGGTTGCCCACATATCAATATTTTCTTTATCTATACTGGATGAATTGGGTTTACGTTCATATATTTTCCATCTGTTGTGATCAAGGTATTGACGGTAGGCTTCGGCAGTCAGACTGTGTAAAATAGATTTTATTGGTTCTTTCGCCTGCTTTAATTCTGCTTCAAGTTGTAAAATAGACGTGATCCCTTTTTCTTCATTAAACTGTTCTTGCAGGTTGAGTTGCCAGATAAGTGCTTTTATCTGCTGAGGTTCATTTTTTTCTTTTTTTGCTGTTTCGTAAAGTTCGTTTACTTTTTGAAGTGCTGATTTAGGTAAATCGTTTTTTTCAATTAGCACAATGATTTCATTCCATTTTGATTCATATGGAAAACGACTTTGCGCATGTGTATTAAATACATTGAAAATGAAGGCTGCGAAAAGGGAAAAAAATATTTTTTGCATCAGGTAGAACAATTTTCTGTAAGGTAGAAAAAAGAGCATAGAATAGGTATGATCATATTGCTCCTTTTTCTTCTTATGGCTCTTCTGTTGGGTTAATTTTAAATATTTAACGCTTTCTTAAATGCTTGCTATAAAACTAAGTCGGAGAGATTGGGGACAATGTTTATACAACAATTATATTTTACTTTGGTGAATCGCGGTATGCGGACAAAAAAAATCCCGCCATTTGGCGGGATTTTTTTATAAGAGATAATGTTTATTTTTTAAGTACTGATGCCATTGTTTTTCCGATATCGGCAGGGCTAGCAACAACATGTATTCCGCAATCTGCCATGATCTTCATTTTGGCCTCAGCAGTATCCTCTGCTCCTCCAATGATGGCACCCGCATGTCCCATTCTTCTACCGGGAGGTGCTGTTTGACCGGCAATAAAACCAACGACCGGTTTTTTTGCGTTTTGCTGGTACCAGCGGGCTGCTTCAGCTTCCATTCCTCCTCCGATTTCACCTATCATGACAACTGCATCTGTTTCGTCATCATTCATAAATAATTCAAGGGCTTCTCTGGTAGTTGTTCCAATAATGGGATCGCCACCAATTCCAACAGCCGTGCTAACACCCAAACCTGCTTTCGCTACCTGGTCAGCGGCCTCGTAAGTAAGCGTTCCGCTTTTTGATACGATTCCAATACGACCCGGAATAAATACAAAGCCAGGCATGATGCCGACTTTACAAGCTCCTGCAGTAATTACCCCCGGACAGTTTGGACCGATCAGGCGGGTAGAAGTTCCCTGTAAATATTGTTTGGCTTTTATCATATCCTGAACAGGAATACCTTCAGTAATACATACTACAAGCTCAATTCCGGCATTCGCTGCTTCCATAATGGCATCTGCTGCAAATGCAGGTGGTACAAATATGATGCTGACGTTGGCACCTGTGCTTTTAACAGCTTCTTCCACCGTGTTAAAAACAGGTCGATCCAGATGAGTAGTGCCACCTTTTCCAGGTGTTACACCACCTACAAGCTGTGTGCCATATTCGATCATCTGGCTGGCATGAAAACTGCCTTCACTACCTGTAAAACCTTGTACAATGACTTTGGATTGTTTATTGACGAGAATGCTCATATATCTATGACTTAAATTTGTGCCGCAAAGATAGGGGGAAGATAGTAGCGGGAAACAACCTGATATGATTTTTCAGAGAAGGGTTGGATCTTATATTAGTAAATCATCCATATTCCGGTTGTTGTCGATTTTTCCTTTCGACTCCAGCATACGCATGTCTTTGGCATCTTTCAAAAATTCAGAGGCGAAAATGAATTTATTCAATTCTTCATTTTTACTGAAGATGATATCCTCATTGGTGCCTTCCCATTCCTTTGCACCTTGATGCATAAATAGTATTCTTTGTCCGATTTCCATCACGCTGTTCATATCATGTGTGTTGATAATCGTTGTCATTTTAAACTCCTGTGTGATTTCGTGAATCAGTTTATCGATAACAAGAGAAGTTTTAGGGTCGAGTCCGGAGTTGGGTTCATCACAAAAAAGGTACTTAGGGTTGAGTACAATTGCTCGCGCTATGCCAACTCTTTTTTTCATACCTCCGCTGATTTCGGAAGGGAACTTTTTGCTTGCCTCTTTTAGATTAACTCTTTCCAGCACTTCCATCACGCGATCTTGTTTTTGCTTGAGGCTAAGTTTTGTAAACATATCCAAAGGAAATCTGACATTTTGTTCAACGGTCATAGAGTCGAACAATGCAGATCCCTGAAATAGCATTCCGATTTGCTGCCGTAGTTCTTTACGCTTATTTTCATTCATCTGCGTAAAGCTGATACCCTCATATAAAACATCTCCTTTGTCGGGTTCGAAAAGTCCTACAATACATTTCATCAATACTGTTTTGCCGCTTCCGCTTGCTCCGATGATGAGGTTGCATTTGCCGGTATCGAATACAGTGGAGACATCGTTAATCACTGTTTTGGCTCCGAAGCCTTTACTGATATTTTTAATTTCGATCATAGTGTTATAGCAATATCGCAGCCAGTGCGTAATCGGCAAATAAAATAAGTATACAACTAACGATGACTGCTTTTGTACTGGCACGGCCTATTTCAAGCGATCCTCCTTCTACATGGTAGCCATAATAAGC
>JAULVS010000069.1:0-2618 GCA_032110905.1 Chitinophagaceae bacterium | reverse complement strand
GTACTGTCTTCATGCGCCAAAGCACCTTCCCACAATATACTCACTGTTTCAAAGCCTTTGTGCGGATGTACATCCACACCGCGAGGATGAACTGTTGGCGAAAACTCACGGCGGGTAATATAATCAAGCATTAAGAATGGACTTAGTTTATCCCAAAGTGAAGAATCGATGTACCCCTCAACAGGAAATCCATCACCAACCATATGAGGAGCGTTTGCCTTTTTAACCAGAAGAACAGATTTTATCATGAAAATTTTTTTATACGTGATTGTAAGATATAGCTTCTGCAAAATTAGCGACAACGGGCCTCGTTATGAACTTTCGGTCTTTCGGACTCTCTGTCTCTTTCAACCGATAACCGCTACGTATTTAAACGTATAACCCACAGGTAGTATTACATAAAACTTACATTCAACCACAATAAACACGCATTCTTCGATATCAAAATCAGTATTTATACAGATCAAAATTGTACCTTGTTTGATTATTCTGCGGTTCAATTTCAAACAGAACAAACAAAGTAAGCAAAAAAAACATGCCTCTTTTATCTCCTAAAGTGAAGGATTATTTCTCCAGAAAAGCTGATCCGTACGAAAACGCGCCAGAGCTCGACATCCTTGTTAAGAAAGGAGATACGCTCCATGTGTTGTTGCTTCTTCTGTTATTTGTTTACTCTGGCATATATACCATCTTTAATTATTTTCAGGGAGCTTATACTGAGATGTGGATGACCATCGTACCGATGGTTTTTGTTGTTATTGAATACCTTTTATACCTGAAAGGTTTTAAGATTATTTCAAAAGTGATGAACCTGTTTCAGGTTACCACCATTGTGGGCCTGCTCAGTATGGTGCATTCTCCGGAAAACGGTGTGCTTGCGTTTTACATTCCCATTCTTGTTGGCACCCAGCTAACTTTTTTTGGAAGAGAAAGAATCTATGCCCACATACTGACGGGTTATATTTTTATTGCACTGGTTTTTTTCCTGATAACAGATATTCAGTTCGAAGAAAAATTAAGCGGAAATGCATTGGAGGTGGATATGTTTGTGAACTTTTTTGGCGCCTCACTTGCTACAGCTTTTGAAATCATTTTCATTCTTTCGCTAAGTAATCAAATTCAGAAAAATCTTTTTGAAAAATCACATCAGCTAAATAAACAAAATGAAGAATTGGCTAAATTGTCACTGATTGCCACCAAAACAAAAAGTGGTGTTATCATTACTGATGCCAATGGCAATGTTGAGTGGGTGAATGATGCCTTTACCAACATTACAGGATATGCGCTTGATGAGATTGTCAACAAAAAGCCAAAAGAATTTTTACAGCCGGAAGGTATGGCACATCCCGGATTTGATTTACTTCGAGAAAAACTTTGGAACAAAGAATATGTTGAGACAATTGTTCCCAACCGAAAAAAAGACGGAACTATTTATATGAATCAGCTGGAGATAAATCCGGTCTTCAATGATAAAAACGAGCTGATCAATTTCGTTTCCCTGCAAAGAAATATCACGGAAGAAATCCGGCAGAAAGAAGAAGTCGTTCGGATTAACAACCGATTTAACCTAATTTCTGAACAGGCTGAAATCGGTATATGGGTATGGGAGGTAGCAGCCAACACTACAATATGGAATGATATTTTAATTAAACAATACGGTGCTAAGCGCAGTGATATTGAAAACGACCTTTATGGATTCTGGCAAAGTGCCATTCACCCGGATGACAAAGAACGCGTTTTAGGGAACATAACAAAATTGATAAATGGAGAAGCCGATGTGACCAAAGAAGAGTTTCGCATCAACCAAAAAGACACAGGGGAAATTAAATATATACAATCAGTGACCTTTTCTGAAAGAGACTCAAACGGAAATCTTATCCAGCTGCTTGGCTCTTCTTTTGATGTATCAAAAGAAAAAGAAATGCAATTATCAATACAAAATAAAAATACAGAACTGCAACATACCAATTCTGAACTGGATCGCTTTGTCTATTCCGTTTCGCACGACCTGCGCTCACCTTTACTTTCGATTAAAGGTCTTCTTGCATTGGTCTTTGATCTGGAACAACTGGATCCTCAGGTTGATAACTACCTGCGTATGGCAGAAAAAAGTATCCATCGTTTGGATGATATTATCAAGGAAATTCTTGAATATTCGAGAAATGCACGGATGGAAGTACAATATGAGTCAACAGACATTGGTCTTATTGTTGAAGAGATTTATGCAGATCTAAAATTCAGTGTTGATGAAAATTTCGATTTCAGTCTAAAACTAAACAACATCAAAACCATCGATTCTGATCGTGTTAGAATACACACATTGCTGCGTAACCTAATTGGGAATGCTGTTAAATATCGACAACAAAGAGAAGGCATAAACTCTTTTGTTGAGTTTCGTATAAATAAACAGAATGGTCAGATCATTATGGAAATAGAAGACAACGGAGAAGGTGTTGCGGATAAAAACAAAGAGAAAATCTTCGATATGTTCTTCCGTGCAAGCAAAACAAGCAGCGGAACAGGATTAGGACTATATATCTGCAAACAAATTGTTGATAAGTTAAACGGCAAGCTTGAATTAATTAATTCTCAGGAAACCGGAAGTATCTTTAGGGTTA
>JAULVS010000068.1:0-4686 GCA_032110905.1 Chitinophagaceae bacterium | reverse complement strand
AAAAAACTATATGAACTGATCTGGAAAAGGACGATGGCATCTCAAATGGCCGATGCCGAGCTGGAGAAAACAACAGCGCATATTCTCATCTCTACAAATAAGGAAGAACTGAAAGCAGAAGGCGAAGTATTAAAATTCGATGGCTTTCTGAAAGTTTACAGAGAAGGCAAAGATGACGATGATCATCAAGAAGGAGAACAGGAAGAAGGCATGTTGCCTCCATTGAAAGTAAAACAGGATCTCCCCCTTATTGCCATGAATGCAACAGAAAGATTTACAAGACCAGCTCCCCGTTACACGGAAGCTTCCCTTGTAAAAAAAATGGAAGAGCTTGGCATAGGCCGACCATCCACCTATGCACCAACGATTTCCACAATTCTCAAACGCGGATATGTAGAAAAAAGAGACAAAGATGGTGTTAGAAGAAATTACAATGTCCTTACACTCAAAAAAGATCAAGTATCTAAAAGCATAGAACAGGAAAATACCGGTGCAGAAAAAGCAAAACTATTTCCTACTGACCTGGGTCTTGTGGTAACAGATTTTCTCAAACAGCATTTTGAGAACATTATGGATTATGGGTTTACCGCAAAGATTGAGGAAGAGTTTGACGAAGTAGCGCTAGGTAAGATGAAGTGGAACAAGATGCTGCATAGTTTTTATAAGCCTTTCAAAAAAGAAGTTGACAGCACAATTGAAACAGCGGAAAGAGCTCGTGGAGAACATGAACTTGGATTAGATCCCGGAAGCGGTAAAAAGATTATTGCGCGAATGGGAAGATTTGGTCCGATGGTGCAGATTGGAGATGCAAATGATGAAGAAAAACCACGTTTTGCTTCACTGCGTAAAGACCAGAGCATTGAAACAATTTCACTTGAGCAGGCATTAGATCTTTTCAAACTACCAAAAATACTTGGTGAATTGGATGGGCATGAAGTAAGCGTAAACATCGGTCGTTTTGGTCCCTATGTAAAATACGGCGACCAGTTTGTTTCTATTCCGAAAGGGGAAGAACCTCTCGATGTTACACTCGAAAGAGCTACAGAACTAATTCAGGAAAAGCAATCGGCAGATGCACCTATCGCGACATACCAGAACAAACCTGTTGTGAAAGGAAAAGGAAGATTTGGCCCCTATATCAAGTGGAATGATTTATTCATCAACGTACCTCGCCGTTATAATTTTGATGCGCTTTCATCTAATGATATCAATGAGTTGATTGAAACGAAGTTGGAGAAAGAAGCAGGCCGATACATTCAACAATGGGCAGAAGAAAAAATATCTATAGAAAATGGAAGATGGGGGCCGTTTGTGAAATTCGGTAAAAAAATGCTTAAGCTGGATAAAAAAGCCGATGGCACAAAATTCTCAGCAGAAGAAGCAAAGGAAATTTCATTAGATGAAGTGAAAAAAATGATAGAGGGTCAGCTACCGGGCGCATTTGATAAAAAAACTAAAAAAGCAGCCCCGAAGAAAACTGCTGTGAAAAAGAAAGCAGCTGTGAAGAAAAAAGCGGCGAAGAAAAAATAAACAAATAAGCAAGAAGGCGAATCGATTGATTCGCCTTCTTTATTTTAATGCAACAGATCAAGTGTCTTTTTAATTCGTGCATATGCC
Source organism: Chitinophagaceae bacterium (assembly GCA_032110905.1). GTDB lineage: Bacteria > Bacteroidota > Bacteroidia > Chitinophagales > Chitinophagaceae > Lacibacter. The sequence goes on along the minus strand of JAULVS010000068.1, from coordinate 3,069 downwards.
TCTTCAATCTTTTGCATACTATTGGCAAATGACAAACGAATACAATTAGGCGATCCGAAAGCCCGTCCAGTTACTGTAGACACATGTGCCGTGTTGAGCAAAAACATACAGAAATCATCTGCATTATGGATAATTTCCTTTCCGGTTGATCTGCCAAAATAGAAAGACACATCAGGGAAAACATAAAAAGCTCCATCAGGCTCGGCCAGCTTCCATCCGGGAATCTCACTGATCAATTCGAGTACTCGTTTTTTACGACGTTGAAACTCTTCATTCATTTCCACCGTTGGTTGCTGATCTCCAACCAATGCCTCTATTGCAGCACGTTGGGTAACTGCATTAGCTCCGCTTGTAAACTGTCCCTGTAATTTTTCACATGCCTTCGCAATCGTCGTGTGGGCTGCAATGTAGCCTAAGCGATAACCAGTCATTGCATAACCTTTACTCAAACCGTTCACGATAATTATACGCTCTTTGATAGCATCAAACTGCGCAATACTCTCATGTTTCCCTACAAAATTGATGTATTCATAAATTTCATCGGAAATAATAAAGATCCCCGGATGTTTTTCAAATACAGCAGCAAGACTTGCCAGTTCGGACTGACTATACACTGCACCTGAGGGATTGCAAGGAGAAGAAAACATGAAGACTTTGCTGCGCGCATTGACAGCTTTCTCCAGTTCATCTGCAGTGAGCTTGAACCCATTTTCCATAGTTGTTGGCAAAATAACCGGTACTCCTCCGGCAATTTTCACCAGCTCGGAATAAGTAACCCAGAAAGGAGCAGGAATAATAACCTCATCCCCTTTATCAACCAAAGCAAGAATGATATTCGCCAAACTCTGCTTTGCCCCTGTTGATACAACAATATTTTCAGGTAAGTAATCAAGATTATTGTCTCTTTTGAGCTTTTTGCACACAGCTTCACGCAAATCAAGGTAACCGGCAACAGGAGTATAATGACTGTAATTGTCATCTACCGCTTTTTTCGCAGCTTCCTTGATATGGTTTGGGGTATCAAAGTCGGGCTCTCCAAGACTAAGATCGATCACATCGATTCCTTGAGCCCTTAATTCGCGGCCGAGTTTCGCCATTTTTAGCGTTTCCGGCTCGGCAAACCGGTCGAGTAAAGAAGATAGCTGGATGTTCATGCGCGCAAAAATATCAGAACTGAAACAACCAATTGTTAGCTATTATTAAAAATTTATTTTAATCGTATTGAATATTAAAACGTGAGAGATCAGGCAATCGTTTTTTCTTTCTACCCAGTTCGTAATCATAAATAACCTGCCCCAGTCTTTCCAGGAAAGGCAGACCAATGGTTTCATAATCATATTTGTCGTCATTCAGAATCTCATCTTCATTGCAGTAAATGGTGGCGCTGAGAAAAAATTCAACATTATTTTTAAGATCAGCCACATATGCCACATCTGTTAAGAAGCCATAAGACCATCCGACTTTGTTGAAAATCCGGAGATGACCGGGAATATTCATATCTTTTTTAGTCCCGAAGAGAAAAAACTTCACGTAACTGTCGTAAAACTCTTTGATGTCATAATTCGGAAATTTCGACTCGCGTGGAAGCTGGCTCATATACTGAAAAAGCATCCGATAGTCTTCAGAAGCAAGCAACGGAATCATTTCTTTGGGGAAAGCTTCCGGGAAAATGGTCATCTGCATCATTCGATGAAGCTCCTCCAAAGGAAAACGATTTTTTTTGCTGAAATTCATCGGCTCATTCACTAGCACGTCATCCTTTATGTAACCCTTACCAACAAAATCATTCCTATCAGGATATACACGGTCTGTTTTTAATCCAGGCTGACTGTAAAGCAGGTTTCCGTTATTATCCATAAAACGGACAGGATTTGTTCTTCGGTTTTCCTCTTCTGTTAAAGGAATAGATAACCGGTGAATAATTTCAGCACCGTCCAACCCCATTCGCCTTAATTGCGTATGGATATAATCCTGCCCCAGAAATTCGTAAAGCCTGTTACTCGCATCGTTGTCGCTAACCAGAAATACTTTTTTGATGTAATGGAGGACAGATGGAAGACCATTCTCAGAACTTGTGTCGGTATTCACCCTGGTTTGACCCCGGAATGAACTGTCTGTCAGCATTGTTGCAGATGCAGGGATGCCCAGTTCTCTACATTTTTGCAAAGCCAAGATTGCCAGAGGCATTTTAACACATGAAGCAGGGTAAAAATAGTTCCCGGCGTCCAGGTTAAAGGAATAATCGCGTAAAAGTGGGTGGTTTTTTTTATCCCTGTCAACCCGTGTGTAGATGATCTGGATTTTATACCGGTCTTTTTGTTTGTAAAACCGGTTCAGAAGAAGGGAGTCTTGTTCCAGCATATTTTCCAGCAAATGATCGTTGCCGGCCATCCTGTCTTGTCCTTTTACCATAGGCGAAACAAAAATCATTATGAAAATCAACCATTTCCGACTGCCTGTCTTCATATTAGCAAAGTTAACTATTACCACTTCCTGCACCTCAGAATACCCATCCATGTAAGCTGTTCCTTTTCAGGGGGAAACCCCTATCTTTGCCCTCCTCAAAAAGCCCCTTAACTAAACGAATTTTATGGCACTCAAAGGACTGATTCGCTTTTTTGCTGTACTACTGATTCTGATTTCAGTTTACCAGCTCAGTTTTACATGGATCGTTAATGATTTCGAAAGTACACAAAAAGAAAAAGCAGAAAGGCTTGCAAAGAAAAATTTTCCTCAGGCCGACAAGCAAACAAAAGATTCAGCTGCAAACGCTTTATACCGCAGAGCAGTTGATAGTCTTAAAGAAAAAGTGATTATCGACATTCCTATTCTGTATCCTGAACTTAGTTATCAAAAAGCAACTGAACAGGAACTTAACCTCGGACTTGATCTCCAGGGAGGGATGAGCGTAACGTTGGAAGTTGGACTGGACGGACTTATCCGAGCCATGAGCAATAACCCTAAAGACCCCTCTCTGAACAAAGCGCTTGAACTGGCCATTCAGAAAAAAGCCAACAGTGATGCCGACTTCGTTACTCTTTTCAGAGAGTCATTCGCTCAAGTTCTGCC
>JAULVS010000067.1:0-1865 GCA_032110905.1 Chitinophagaceae bacterium | reverse complement strand
CTCAAATTAGGGAGAAAGCATACAGCCGGGCACGAAGCAGAATTAATTTTAGACATGATGCTCAACGGAGGCGCCGGTATGGTTTTTCACGGCATGTCTGAAGAAGATGTAAAAAACATTATGAAATATCCTTACAATATGATTGCAAGTGATGCAACGATCCGTATTCCGGGTATTGGGCATCCCCATCCGAGAGGGTATGGCACCAATGCACGTGTTTTAGGCAAATACGTAAGAGACGAAAAAATTATATCACTGGAAGAGGCTGTTCGCAGAATGACTTCTCTTCCGGCACAGAAATTTAACTTAACAGGTCGTGGATTGCTGCTACCGGGAATGTTTGCAGACATTGTTGTTTTTGATCCTGAACAAATAAAAGATCTTTCTACTTTCGAAATGCCGCATCAATATTCCACCGGATTCAGCTATGTGGTTGTTAACGGCAGGTTGGTGATAGACCAGGGTAAACATACAGGAGTCCGTAGCGGCAGTATACTCAGAGGAGGCGCGTTAAATCCCGGCAAGCATTACTGATTATGTGGTCTTTTCTTAACAATGAATATGTGCCTGCGCATAATGCCAGGATTTCAGTATCAGATCTTTCTGTTCAAAGAGGATATGGAGTGTTTGATTTTTTCAGAACGCACCACGGCCGAGCTTTGTATATTGAAGATCACCTGCTTAGACTGGAGCAATCAGCTTCAGTTCTAAGATTACCGCTTCCTTACAGCAGGCATCAGATCAAAGAGTATGTCATGAAGCTGATTAAAAAAAACAGTTTCTTTTCTTCCGGCATACGTATCACAATTACAGGCGGTTCAAGCCTTGATTCATATTCGATATCAGATCCGGTATTAATCATTACTGAACAAAATATGGAAATGACAAAAGTGATGCATGAGGGGTTAAAGCTGATTACTTATCAACATCAGCGGGAATTGCCAACAGTAAAAAGTATCAACTATCTCACAGGTGTATGGTTGCAGGATTTAATTCATAGATCCGGTGCAGATGATGTATTGTATACCAATAATGGTTTTGCAATGGAGTTGCCTCGCTCAAATTATTTCATTGTATCACAGGATGGTCGTTTGGTTACACCTTCCTTAAATATACTGGAGGGTGTGACAAGAAAAAGGATATTGACAATTGCTTCAGAACGAATGCCTGTTGAATGTCGCCCTGTATCTGTTGATGAGCTTTTTACAGCAGCTGAAATGTTTGTAAGCTCAACAACAAAACGAATTTCTCCTATCGTGGAAATCAACGGACATAAAATCGGAAATGGGAAACCTGGTAGGGTAACAGAAGAATTGTTTCATGCTCTTATTGCCGAGGAGGCATCTAACTAAATAAATACTCTACATCTTCCCTTGAGAGTGATTTAACAAAGCCGCTATCATCTGAAATAAGATCTCTTGCAAGGGCTCTCTTTTTCTCCTGAAGCACCAGGATTTTATCTTCAATTGTGTCCTTACAAATCATCCGATACGCGAAAATATTATTGGTTTGTCCTATACGATGTGTTCGGTCAATGGCTTGTTGTTCAACAGCCGGATTCCACCACGGATCTACGATGAATACATAGCTTGCTGCAGTCAGATTTAAACCAACACCTCCTGCTTTCAGAGAAATAAGAAACACGCGGATGTTTTCATCTTCCTGAAATTGACGCACCGCTTTTTCACGATCTGCAGCCGAAGTGGACCCGTCAAAATATACATATGGAATTCCTTTTTCTTCCAGCTTCTCTCTGATCAGTGCAAGCATACCAAGAAATTGTGAAAAGACAAGTGTTTTGTGATTACTGATATTTTCCTGCAGTTCTCTGCTTAGCTCCTCCAGTTTAATAGAAACATTAGGAA
>JAULVS010000066.1:0-3392 GCA_032110905.1 Chitinophagaceae bacterium | reverse complement strand
ATGAAAAGAAGAAATGGATCGGGCAGAATTTAAAATATGATTTGCTGGTGTTGAAATGGTATGGTGTTGAGATACGTGGTGAATTGTTTGATACGATGTTAGCTCATTACGTGATTGAGCCCGAAGGGAAGCGCAGTATGGATGAATTGAGTCGAAGGTTTCTGCATTATGCCCCCATCCCTATAGAAGAACTCATTGGGAAAAAAGGAAAAACACAGGGTAATATGCGAGATGCTGATCTAGAAAAACTGAAAGACTATGCATCAGAAGATGCAGATATCACCTTGCGTCTGAAGCGTTTATTCGCCCCGCGTATCATAGAAAATGAAGTGGTTCGGTTATTTGAAGAAGTGGAAAATCCCCTTGTGAAAGTGCTAACAGATATGGAGCATGAAGGCGTTCGCATCGACGAACATTTTTTAAATGATTATTCTTCTGTGCTTGAAAAAGAGGCGAAAGAAGCTGAGGAAAAAGTATATGCAGCAGCGGGAGTTCGTTTTAACCTCGCTTCACCTAAGCAATTGGGAGAGATTTTATTTGAACATTTACGTCTCGATCCGAAAGCAAAAAAAACAAAGACAGGGCAATATGCAACGGATGAGAGCACCTTGCAAAAACTTGCTTCAGTTAGTCCGGTCGTTTCCGATATACTTACATTCAGAGAGTTAACGAAACTCAGATCTACTTATGTGGATGCCTTGCCACAGCTAATCAACAGAAAAACGGGAAGGGTACATACAACTTATGCGCAAGCAGTGGCGGTTACGGGTCGTTTGGCGAGCAGCAATCCCAATCTGCAGAATATACCGGTGCGAACAGCGAGAGGAAGGGAGATACGCAAAGCATTTGTTCCACGCGACAACAAGCACATACTGCTAAGTGCAGATTATTCCCAGATCGAGTTGCGGATTGTGGCAGCTATCAGCGGAGATCCTGCTATGTGTGCGGCTTTTATTGAAGGGAAAGATATTCATACTGCAACTGCTGCCAGGGTGTATAATGTAAAAGAGGAAGAGGTGACGAAAGAAATGCGGTATAAAGCCAAGAGCGTAAACTTTGGGATTATATACGGACAAGGAGCGTTCGGTCTTGCAGAAAATCTCGGCATCAGTCGAACAGAAGCAAAAGAGATCATTGAAAATTATAAAAAAGAGTTTGCCGGTATACAGAAGTACATGGATGAAACGATACAGTTTGCAAGGACTAACGGGTATGTACAAACGCTGATGGGGAGGAAAAGGTGGTTGAGAGATATTAATTCGTCTAATTTCACCGTGAAGGGTTTTGCGGAGCGGAATGCGATCAACTCACCAATACAGGGAACGGCAGCAGATATGATCAAAATGGCGATGATTCGTATTCATTCAGAATTAAAGGAATCTACATTTCAGAGCAAGATGATTATGCAGGTGCACGATGAACTTGTTTTTGATGTATTGAAGGATGAAATAGAGCCGGTAAAAAATCTTGTTTTAAAGTGTATGCAGGAGGCGTTGCCTTTGCCCAATGCTGTACCGGTTATTGCCGAGGCGGGCACAGGTGATAACTGGCTTGATGCGCATTGATTCAATGCTGTATAAGATTTTAATTTTAAGCAATACTTCATCAGGCCATCCTGCTTTTGGTTAAAAATGTTAATCAAAAGTGAAAATATGTTTCTTCCCAGGTAGAATTTTTAAAAAAAAATACATTCTGTGAATTTGTTTAGATGGGGTGTTGCTGGTAAAATTCAACAAAAAAGAATATTTAAAAACTAACAATAATTAGTTAGTTGAATATCTTTCTAAAAAGCTGATACAGAAACCTTTTTGTATTCATGTAGATATTAAATTTGTTGCCATTAAAAACCACCAAGGCTATATGAAGAAGTTTACAATCGCTTACGCTCTGATTTTCTTATCTCTGATCACCAATGCACAACTTTTAAGTGTGGATGTGCCTTTTCCGACTGATGCCAGTACAGTCGTAATTACCGCTGATGCTTCCAAAGGAAATCGTGGCTTATTGGGTCATACTCCTACTGATGTGTATGTACACACAGGAGTTACAACCAACTTAAGTACAAACAGTTCCGATTGGAAATATGTAAAGTTCGACCAGAATTTCACTGTGCCCAACGCTTCTTTACAAGCCACTTCCTTAGGTAACAACAGGTGGAGGTTTACCATTACAAATATTCGGGCTTACTATGGCGTGCCTGCCGGAGAAACCATTCTCAAAATCAATATACTTTTCAGAAGCGGTGACGGATCAAAAAAACTGGCTAATATAGATGGCAGTGATATGTATCTTCAGGTGTATCAGGCAGGTGCTTTTGCTGCCAAGTTTACCACACCGGCCATGCAGCCGATGTTTAATCCGATTCCAGAGCCCATTGCTTCTACAGTTACTTCAGTTCCATTTACAGCGGTATCCAACAGATCTGCTAACCTGACTGTCAGATTTAACGGCACTTCTGTTGCGACAGCTTCTTCAAACACAACTGTCAGTGGTACGGCAAGTGTTACAACTACCTGCGAACAAAACCTCACGCTGGAAGCTGTTGAAACCAGCACGGCAAGAGATACCATTGCATGGTTTCGTCCGCAAGCCTCTTATCCTACAGGGGCTCGTCCTGCAGGAGTGAGAGAGGGAATCACATATCAAAATAACAATACAGAAGCAGTATTTATTTTAAATGCGCCCGGCAAAAACAGGGTAAGCATCATTGGTGATTTCAACAATTGGCAGCAAACCTGTTCCGGTCAGATGACCAAAGACGGAAATTTCTACTGGGTCCGTATTACCGGATTAACGCCAGGTCAATATTATCGCTATCAGTATATAGTAGATGATTCGATTCGCCTAGCGGACCCTTATACTGAACTGGTTCTGGATCCGTTTAATGACAAATTCATTACAGCTACTACTTTCCCAAATATGCCGGCATATCCGGAAGGAAGAACCACCGGTGGGATTGTAGGTGTGATACGTTCGGGCGAGACATTTAACTGGACCGACCAGGCTTATCAGCGCCCTAATAAATACAACCTCAATGTGTATGAATTGCACATCCGCGATTTTTCAGCTGCGCAAACATACCAGCAGTTAAAAGACACACTTGGCTACTTGAAAAGACTTGGTATTAATTGTATTGAGCTGATGCCGGTTGGTGAGTTTGACGGAAACAATAGCTGGGGCTATAATCCATCTTACTACTTCGCATTAGACAAAGCCTATGGAACTAAACAAGCATTTAAAGAATTCATCAATGAAGCACATCGTCAGGGAATTTCCGTGGTAATCGATGTTGTATTGAACCATGCTACAGGTCAATCTCCAATGGCGACAATGTGGTGGAATAAATCAACAAACCAAACAACTCCGGAAAACCCATATATGTATCCTGTCGG
>JAULVS010000065.1:0-20389 GCA_032110905.1 Chitinophagaceae bacterium | reverse complement strand
CCCATCACAATCGGTTCTGTGATTACCAGCAGACGACCTTTGCAATTAAGCGTGTACATTGATTTCTTTCTGTTATTTTTGATTCGTAAAATTATCCGTAAAAAACGAATTTAAAATAATAAGATTCATGGATACCAGTGTGCAGTACGACCAGGCAGTTTCTGAATGTCGATCGGTTTTTATCAGCAAGGCTAAAGATTACGGTACTTCCTGGCGTGTTTACCGTATTATTTCTGTCGTTGATCAGATTTATATTAAGGCAAAACGTATTCGTACAATCCAGGAAAAAAAGGAACAGAAAATCGGAGACAGTATTGCTTCCGAGTTTAAAGGGATACTTAATTATGCAGTGATAGGTTTGATACAGCTTCAACTCGAAAATGATGAAAGACAGGAGCTTTCTATTGAAGAGCTAGAACATTTGTATGATACCCAGGTTCGTGAGACGAAAAATCTGATGTTGCAAAAAAATCATGATTACGGAGAAGCATGGAGAGAAATGCAGCAGGAGACTTTTGCTGATATGATCCTTGCAAGGCTTCAACGCATACGCCAAATTTTAAGCAATGACGGAAAGACCATTATGAGTGAAGGTATAGATGCGAATCTGATGGACATTATCAATTACAGTGTTTTTGCGCTGATCTTAATTAGCGAAGGCATACATCATTCTTAAAATATATTCTTATTTCAAATTCAAAATGATGAAGCATATTTTAAATGTAATTCGTTGGATAGTCGGCCTGCTCTTTATTTTTTCCGGACTGGTTAAAGCAAATGATCCACTTGGACTTAGCTACAAAATGCAAGAGTTTTTTGAAGCATGGGGTTGGCCACTAAGTTTAAACCAGTATACGCTTACTCTTTCTGTTTTGATGAATGCTTTTGAAATCATTGCCGGTATTGCTTTGCTTATTGGTTGGCGAATGCGTTTGCTTAGCTGGACTTTGCTCGGGTTAACCGTTTTCTTTACTTTTCTCACCGGTTATGCTTCCCTTGCAGCAAATCAGGATGGCAGTATGAAGTTCCGATCCTGTGGTTGTTTTGGAGACTGTATCCCGCTTGATCCGTTTCAGTCATTTATTAAAGACGTGATTTTGCTGGCCTTGATTTTAGTTTTACTTATCTACCGTAACAAGATTAAACAAACATTCTCCAACACCATCATCAGTACATTCGTTATAATAGTTTCATTTGTCTTTAGTTTTGGCGTCCAGTGGTATACACTTAAATACCTGCCGGTGGTTGATTGCCTTCCTTTTAAAAAAGGGAATGATTTGCTTACACTTCGTCAAATGCCCTCAAATGCAATTCCGGATTCTTTTGATATTAAATTTATTTACAGCAAAGACGGAGTTGACAAGGAGTTTGGCGTGACTTCGCTTCCTGATTCAACCTGGACATTTAAAGACAGAAAACAGGTATTGGTTAGAAAGGGGGAAAACAATGAACCGCTTATTAAAGACTTTGTAATTAAAAATGAATACGGAACCGATATCACAGAAAATGTAATTGGAACAGGTGGTATCCATTATTTGCTTTTCATTCAATCTGCAGAGGCACTTAGAAAAGATGATAAATGGCGGGAAGGACTTCAGCAGATTCTGTCTCGTTCCGGCAAAGTATGCATCCTCACAGCTGTTCCTGAGGAAGTAGGAAAACTGCTCAGGGAAAAACCTTTAACGGGTAAAATAGAAGTGTTAAGCTGCGATGTGACTGCCATCAAAACTGCGGCGAGAGCGATTCCTGTACTTTACCGAATGAATGGCAGCAAGGTTGAAGAGAAGTGGAGTGCTGCAAGATCTTCACACTGGCAATAAATTATTATTTAAAGATTGATAGTTTCTCTGATTAAAATTTTATTGAAAGCCATTCTCGTTTTATTTGGAGTGGTAACGTTGGTTTTCTGGATGTTTCAGGGATTAGGTGATCCTGAAAGGATGCTTATGGGACAAACCACAGATAGTTTGACCCGTGCACGTATACGTACGGAACTTCATCTCGACAAGCCGGCCTGGAAACAATATTTATTTTATCTAAATGATTTGTCACCGATAGCCGTACATGCAAAAAAGGAAATAGAAGAGAATGGGTTAAAAGGGATATTTATCGGCGGGGAAAATAAACTATCGTTAAAAGTCCCTTATTTGCGTGTGAGTTACCAGTCGAAAAAAGAAGTAGGATCGATTTTCGCAGAAGCATTGCCGGGAACAATGATGCTTGCTTTATCTGCCATTCTTTTTGCAACCATTATTGGTGTTTTTCTGGGAACTCTTGCTGCTGTAAAAAAAGACAGCTGGCTTGATTTTGGCGCTGTTTTTTCTTCAATACTCGGGATTTCTGCGCCTTCTTTTTTTGTTGCACTCCTCTTCGCATGGGTATTCGGTTTTTTATTGGCCGATTCTACCGGATTACAAATGACAGGAAGCTGGTTTGAATACAACCCTGAAACCGGTAGTAAAGTTTTAACCCTTCATCATCTCATCTTACCTGCTTTAACACTTGGCATACGTCCGCTTGCCGTGATCACCCAGCTTACCCGCAGCGCCATGCTCGATGTGTTGCAACAGGATTTCATACGCACTGCCCGCGCAAAAGGTCTTTCCTTTAAAATTATTGTATTCAGACATGCTCTTCGAAATGCGATGAATCCGGTACTGACTGCAGTTTCAGGATGGCTGGCAGAACTGCTTGCAGGCTCTTTTTTTGTTGAATCAATCTTTGGCTGGAAAGGTATTGGGAAAGTGACGGTTGATGCCCTTGATAAATTAGATTATCCTGTGGTAATGGGAGGGGTCTTGCTCTCGGCCTGTTTTTTCGTACTTGTTAGTGCTGTAACAGATTTGCTTTATAAAAGACTTGACCCTCGAATAAGGGAATAAAAAAGCGGGTTGCATCTATAAAGCAACCCGCTTGCCACCGGCACCTGCCGTGCGGCTTTCTTAGGTGTTTTTCATTACATCCATTTGGCAAGAAAGGTGTTGAATTCATGTCTTAGGTCAGCCATCGTCTTTTCCAGACTTTCAAATTCAGACTTGCGTTTTTCATGTTCGTCAAGCAACTCGTTTCCCGCCACAGGATTAGGTTTGCTGTATTTGTCCTGTACGTGTACAATGTGTTCGTTTACATAATGTTTTAATTCATCGAGATTGTTTTTTTGTATGATGAACTGATTTTGATAATGTTCAACATCTGCTTGAACTGATTCGCGATTATTTTTAAATGAAACTTCTGCCAGTCGATCTTGCAATACCGATAAATCATCCCGATAGAAATCTATGGCTTTAAGCCAGTCGGTGTGCTCATAATTTAATAACGCGTTTTTGTTCATGTACATTGTTTGCATATATTTTACTTATTGCTTGAAACACAAAATTGATGTGTACAAACTACACTTAAAATGATTGCAATCAGGGCTTGAACTGATTATTGAATGTAAAAATTAGCGGATAACGACTTCCTTCACTGCATGATAATTAAACCGCTCATTGACACGGTTTCTGATTTTTTCTTTCTGAAAGACTAATTCATTCTTTAAGGCAGCAATATGTGTGGTGATGATCAGCTGTTGGTTAATTAACTGTATGTTTTCAGTATAAGAGGCGATTGTTTTTCCCATTAACTCCTCCCATACATCCTTAATTTCCAATGCCTGTACTTTTTCCTTCATTTTACTTTTTAGTAAAAACTGTTGAAGTGCGTCCTGAAGGGATATTTCTGCCATAGGATAAAGTTACAGCTTTAAAGATTGAATTAAGATCCCAGGTTGTACGACTGGTAAGGTACTTCAATCCGATTAAAAATTTCTTTGACTCTTTCAGGGTGAGTGTCTGTGAGAAACAATTGCGGACGCAGTGTTTTGCATACATATTCAAGCAGATGTTGCATCCGCGCTGCATCGAGCTTTTCAAATACATCATCCAGCATCAGAATCGGGGTGAATCCTTTTGCAGATTTAATAATTTCTGCTTCAGCCAGCTTCAGCGCAAAGAGAAGACTTTTGCGTTGACCTTGTGAAGCCATCGACTTAAACGTGACATTATTGATAGAGGCTGCAAGGTTGTCGCGGTGTATACCTGAAGATGTTCTTTGTAAGATGTAATCTTTTTCCCTGTTGCTTTGTAGCAATCTTTCGAAGGGCTGATTCATTAGGACACTTTCGTATTGGATGTTAATGTGTTCTTCTTTACCGGCAAAGTGTTGATAGAGTGCGATTGTTTTTTCGATAAACATCGGCAGGAAGTCTCTTCTTTTTTTAAATAAAATATTCCCTGAAGCAGTTAGTCTTTCATCGAGAACATCGAGTAGGGTATCGTTACGTCGGTTGCCATCTGCTGTTTGCCGGAGATAACTATTTCGCTGTTGTAAAAACTTATTATAGCTTATCAGGGCGGAAAGATAGTCGGAGTCTAGTTGACACAACAGGGCATCTATTTGTTTTCTTCGAATTTCGGAGCCGCCGGTAATCAGTTCTACATCATCCGGGGCAATCATAACAGCCGGAAATTTACCCAGATGGTCGGCCATTTTATCGGGCTGTACGCCATCGCATAAAACTTCTTTTTTACCGGTCTCCCGCAAAACGACAGAAACCTGTGTGCTGTTTTCTTCTATCGACATATTGCCATTGATCCTGAATCCTGCAGTTCCCTGCATACAGTTCACTGTATCTCCCGTGCTGAAATAACTGCGGGTAAAACAGAGATAATAGATAGCATCAAGCAGGTTGGTTTTACCGATGCCGTTTATGCCGGTAACGGCAATAACCTGCTCCTGAAAAGAAAAACTTTGGGAGGCATAATTTTTAAACTGCACCAGATCCAGGTTTCGGAGCTTAAGCATGGGTGCAAGATAATAAAGGTTACAAGGTTTAAAGTTTTATGGGGGAATTCAGATCTTCTTAATTCCCCAAATGCATATTCAATGCCTATGGGGAATTTTCGTATTGCCTAATTCGAGATATTTCACTGTGCACCCCTATCTTTGCAAGGCTTAAAAACAACCGATTGTGGCGACAAAATTTACCAAAGAAACATACCTGTATTGGTATGAATTGATGCTTTTGCTCCGAAAATTCGAAGAAAAAGCAGGGCAGTTGTATGGGATGCAGAAAATCAGAGGTTTCTGTCATCTTTATATTGGTCAGGAGGCGATTGCTGCCGGAGCGATGACGGCTACCCGCCCTGATGATAAATTCATCACGGCATATCGCGATCACGGTCTGGCAATTGCCAAAGGTGTGAGTGCAAAGTCTTGTATGGCTGAGCTTTATGGCAAAGCAACAGGTTGTGCAAAAGGGAAGGGAGGAAGTATGCATTTTTTTGGAGTCGATGTTGGATTTTTTGGTGGTCATGGTATCGTGGGCGCGCAGATAGGTACAGGAGCAGGATTGGCATTTGCTGAGAGATACAGAGGGACGGACAATGTTTGTCTGGCATTTTTCGGAGATGGTGCTGCTCGCCAGGGGATGCTTCACGAAACGTTTAACCTGGCTATGCTGTGGAAGCTACCGGTAATTTTCATCTGCGAAAACAACAATTACGCGATGGGAACCTCGGTTGAGCGCACTTCAAACGTGAGTGATATTTACAAACTCGCAGATGCGTATGATATGCCGGGCGACAGTGTAGATGGGATGAGTCCGGAAGCAGTACACGAAGGAATTATCAGAGCGGTAAACAGGGCAAGAAAAGGAGAGGGGCCGACTTTATTGGAAATAAAGACTTATCGCTACAAAGGGCATTCGATGAGTGACCCTCAGAAGTATCGGACCAAGGAAGAAGTGGAAGAATACAAAGAGCGTGACCCGATTGAGCATTGCCGCAAGGTCTTGCTTGAAAATTTCAAGTTGAAAGAAGCGGAAATTGAAGTGATTGATGAACGCGTGAAAGCTGAAGTTGAGGAAAGTGTACGCTTCTCAGAGGAAAGCCCTTGGCCTTCAGATGATGAGCTTCTGAAAGATGTTTATATTCAAGAGGATTATCCGTTTGTTGTAGACTAATTAACTGATTATTAATAATTTGCGTAAAATATTTCTATTTTAAATTTAATAAAATGGCCGATAAAAATAAACAAGTTGCTGAGCAGGATCATGATGCCCAGGTAATTTTAAAAGCCCAGGATTTCTGGTCCCGCAATGCAAAAAAGATAACAACCATTGCCTCGCTGGTGATATTGATCGCAGGCGGATGGTACGGTTATACTAAATTTATCAAGGAACCCCAGGAGAAGAAAGCGGCCGAAGCTATGGCACGTGCTGAGTCCTATTACGGGAAAGATTCGCTTGACCTGGCATTAAACGGCGACGGAGCGAATGCAGGGTTTCTTAAAATCATTAAGAATTATTCTGGGACAAAAGCTGCGAACCTTGCACATTATTATTCCGGAAGCATTTATCTGCGCAAGGATGATTTTAATAATGCGGCGAAATACCTTAAAGAATTCAGCACCTCTTCAACCCTCATCCAGAGCATGGCATGGAAAATGCTAGGAGATGCTTATATGAGTCTTGGCAAAAAAAGTGAAGGTGTTGAAAATTACCTGAAAGCTGGAAAACACAATCAAAAAGATGAGTATACTTCTTCAGAGTGTCTTTTTTTGGCCGGTCTTGCATATGAGACAATCGGAAAAACTAAAGAAGCAGCAGATGTTTATCTGACAATAAAAGAGAAGTATCCCAAGTCTGAAAAGGGAGCTCAGGTTGATAAATATTTGGCCAGAGTGGGGGTCATTATAAATGATTAAAGGTTAAAAATTTTTTAGAATCAATGGCAACTGAAAACAGTCAGCTGTTTCAAAATTCTGCAGGCATCGAATCAAAAAGCGATGCCTGTATTGTTTTGGTGAAAACGATCTGGAATGCTTCTTTTACAGATGAGTTGGAAAAAGGTAGCAGGCAAGTGCTTGAAGAAAATGGGGTCATACAAATAAAAACCCTGCTTGTTCCCGGTGCTGTTGAAATTCCCTTTGCTATCCAACAGTATGAGGCCCGGGCTACCTGTTTTCGAGCCCAAGCCTATATCGCACTTGGTTGTGTAATAAAAGGAGATACCCCTCACTTTGACTATGTTTGTCAATCAGTTACCGATGGAATTACACAATTAAATCTAAGTTTATCCGTGCCTGTTATTTTCGGGGTGCTTACTGTAAATAACGAAGAACAGGCTCTGGAAAGATTAGGAGGAAAGCATGGCCATAAAGGGAAAGAAGCTGCTCATACTGCATTGAAAATGATTGATTTATTGAAATCTATTCAATAAAAAATATAGTTATTTATTCATGAAGGTTCAATTGTTTATACCTTGTTTTGTTGATCAGTTATATCCGCAGTCGGCATGGAATGTCATTAAGATTCTGGAGAAACTCGGTTGTACAGTTTCGTACAATGAAGGCCAAACCTGTTGTGGTCAGCCAGCTTTTAATGCCGGCTTCCAGGATGATTGTAAGTCTGTGGCGATGAAGTTTCTCAACGATTTCAAAGGAGATGATTTGATTGTGACGCCAAGTGCCAGTTGCGCAGGCTTTGTGCGTAACTACTACTCAAAATTATTTGACAACTCTTCTGTGCACAATAGTGTAAAGGGCTTGCAGAAAAGGGTTTATGAGCTTAGTGAATTTTTGACGGACGTATTAAAAATAGAGGACATTGGTGCGCGGTTGGATGGGAAAGCGACATATCACGATAGCTGTGCCGCGCTCAGAGAATGCGGAATCAAAGATGCGCCTCGGAAGTTATTGTCTAAAGTAAAAGGGCTGGAACTGGTGGAATTGCAGGATGTGGAAACATGTTGCGGTTTTGGGGGTACTTTCTCAGTTAAATTTGAACCTATTTCAGTCGCAATGGCTGATCAAAAAGTAAACAATGCCCTTTCAACAGGTGCAGATTACTTAATATCTACCGATTTAAGTTGTTTGATGCACATAGAAGGGTATATCAAAAAGAGGGGCCATCATTTAAAAGCAATGCACCTTGCCGATGTCCTGGCAAGTGGGTGGTAAAAAAATATACTATGGCATACTGGCTTGTGAAATCAGAACCTTTCAAATACAGCTGGCAACAATTTGAGAAAGATGGCCGAACCTTTTGGGATGGTGTTCGTAATTACGCAGCCAGAAATAACCTCAGAGCAATGAAAAACGGAGATGAACTGTTTTTCTATCACAGCAATGAAGGCCTTGAAATCATCGGTATTGCAAAGGTTGTCAAAGAGGCCTATCAGGACCCGACTACAGAAGAGGAGGCCTGGGTGGCAGTTGATCTCGTGCCGGTAAAAAAACTTAAAAAACCTGTTACATTGGCTGCAATAAAAGCAGAGCCGGCTCTTTCTTCTATGGAAATTTTACGTCTCTCCCGCTTAAGCGTTTGTCGTGTTACGCCTGAGGAATGGAAAACAATTATTAAGATGTCGGTCTCCTAAAATTGAGTATCTATGTCGATGCGTTTTCACTTAAAAACTAAAAAGAGCCGGATAGCAGGAATAGGTGCTTTTGCATTAACCGATATTCCAAAAGGCAAAAAAATTGGGGAGATGGCCGGTGAACTAATCAGTTACCGTGAGGCCCAAAGGAGAGTCAGACGCCAGCCCGGTGGTGTGCTTTTAATGGTAGAGTTTGACAATGAACCCATTGCCCTAGATGCGAGTATAAACAGAAACGAGTTGTCATTTATTAACCACTCCTGCGGCCCGAATACCTACATGCGCAGAGCATACAGAAGGGTTGAATTTTACTCTTTGAAAAAAATTAAGAAAGGGGAAGAGCTGACCTGCGATTATGGAGAAACTCACCATGATGGAAAGCTTAAATGTGGCTGTAAATCATTAGGTTGCAGGGGTTATATTTAATTTAAATCAAATTTATTTTAGCTGTTTTTATAAACATTCCGACTGAAGGACAATTAAATATCTAAGGCATTCGTAATTTTACAATGTGACAAAGCTATCTGTCAATATCAACAAATTTGCAACCATTCGCAACAGTCGTGGCGGCAATAACCCTGATGTACTCAAAGCTGCACTTGATGCAGAACAATTCGGTGCTGATGGGGTCACAGTACATCCCAGGCCGGATGAGCGTCATATAAGATACAGTGATGTTCGGCTGATTCGTCCCGCCCTTAAAACAGAATTTAATATAGAGGGAAATTGCAGGGAGCAGTCCTTTGTTGACCTTGTTTTGGAAGTACGACCCGATCAGGTGACGCTGGTACCCGATGCAACCGGACAGCTGACAAGTGATCATGGTTGGGATACAGTTAAAAATAAAAGCTATCTGAAAGACATGATCGGTCTTTTTAAGTCGGCCGGGATCAGAGCTTCCATTTTTGTAGACCCTGTTCCTGTTATGATTGAAGGAGCTGCCAATGTCGGGGCCGATAGAATTGAACTTTATACTGAAGCTTATGCAAAAACATTTGCAGCTGGTGAAAAAGAAAAAGCAGTTGCTCCCTATATAGATAGTGCTTTAATGGCAAAAAAACTTGGATTAGGGATCAATGCCGGCCATGACCTCGACCTAAATAATCTTGGTTTTCTAATTCAAGCAATACCCTGGATCGATGAAGTAAGTATCGGCCATGCGCTCATTTGTGACGCGCTTTATTATGGGTATGAAAATACAATTCAATTATACAAACGGCAATTAAAAGCTTAAGTGATCAGTAGCCTGTTTCTCCGGTTCTCACTTTGTATTTCTTTTTTCCTTCTTTTGTCTTTTCAAAGTCAAGCACTTCTTTTGGCTTTGGCTTTTCTTTTTTCTCAACTTCTTTTTTATCAGTAGTAACTGTATTTTCTCCTTCTTCTTTTTTGATGATGCCATTTGCTGTACCTGTTCCATCATCTTCCTTGCCTAATATGTAATTTTTTTTCTCCACAAGCCTGCTGGTTTCAGGATCATAGATTTTCCACATACCATGCGGTACGGTAGAAGCGTCAATCTTAACTTTTACAAGCTGCACTTTTCCCGGGTTGTTGATGTCAAAAACCTCAACTGTTTCATAAGGGTTTTCCGGATTGCTGGCCAGCCAGCCTTCTTCTCTGATTAAATTTCCGTTGGGTGCAAAGTATTGTTGCTGCCCGTGTTTGTTGCCAAATCGGTAATTCTCGATGCCAAGAACGTCGCCTTGTAAACTGTACAGTCGCCAAATCCCTGTTTTCTGATCGTTAAGGTATTCGCCTTCTTCCTCGTAGCCGGGTTCTCCTCTCAATTCTTCGATGTGGTTTACCCATTTCCCCCTTTTCTTTCCCGACACATCTGTACAATTTAATGTGTCACCATTTACTCCAAGCAGGAAGTCCTTACATTGCCCTTTCACTTCTCCAAAGTATGAGAACAGAAATGGCAAAGCCAGCAAAAAGCTTCGTAAGTTTGATAATATAAATCTTGTCATAAAAAAGGACTCGGAATTTAAAGTTTACACCGATTTAACGCAGATGTATATGCAAAATTGTCTTATCAAAGTTAACTTCTTCCTGATTGCATTTTTTCTTTTTAATTCTGTTGGGGCCCAGATAAAACCAACTACAGCTGTAGAAAGGATGATTAGCTTGAAAAAACGCAGATTACTTGAAGAAAATGCACCTCTTAAGGATACTGTATTTAGAAATATTGGTCCGACAATCATGAGCGGAAGGGTAACTGATCTTGAAGTGAATCCCTTTGATCCGACAGAATTTTATGTTGCTTATGCAAGCGGTGGACTTTGGCATACTACGAATAATGGCCAGTCGTTTCGCCCAATATTCGATGACGAAGATGTGATGACGATTGGTGATATTGCTGTTAGCTGGAAAGGGAATCGCATCATCTGGCTTGGATCCGGAGAAGTGAATAGCAGCCGTTCGTCCTATGCCGGCAATGGAATATACAGGTCCGATGATGGTGGTAAAACCTGGAAATATGTAGGGTTACCCGAAAGCCATCACATTGGTAAAATACTCCTGCATCCAACTGATCCAAATACAATTTGGGTGGCTGCTCTTGGCCATTTGTACTCTGCCAATCCCGAACGTGGTGTGTTTAAAACTACAGATGGTGGTAAAAGCTGGCAGCATAGTTTAAAAATTGACGACAATACAGGTGCTGTTGATCTCGATGCTGATCCGCGAAACCCCGATCACCTTTATGCAGCTATGTGGTATCGCACTCGTCGCGCCTGGAGTTTTGAAGAAAGCGGAGCAACGAGCGGCATATATGAAACCTATGATGGCGGGAAAAGCTGGACAAAAATTTCACTTCCGGAAAAAGGATTTGCAACCGGCTCACGACTCGGCAGGATAGGTGTAAATGTTAGTGCCTCGAATCCAAATATCGTTTATGCTGTAATTGATCAGAATGAAACCTTGCTCGATACAGGAAAAATAAAAAAAGACAATGCATTTTCTCCTGAACAATTCAAAACAATGAATGCCGAAACCTTCCTTTCTATTGAGGATTCGGTTTTGAATAAATTTCTTCGCAAAAACAGGTTTCCTTCAAAATATAATGCTGAATCAGTAAAACAGCTGATTCGAGATAAGAAAATAGAACCTTCTGCACTTTCACTTTACCTGGATGCAGGGGATGATGGATTTGGTAATTCTGCCATCAAAGGCTGTGAGGTGTATCGAAGTGATGATGGGGGAAAGAGTTGGTATAAAACACATCAGAAACCCATTACAATTTATAATACCTATGGTTATTATTTTGGAAAGATTTATGTATCCCCATCTAACCCTGAAAAAATCGTGATACTCGGTTTCTATGCCATGAAAAGTGCTGATGGAGGGAAAACTTTTCAGAAAATAGATAAGGACAATGTTCACCCCGATCATCATACTCTGTGGATTAATCCACTCCGTGATGAACATATGATTAATGGAAATGACGGTGGCGTGAACATTACGTATGATGATGGTAATAATTGGTTTAAAGCCAATTCGCCTGCTGTTGGTCAATTCTACGCCATCACAGTAGACAATGCAAAACCATATAATGTATACGGAGGATTACAGGATAACGGAAGTTGGTATGGTCCGTCGAATAACACAGAATCCAGTGAGTGGTATGAGACCGGCAGGTATCCTTATGCTTCACTAAATGGGGGAGATGGTATGCAGGTTCAAGTGGATAATCGTGATAATAAAATAGTCTACACAGGTTATCAGTTTGGTAATTATACAAGAGTAGAAAAAGCAAACCCACAAATTGATCGGTTTGAAATACATCCGGTGCATGACCTGGGTGAAGCACCGCTGCGTTTCAACTGGCAAACGCCTATTCTTTTATCCTCTCATAATCAGGATGTGTTTTATATAGGAAGCAATCGTCTTTACAGAAGCTTCACTAAGGGTGAGAACCTGCAACCAATCAGTGGCGACCTAACCGGCGGTAAAAAGAAGGGCAATGTCCCTTTTGGTACACTCACAAGCATCTCTGAATCACCTTTGCGTTTTGGTCTTATTTATACCGGTAGTGATGATGGATTTATTTATGTGACCAAAGATGGCGGTGCAAGTTGGAAAGCATTGCATACTTCACTTCCTAAACAGGTGCAGGGCTTATACGTGAGCAGACTTGTTGCTTCAAAATTTTCAGAGGGGAGAGTATATCTCACTTTGAATGGTTATCGCAACGATCATTTTGATGCTTATGTTTTTGTAAGTGAAGATTATGGTCAGACATGGAATAGAATTTCAACTGACCTGCCCGGGGAACCGGTGAATGTTATACGTGAAGATCCAAAGAATGAGAAGATTTTATATATTGGAACGGATAACGGTCTTTATGTTTCGCTTAATAAAGGAGGCCAGACTTTTGCGTGGAGAGGTGGTTTGCCGCGTGTTGCCGTTCATGACCTTGCCATTCAGGAAAGAAAAAATGAAATCGTGGTAGGCACACACGGACGTAGTCTCTATATTGCTCCTTTAAATAAAATACAGGAACTCGCTGTAAATACTGAACCCAAAAAGTAAATTCAAATACTCATAATTATTTTAAAAATTTAAACTACACTTCATGAAAAATTTAATGCTTCCCTTTCTCATATTTATGGCAGTAGCTCCTTTATTTACAATTGCGCAGGACAACAACAAAGGCAGGCCAAGTCCTCCCAAGGTTTTTGAAACTGTTGTTGGCCAAACCAAGATAAGTATTCAGTACAATGCACCTTCCGTTAAAGGAAGAGAGATATGGGGAAAGCTTGTTCCGTATAAAAAAATCTGGCGTACCGGTGCAAATGAGGCAACAACTTTTGAATGTGATGCAGATCTGATGGTGGAAGGGCAATTATTACCCAAGGGTAAATATGCATTGTTTACAATTCCGGATAAATCTGAATGGACTGTTATTTTCCATAGCAATACCAATCAATGGGGAGTCTATGAATATAAACAGGAAGGAGATGTGTTACGCGTGAATGTAAAGTCTGTTCCTGCTGCTGCTTTTCAGGAGCAATTACTGTTTACATCCATTCCAAATGGAATTGCTATTGTATGGGAGAACCTCTCTGTGCCGATTTTGATTAAATGAGTTTTATTTTTTTGATTTTTATGAACAACAGTAGAAATATTTTAACGGGATTGTTGCTGCTCTGTCTGCTTGCAACTTGGTGTTATTATTTTTATAATAAAAGCATTATCAAACAACAGTCACCTACTTCTCGGGCACAATCCGAAGTAATATCTGATCAGAAAATGATTACAAATGCTGAAAATGCTGATTCTTCTCTGTATGCTACGAATGATAGTCTGATCAGAGTGGTGAATGATTTAAAGATTAAAATAGATAGCCTGAAAACCAAAAATCACCGGTTAAAAAGACTAATCAAATATGGCGAATGATTTTTTAACACTATATTTCTGACAACAAATATTAATAAGATAGCTAAAAACCTAAAACATGAAAAAGATCTTTTTGTTGGGTACACTTGCGTTATCAATTGTGTTCACGAATAAATTGTCTGCACAAACAGTTTATGATTACAAAGTAAAAACAAAAGATAACGCTGCAGACAGAACGAAGATGCTGGATATACTTCGTGCCAGACTGTATGAGGAATATCGCCAGGAATTTGTTTTTGTAGTTGATAAACTGAATGTTTCAGGAGGATATGCCTGGTTCCAGGGAGAGGTTAGAAGAAATGATGGTAAGCCGGTGCAGGTTGATGAGAATGTGGATTGTTGCCATGTTGAAGCTTTAATGAAAGTAAGCAAAGGGAAATGGTACATTGTTGAAATTGTTGCCTTCTCAACTGATGTGTGGTGGGAAGATTTATGGGAAAGGACAGGTGCTCCTAAGAAAATATTTTTTCAATAAGTTTATTCAGTTCAAGACATTTTAATTTCATTTTATTCAAATAATAGAAAAAGCCCTTCTTGCGAAGGGCTTTTATTTATGTTTCCATTAAGGGGTCTTAATAACGGTAATGTTCTGCTTTGAATGGCCCCGCCTGTGGAATACCCAGATAGGATGCCTGTTCTGTAGTCAGCTCATCTAGTTGGGCGCCTACTTTCGCAAGGTGTAAACGAGCAACTTTTTCGTCAAGGTGCTTTGGAAGTACATATACATTATTATCGTACTGATTATGGTTACTCCAAAGTTCAATCTGAGCGAGCGTCTGGTTTGTAAATGAGTTACTCATCACAAAACTTGGGTGTCCGGTTGCACAACCAAGATTTACAAGGCGACCTTCAGCAAGGAGGATAATATCCTTTCCGTCTACATTGTAAATATCTACCTGAGGTTTGATGGTGTCTTTTGTGTGACCATAATTTGTATTCAGCCAAGCAACATCAATTTCAATATCAAAGTGCCCGATATTACAAACGATGACTTTGTCTTTCATCAGTTTGAAATGTTCACCGGTAATGAGATCGCGACAACCTGAAGCTGTGACCACGATATCTGCTTCCTGTACGGCATCTTTCATTCTTTTCACTTCATATCCATCCATAGCAGCCTGTAAGGCACAAATGGGATCAATTTCGGTAACAATCACGCGACATCCCGCTCCGCTTAAACTTTTCGCGCTTCCTTTTCCTACATCACCATATCCACCCACAACAGCTACTTTTCCTGCAAGCATAACATCAGTGGCGCGACGAATTGCATCAACCAGACTTTCCTGGCAGCCGTATTTGTTGTCAAACTTAGATTTTGTTACACTGTCGTTTACATTGATAGCAGGCATTGGAAGTGTTCCTTTTGCAACGCGCTCATATAAGCGGTGTACACCTGTTGTTGTTTCTTCGCTGATACCCTTGATGCCGGCTACCAGTTCAGTATAATTATCCAAAACAATGTTTGTGAGGTCGCCTCCATCGTCAAGGATCATGTTTAGTGGACGATCAGCTGAACCAAAGAATAAAGTCTGTTCAATGCACCAATCAGCCTCCTCAATTGTTTGTCCTTTCCAGGCATAAACACCGATACCGGCAGCAGCGATTGCAGCAGCAGCATGATCCTGCGTAGAAAAGATATTACAAGAACTCCATTTTACTTCGGCGCCAAGAGCAACCAGTGTTTCAATCAATACTGCAGTTTGAATGGTCATATGCAGACATCCTGCAACACGTGCACCTTTTAAAGGTTGCTTGGGACCATATTCAGAACGAATAGCCATAAGTCCCGGCATTTCTGCTTCTGCCAGACGAATTTCTTTCCGGCCCCATTCGGCCAGACTGATATCTTTTACCTTGTATTTTAGATCGAAGTCGATCTTGCTGCGGGTGAGTGTAGACATAATGAATTTGTTTAGGATGCAAATGTACTGCTGCTATGATAAATGAATAGTTTATTTGTAAAAAATAGATAAAAACACTATTTTATTTATTAATTTAGATAAAAATACTAAAATTAGATGCCGGCAAAACCAAAATTAGCAGAATCATCCAAACTGCCTGTAAAACTGGATGAAACGGATCGTCGTATTTTACAACTATTACAGATGGATGCAAGAATGACGGTGAAGGACCTGGCTTTTTCGGTTAATCTGAGTGCCACGCCTGTACACGAGCGTATTAAGCGACTAGAAGCAACGGGAGTTATCCGTGGATACAGCGCTGTTGTTGACCGTTCAAAAACGGGTAAGTCGCTGATGGTTGTTTGTTATGTTTCTCTGAGGGAACATAGCAGAGCAGCCGGTGCAAAGTTTATTAAATCAATTATGGCGATGGAAGAGGTGACGGAATGTTATAATATTTCTGGTGAGTTTGATTTTATGCTGAAAGTTGTGGCAGTAGGTATGGAGGAATATTATGATTTTCATGTGAATAAGCTTAGCCAGATTGAAAATATAGGTAATCTGCAAAGCACTTTCATTATGGGTGTGATCAAAGAAACATTTGCAAGAACCTGATTCATCTTAACAAATATTTATTAATACCACATATTGTATCTGGCTTTACGATTGTCTACATTAGTATTAAAATTTTTAAACTTTAAAAAATGGAACACTTTAAACAAAATGTCGGTACCCTTTTTATTGCCATTGCCATTGTACTTGGCTTAGGGATTGCCGGCGGGGCTTACAAGTATAAATTTAAATCGCAGGAAAATATTTCCGTCACTGGTATGGCGGAGAAAGATTTTACGAGTGATCTCATTGTATGGAGCGGAAGTTTTACAAGGAGCGGAATGGATTTGAAAACAGCTTATGCCGAACTCAAGCAGGACGAGTCAACAATCAAATCATATTTAAATTCTAAAGGCATCCCGGATTCAAGTATTGTTTTTGCATCGATTACCACTATTAAAGAATTTCAGACGCAATACAATGCAGACGGTACCGAAATCGGTAAGATTTTTGTTGGCTATTCACTAACAGGAAGTGTGCGGGTAGAGTCGGGAGATATTGTAAGGGTAGAAAAATTATCTCGTGAAATCACAGAGCTCCTGGAAAAAGGCATCGAACTCAACTCTAATACACCTGAATATTATTATACAAAACTAAATGAATTAAAGATTGACCTGCTTGCACAGGCCAGCGCTGATGCAAAAAACCGAGCAAAAACCATTGCAAAAAACAGTGGAGGATCTTTGGGTGATCTTAAAAATGCGAGTATGGGTGTTTTTCAGATTACCGGGAAAAATGTAAATGAAGATTTTAGTTATGGCGGTGTTTTCAATACATCCAGTAAGGAGAAAACAGCATCTGTTACTTTAAAAGCAGAATACCTTGCTGATTAATCAGAGCTGAATACCCATGATATAATCATTCATCTGAAAACCATTGCCGATATCAAAGTCGGCACTTAATTCAATCTCAAAGCCATTGCGTTCATAAAATGCGATGGCTTTTTTGTTTGTACGGTTTACTTGAAGTATCAGATGTGTACCGTTTCTTTTTTTTACTTCTTCTTTGACCTTTAACAGAAGACCTTTACCGAAACCCAGGTGTTGCTTCTCCTGCAATACATAAAGTTTATGAAGTTTAAATGTGTCAGCTTTTATTTCTTTTGCAAAAGATGCAAATCCTGCCGCTTCTTGATTGTCATAAATCACAAGGAAATGATGACCCTCTCTCATTTGTTTTTGCAGCGACGCAGTGCTGTACATCATTTCCAGCATAAATTCAATCTGTACTCCGGAAATAATGCTCTTGTAGGTCTGTGGCCATACGCGCTGAGTTAGTTCCTGTATGAGCGGAATCTGTGCTGCTGATATTTCAACTATCCTGGGGGAGTTCATTTTTATTTGATTCAGGTTGATGAATGACCTGTTAAAGATAAATCCTTTAGCTATTTGTTCTTCCTTCAGTACTTTTATTCTATGAGATACTGCTTCTTATTGATTCTGGTTTTTCAGTTTTATAAAACAACCGGTCAGCAATTCGGCGGGAATCCGCCTGCGCATCGTTTTTATGAATTAAAATCTGATACAGTCAATGTTCTATATCCAAAAGGTTTGGAGAAAGAGGCTAGAGAAATAATGTCAATTTCTAATCAGCTCATTAAAAATCCTCCGGCATCTCTTGGTGTCAGAATAAGACCTATTCATGTAGTCCTTCAGAATTTACCGGTACAATCAAATGCCTATGTTGGAATTGCACCGAGAAGAAGTGAATATTACATGCGTACATATTTTGCGAATCATGAATTGTCCTCACTTCCCTGGCATCAGGTACTTGCAGTACACGAAACAAGACATATTCATCAATTCGATGTGTTCAATACGCGTATACCCCGGGTCTTGTCTTTTTTTCTTGGTCAGCAGGGAGCAGCACTTGGAATGAATGCTGCCATTCCCGACTGGTTCTGGGAAGGGGATGCAGTTTGGCAGGAATCAGTTGTAACGACACAGGGGAGGGGACGACTGCCTTATTTTTTCAACGGATACAGGTCGCTTTGGTATGCAGGGAAAAAGTATAATTATCAGCAACTGAGAAACGGCAGCTTCAGAAAATATATTCCAAATCACTATGAACTGGGATACCTGCTGGTGCATTATGGAAGACAGAGGTTCGGGGATACAATCTGGAGAAATATCACAAAAGATGCAATCGGGTTTAAGGGACTTGTTTATCCTTTTCAGAAAGCAGTGAAAAGACATACGGGTCTTTCTTACAAATCATTTGTTGATTCTTCTTTTTCATTTTATAAAAATCAAATGAAAATAGAACATGCTGAAAAAGAGAATGATCATTTAAAAATCTCCAATGCTGTTAAAAATAATGTTCAGTTCTATCGTTTCCCTACCTATATGATGGATGGAAGTCGGTTGACACTTTTAGAAAGTTATAGAACAATTCCTCGCTGGGTAATCATTGACAGTACGGGTAAGCAAAGAAAGAAAACAGTAAAAGACATTGATGTTGAATCTTATTATTCACTCAGAGGGAACAATATTGTATACACTGCCTTTAAGCCTGATCTGCGCTGGGGCTGGAGAGAATACTCGAATATTAAAATAATGAACATCGCTTCAGGCAAAAGAAGAAATATTACTATCCGATCACGTTTCTTTATGCCTGATCTATCGCCTGATCAGAAATCAATCGCAGCAGTTTATTCGGGATCTGATTTAAAGTGCAGTTTGACTTTGATTGGTATTGATGACCAAACTCAAACCAATCTTCCAAATCCTAATAATTATATTTATACCTATCCGAAATTTTCCTCGGATGGAAAAAATATATATAGCGCGATTCGAAATGAGAAAGGAGAGATGGCAATTTTGCAAACCAACTGTTCCACCGGCAGCGAGGTTCTTTTGTTTCCATTTGCAAACCGTTCAATATCATACCTGCACGTTTCAGATGATTACATCTTTTTCACATCACCGGAAAGCCGTTCCGACATAATATACAGGTTAAGTATTGAAGACAAGAATATTGTAAAAGTTGCCGACCTTACCAATGGAAATTACCAGCCTTCTTACCGGTCTTCAAAAACTACACTTCTCTTTAATACCTGGACGGCAGACGGGTTGATGTTAAGAGAGCAAGCCTTAAATGAATTTAATCCCTCCGAAAAATATAATCCACGCGAGTTGGAATTGCTCTTTACAAAAGACAGTATAAATTATTTATATCCTAATGCACTAGATCAAGTTCAGCATTATCCGGGCATTTCAAAGAAGTACAGGCAAGGACTGCATCTGCTTAACATACATAGCTGGCGCCCTCGTGTGTATGAGCCGGATTATGGAATCACTTTTTACAGTGATAATATCTTAAATACTTTCTCCGGCGAATTGAATTATAACTACAACCGCAATGAGTCTTCTCATCAGCTTTCAACTGCTATGCTATACGGAGGACTTTATCCTTTGTTGCGAGCAGAACTATCACAAACATGGAACAGGAGTTTTAGTTTGAATCAAGATACACTCATCACCTGGAATCAGCAGGGTATGAATGCCGGCTTCGTATTGCCATTTAATTTTACCGGCGGCAGAAATTTCAGAAACCTGAGTATACGTGCAAATATTCATAATGACAAAATTCAATATACCGGACTAGCTAAATCAATTTATGCCAATGATGATTTTCGTTATTATAGTACTGCTCTTAGTTGGGTTCAGCAATCACAAAAAGCAGTCCAGCAAATTTATCCAAGATGGGCACATACTTTTTTCTTACAGCACCGGCATACACTTGACGGAATCAAAGGTGGCCAGCTATTCGTGAATGCATCATTATATCTTCCGGGATTAAGCAACAATCATCACCTTGTACTCTTTGCGTCCTGGCAGGGAAGGGATACGCTACGTGGTTCGCGTTTTTCCAACAGCATTCCTTTTGCAAGGGGATACAATCCCATTAATTTCCCGAGAAGCCAAAGGATTTCTGCCAATTACCATCTGCCTTTGTTTTATCCTGAATTAGGAGTTGGTCAACTTATTTATTTTCTACGTGTCAGAAGTAATTTCTTTTTTGATTACCTGCAAGGTAAAAGCTTACGTACAGGAAGAA
>JAULVS010000064.1:0-13467 GCA_032110905.1 Chitinophagaceae bacterium | reverse complement strand
GAGCCATGAGCAATAACCCTAAAGACCCCTCTCTGAACAAAGCGCTTGAACTGGCCATTCAGAAAAAAGCCAACAGTGATGCCGACTTCGTTACTCTTTTCAGAGAGTCATTCGCTCAAGTTCTGCCAGGCACTAAACTGGCGGGATATTTTGCTACTGCCCAAAACACAAGAATCAAAGCCACTTCATCCGATAACGAAGTGATAGAATACATTCGTAGTGAAGCAGATGATGCCATCAAAAGAACATTCGATCGTTTGACTGCCCGTATTGATCAGTTTGGTGTTGCCCAGCCAAGTATCAACCTCGATAAAGCCAAAGGCATCATCACCGTTGAGCTTGCTGGCATAGACAACCCTGAGCGTGTACGCAGATACCTGCAGGCAACAGCCAACCTTGAATTCTGGGAGACATACGCTATTGATCAGAATTTTCTTACACAATTCATTCAGCCTATCGATAGCAAAGTACAGGATTATCTCAATGGTGTTGTAAAAGATACTACCATTCAAAATGCTGATACTTCAGCAAACAAAACAGCTCAGGATAAAAACAAGTTAAATCAAAATCCACTTTCAAAACTATTGCAGGATGCTGGTGCAAACACACCACGCAGTATGGCAACTTTAGGTTTTGTTTATGTGCGTGATACCGCGACATTCTCTCAATACACCCAGTTTGACTTCGTGCGTGCCGGGCTTCCATCTGACCTTCGATTTTTTTATGGTGCAAAACCGATAAAAAATAAAAAAGGTGAAAGCTTAATGGAAGTTTTTACCATTCGTACTGTTGCCGGAAGTGAACTCCCTAAAATAAACGGAGATGTGATTGTTGATGCCAAACAGGATTTTAACAATGGCAATGAAGTTGTTGTCACAATGGAAATGAACAGAAAAGGCGCGACTACCTGGGAAAAGATGACATCAGACAACATTGGAAAATCGATCGCAATTGTTTTGGATAATGGCGTTTACTCCGCTCCTTCTGTGAATACAGCCATTACCGGCGGTCGTTCAGAAATCAGCGGCAACTTTACCGTTCAGGAAGCACAGGATCTTGCAGCTATTCTTAAAACAGGTAAACTTCCTGCCCCTGCACGCATCGTGCAAAGCCAGGAAGTAGGACCTACTCTCGGAGAAGAAACTATCAAAGGAGGTTTAATGTCATTCGCAATTTCTTTCGCCGTGATCTTCCTGCTGATGCTGGTATACTATAACAGTGGCGGCTGGGTTGCAAACATCGCTTTAATACTGAACCTACTGTTTACAGTTGGCGTATTAAGTTCTCTGGGTGCAACATTAACCGCAGCCGGTATTGCCGGACTTGTACTGACCATCGGTATGGCGGTTGATACAAACGTTATCATATTTGAAAGAATCAAAGAAGAACTAACCAAGGGGAAAAGCTACCAGGCTGCTGTTGAAGACGGATATAGAAGGTCAATGGCTCCTGTGCTTGATGCGCATATAACAACCCTTCTGACAGCTGTTATCTTGTATTATTTTGGTCTTGGACCTGTGTTGGGCTTTGCCACTACACAAATACTGGGTATACTTCTCAGCTTATTCTGCGGAATTCTTGTATCCAGATTAATCACTGATTTCTGGACAAACAAAAAACGCCACTTCGAATATTTCACCGGCATATCCCGTCGCATTTTTAAACACTCTGCTTTCAAATTTATTGAATACAGAAAAGTAGCCTATGGTATATCCATTGTGGTATTACTTCTTGGCGTAGCAGCTGTTTTCAACGGCTTCGATTACGGTGTTGAGTTCAAAGGAGGACGCAGCTACACCGTTACTTTTGATAATGAAATGAAGAATGAGGAAGTAAGAGGAGAATTGCAAAAGGTTCTTGGAGGCAATCCTGTAATCAAAACAGTTGGATCATCTAAACAACTGAACATCACTACCGACTACCTGATTGAAAAACCTGGGCCAACGGTTGATTCACTTGTACAGTCAAAAGTGTTTGATGGATTGAAGAAATTCTTTCCTGACGGTACTACCCTTCAGGAATTCGAAAGCAAATACAAAAAAAGTGCGCAAACAGTATTGCCTACCATTTCAGATGATCTAAAGAAAGGCGCAATATGGGCAACGTTTTTCTCTCTCATTTGTATTACAATGTATATTTTTCTGCGTTTCCGCGACTGGAGATATTCGGTTGGTACCATTGTGGCATTACTACACGACGTGCTGGTAACACTTGCCGTATTTTCTTTTCTGCGCGAAATCGTCCCTTTCCCGCTTGAAATTGACCAGCATTTCATCGCTGCCGTACTTACGGTTATTGGTTTCTCAATGAACGATACGGTAATTGTATTCGATCGCGTAAGGGAATATAGCAGATCGATGTTTGGTCAAGACAAAACAACGATTCTGAATAAAGCAATCAATGAAACGCTCTCTCGTACGATTATGACTTCACTAACAGTGTTTTTGACACTTCTTATATTATTTATCTTCGGAGGAGAAGTAACACGTGGTTTCGCATTCGCTATGTTGATTGGTGTATTCACAGGAACTTATTCATCCATCTTTGTGGCAGCACCGATACTTGTTGACTTCGCAAAAGACAAACCACTTGGAGAGCCTGAAAAAGACCGTACAATTGCAAAAGCAAAACATACGATCGGATAATCGTCAAATATTTACCCTAAATAAAAAACCCGCTTTACGCGGGTTTTTTATTTTATTCAATTAAATCTAATAATCAAACTGCAAAACTGGTGCCGCAACCACAGGTTTTGGATGCGTTTGGATTTACAAAAGAGAATCCTCGGTTATTGAGACCATTCTCCCAGTGAATTTCCATGCCGTTCAAATAAATACTGTGTGCAGGATTCATGATGCAGGGCAATCCATCTATTTCAAAAAAGAGATCCTCTTCCTGGCGGTTTTCAAATTCGAGCACATAAGACAAACCGGAGCATCCTCCCCCCTTTGCACCAACACGCAAAAAATAGCCGTTAGGCTGGGATGCCCATAAACGCTTTAATTCTTCCAAAGCAGAGGGCGTAAACTGAACGGGTAAAGTTTCTATTGTTTCCATACAGTTGCAAAATTACAAACAAAGCTGAATGCAGAGCACAAAAGCTAAAAGCTTCCTTCAAAGGCCTATTTTTGTGTTTTTCAAAGTATGTTTAACGAAAGCCATTCATATTTATCTGTACTAAACATTTTTACAGGTCCGTATGCCGATTTGTACATAGCAGCTATTTCCGCCGTCGTCTTTTTCCTTTTACTTGCCTGGTATTTAAAAGTACAGGGACGCAAAGAACTAATACAGGACGCCGAGAAAACAGCAGCTCCCCAACCATCAAACACAACTATCCAAATGAGCAATTACCCTTCTTCTGAATCAGTCAGAACCGATTCGTTTGTCAGCCAAAATCCGGAGATGAGACGTCTGCAATTGCAGGCTTATGAACGCCTGATTATCCTTTGTGAAAGGCTTTCATTTCATACACTTCTTTCCCGCTTGCAACCCGCTATGGTAAATGCCAAAGAACTGAAACTATTAATGATTCAAACCATACAGTCCGAATTTGAATACAATACAAGTCAGCAGCTCTATGTATCCGCCCAGGCATGGGATGCGATCAAGAATTTAAAAGAGCAGCAGATTTTCATCGTGAATCAGCTCTCTGAAAACCTGGATGAAAAAACTCCAGGCACTGAACTGGCATCAAGGATTACTACCCTGATTTCTTATGATGAAAATGCAACGCTTCAGCCAATTGTTGCAGCATTGCTTAACAAAGAAGCGAAAATATTGCTTCAGGTATTTTAGTTTTAAGAACGATCATCTTGCCAATATGAACGATAAATCCATCTATACCGATTCTGGAATCGAAGTAAAAAAACTCTATCAGGACTCTGATTCACCTTCAATGCAGGAACAGCCAGGCTCCTACCCCTTTACCCGCGGTGTTCAGCCGGATATGTACAGAGGGAAACTATGGACCATGCGGCAATATGCCGGATTTTCTACTGCTGAAGAAAGCAATAAACGATATCATTACCTGCTTTCGCAAGGTGTGATGGGACTAAGTGTTGCATTCGACTTACCCACTCAAATCGGGTACGACAGCGATCATCCGTTGAGTGAAGGAGAAGTAGGAAAAGTAGGTGTTGCCATTGACAGTATTGAAGACATGCAAACGCTCTTTAAAGGAATTAAACTTGAAGATGTATCTACCTCCATGACGATCAATGCAACCGGATTTATTCTCTTAGCATTTTATGTGGCACTTGCCAAACAACAAGGTGCCGATCTGAAGAAAATATCAGGCACTATACAGAATGATATTTTGAAAGAATACGCAGCAAGAGGAACTTATATTTATCCCCCGCAACCAAGTATGCGCATCATCACCGATATTTTTGAATGGTGCAGCAAAGAATTACCAAAATGGAATACCATTTCCATTTCCGGTTACCATATCAGAGAAGCAGGAAGCACGGCAGCACAGGAAATTGCATTTACCCTCGCCAACGGGAAAGCCTATGTGAATGCAGCATTGCAGAAAGGGCTTGATATTAATGTATTCGGCAAAAGACTTTCATTCTTTTTCAACGCACATAACAATTTATTTGAAGAAGTTGCGAAGTTCAGAGCTGCAAGAAGAATGTGGGCACGTATCATGAAAGAAGCAGGTGCAACTGATCCGAAAGCACAGATGCTTCGCTTCCATACGCAAACAGGAGGAAGCACACTCACGGCACAACAACCTTTAAACAATATCTCAAGGGTTACCATACAAACACTTGCCGCAGTTTTAGGAGGCACACAATCTCTTCATACAAATGGATACGATGAAGCATTGAGTCTGCCAACGGAAGAAGCAGCCCGTATAGCTTTACGAACCCAGCAAATAGCAGCTTACGAAAGCGGAATTTCAGATACAGTTGATCCCCTTGCAGGAAGTTATTTTGTAGAGTCGATGACCAATGAAATCGAGCAAAAAGCATGGGAGCTCATTGAAAAAATTGATCTGATGGGAGGAAGCGTATCTGCAATCGAACAAGGATTTATTCAGGATGAAATTGCAAGAAGCGCTTATGATTATCAGCGTCAGATAGAAAGAGGTGAAAAAATTATTGTAGGCGTCAATAAGTTTCAGATCAATGAAACAAATAAACCATCAGGCTTAAAGATTGACGACAGTATACGATTAGTTCAATCAGAGAAGCTTGTTGCATTGCGCAATAAACGAAATAATGAGAAAGCAAGTTCTTGTCTGACAGAAATCTATCGTCGCGCACATACAGGTGAAAATTTAATGCCGGCAGTAATTGAAGCAGTTGAGCACTACTGCACATTGGGAGAAATTGCCGATGAATTGCGAAAAGTATTCGGAGAGTATAAAGCCTAATTTTTTTTTGGGGGGTATGAGTTAACTGGTATAAATTATTGGATTTTCTTAATTCTTAATTGTCCTACCTTTTTTTTAAAGACGAACAACGAATTACAATTTATGCTTATGCAAAGTTTATCCAGAGAGCTATAAACCATTAAATAAATAATCATATCACATTCTTCATCTGCCCGTTTACACACCTTCATTTTAGCACCTACAGACCACAAACATCTTTATTAGAGAAAAACTTTATTTTTCATGGTCTGAATTTTATTCTTTTTCCCATTTCTCTTTAATCCTGAGAAGAATCTGATCAATATAAAGTAAGTTTAATTGTAAATTAGTCGAATGACATTAGACCGACTACTTGATCATTGCTTATCTAAGCCCAACGTAGAAGAAACCTTTCCGTTTGGCCCTGATATACTTGTGCTGAAAGTAAATGGTAAAGTTTTTCTTCTGCTCCCTCTTAACAGCCATCCGATTCAATTTAATGTAAAATGTGATCCGGAAAGAGCAATCATATTACGAGAAGAAAATGCATCCATCATTCCCGGATATCATATGAACAAAAAGCATTGGAATACGATCATACTTGATGGAACGATACCCACATCACTTATTCTCGAACTGGTTGATCATTCATATGAATTAGTAATAAGTAGCGTAAAAAAGGGGAAGAAGAAATAAGCTTCTTAAGAAAGAAAAATAAATTAAAAAAGCGACCTCTCAGCTGCCTATAAAATTATTTCTGGAGAACCCGGAATCTACATTTAACTGTTCGAGGAGTGCCCTGAAAATTCATACTCACAGTAAAGTTTCCTTCAACGACTCCGCCGGGAGAAAGACTATATTTTGTCAGATTTATAGTTGGAGTCGGTGTGAGAATTTGCTGCGAAAAGAGTGTTTGAGAAACAAAGACAAAACATCTGGTCAGAGGCAATCCGTTCTCTGCTGTTCTGTTATGACTTACATTAAAGTTGATACTTCCAGTACTTACAGTTCCTGAAGTGTTATCTTTCCCTCCGCTGATGGTAAATTTATTATTCGTCGAAAAAGTAGCAGAATCAAGAATTGATATTCTGTCAGGCGGGGACACAATGTTATAGGGCGTTCCGTCTATGAGAATTTCTATAAACTGTAAGCTGGATGTGCCGCAGGATTGAATGGGAGGAACAGTCACCGCTCCGCTAGTAATCGCGACCGATACAGGTACATTTTGCTGCAGGGCAGTCAGATCAACGGCTGTGACAGAATAATTCACCGACTGATTATTACACTTGATGAAAGTAAGTTCGTAAGCACCATTGACTACATTCGCAGAATAGCTTTGACCTCCCGGTGCATAAACACTGACAACACCATTTGCCAAAGGCGCATTACTACAATCAGTCACGGTTCCTGTAACAACAACTTTATTCACAGCAGGTAGTGATGCCCTAATGATTCCCAAACTTGTATTCGATGTAAATGGTCCGATGTTGACTGAAGCACTCACATCATTACAAGGACTCAGTACCTGCAATACCAATGCTTCGTTTTTTGGAATTTTTCCGCAGATATTTCCGCTTGAATCTGTGCGACCATAACCTGCAGAACCATTTGGTCTGACAATTTTCACTCCCACATTATTCAAGGGCTTTCCCGTTGCATCATCTACCAATTTTGCACAGAATTCAACCAACGGAAAAGGCGCATCGCAATTCCAGAATGAAAAATGAGAAACCTGCGCTACATAGTTACTTCCTGATTTTGTCGATTTCCCTTCCTGCACCCAACGGGCTTTGGTTTCGTCATAGTGCCAGAGATCAATGGTTGCAGGCGCATTGACCTGAATGGATGCCGGTATGGGAAATAATAACTCCGCTTTCTGTCCTGTCTTCACTTTGAGATCCTGCCCCGAGTTGCCTTTCAGTTCCACCCCAATCATCCCGAATGTTTCCAGTCCTCTTTCCTCTCCTCCTGTTGTAATGCCACGCAAATCGCCCATCACAATATCAGGCAGGTTGGGATCTGCAGGATTAATCCAAGTCATGGATACACTTACAGGTCCGTTATAGACATTACCTGATAAATCAGTAACCCCATTTGCGGGCAAAGTCAATTTTGCACCATCCGTTAAGGTTACAGATCCACCAGTAGACGCGGGGATTGTTCCGTTCACAGTTCGAGGCAATAGACGAATACGCACCTGATTCAGTTTTCCGGGGGAAGTGACAAAATTTCTGTAAGCATTGAAATAACCTGATTTTTCAACTTTTACATAGCCATTATTTTTTGAAAGACTTACATTGTTAAAACGGAAGATGCCGTAACGATCTGTGGTAGTAGAAGATGATCCGCATTTTACTGCAGCACCTTCTACGGCCAATCCTTTTTCATCAATGACAATTCCCGCTACGCCTGCTTGCACCTCTAACAGATCATCTACAGGTGGATTCGGATTGATATTTTCATCACGACGACATGAGATAAGAATAAAAGTACCAAAGAGTAAAAAAAATATTTTTGAAATAAAGGAGGATGTATTCACAGCATGCCATTTTGAAGGTGTAAAAACCAAGATAGATTAGTAAGTTAATGATTTCCCACTGAAAGAAAAATAATTTACCTTAGAAAGATGAATCTTCAGAAGAAGATTCCAAGAAATCACAAGCATGATTAAAAATACGAAACCCGGTATGTTTAATAAAACCAGATGTTTCGGAATAATTTAAATCGAATGGAAATCGAAAAATTAAAATATCCGATCGGATTATTTCAACTTCCGAAAAAAGTTACTGATGAACTTTATGAATCATGGATAAATGATCTTTCAACTTTTCCCGAAAAAATAAAAAAGGAAGTTATTGGACTGACTGATGAACAACTTGATACTCCCTACAGGCCCGGCGGGTGGACCATCAGGCAGGTGGTGCATCATTGCGCAGACAGCCATATGAATAGTTTTACCCGATTCAAACTGGCATTAACAGAAGAGCAACCAATAATAAAACCCTACTTTGAAGAACGCTGGGCCGAACTGAATGATTCAAAGAAAATACCCATTGCACCCTCTTTGAAAATAATCGAAGGCATACATGAAAGATGGACTGCTTTAATCAGATCATTGAGTGAAGAAGAAAAAACAAGAACCTTTATCCATCCTGAGCATGGTAAAACATTTCAATTAGACGAAGTCATCGGATTTTATGCCTGGCATAGTAATCACCATCTTGCACATATTACAACGATGAAAAAAAGAAATATGTGGATGTAGAATCCTAAAAAAAGAATGCTCATATAATTACGCACCTTCCAACTCCGGAAAATCACTTCCAGTACTTTCTTCTCCGGAAAACCAGCTAAATAATTCATGCAACCTTACCACTTCTCCGATAATTACCAATGAAGGTGATTTAAACTCCTTCCCCTCAATTTCCTGTCTGCATGCTCGCAGCGTTGTAACAAATAGCTTTTGAAAACGGGTTGTTGCCTGCTCCACAACAGCCAATGGCAGCAACTCATTTGCACCAAATGCAATCAGTTTTTCTGCAAGTGCAGCCAGATTGCGTGATGCCATATAACAAATCAATGTATCCGTCGATTCTGCAATACTTTTCCACTCCGTATCAGTTATCACTGAATTAGGATTAAACGTAATAAAACGAACACCCTGGGAATATCCGCGCGCGGTTAATGGCATCCCCAGATAAGCAGAGGCTCCGGAAGCTGCTGTAACTCCAGGAATGATTTCAAAAGAAAGATTATTTTCACGTAGCAGTTGTAATTCATCCAACACGTTGCTGAAAAACGCAACATCACCGCCTTTCAACCGAACAACCCTCTTCCCTTCTTTTGCTTTAGAAACGATAAGTGCACTCACTTCTTCCTGCGTATAGGAAGAAGAGTTATACCCTTGTTTTCCTGTTAAGATTACTTCGGCATGCGGAGATGCATGTTCACTGATGATCTGCGGATGAACCAAACGATCGGATAAGATCACATCTGCTTCTGCCAAACGTTTCTGCAATTTGAATGTAATCAACTCCGGATCACCCGGACCAGCTCCGGCCAATACCACCCAACCCGTTTTTTTTCCCGGAGTATCCATAAAAGATTATCGTAATAAAACAGCTGCTACGGTAGAATTACTTGTTTCATCAATGAGTATTGCAGCTCCATTAGTTGGCAACGCATCATATGCATCAAATACCAGCGGTGAAGCAGTTTTAAGTGTGGCTTTCACAACTTCATTCAAACGCACAGCCCCTTCTACCGCTTGTTGCTGCAGTGTATTCACATCGAGTTTATATTCAATATTACGTACTACCGTACGAACAGTACGACTATTATGTTGTAGTAAATATTTATTACCGGGTTGCAATGTTTTTTCATCCAACCAGCAAAGAATTACTTCCTGCTCAGAGGCAACCTTTGGCTCCTGTCCTTTCTTTACAAACAAATCGCCGCGACTGATATCAATATCATCTGCAAGATGTAGCACGACTCCCTGCGGCGCAAATGCTTCATCTACTTCTTTTCCTGCGAATTCAATTTTCGTGATCGTTGTTTCTATGTTTTGCGGCAATACAACAACGGCATCGCCTTTGCGATAAATTCCGCTGGAAACCTTACCGGCATAACCGCGGTAATCATGAAGCTCTTCGGTTTGGGGACGAAGTACATATTGTACCTGAAAACGCGGTTCGGTTAAATTGACATCCTGGTTCAGTTCGATTTCTTCCAGAAAATCGAGCAAAGGTTTTCCCTCGTACCAACTCATCTGCTCCGACTGATCAACGATGTTGTCTCCCTTCAGCGCACTCAATGGTATATAGGTCACATCTTTTAACCCCAACTGCTCAGCCACTGTTTTGTAATCGCTTACGATTTTGTCAAATTCTTCTTTTGAATAATCTACCAGATCCATTTTATTCACCGCAACAACTACATGTGGAATGCGCAACAATGAAGCAATGATCGAATGTCTTCTTGTTTGTTCCACTACCCCTTGTCTTGCATCTATCAATACAATAATCAGACTGGCATTGCTTGCTCCGGTAATCATGTTGCGCGTGTATTGAACATGACCGGGCGCATCGGCGATGATGAATTTACGTTTGGGCGTAGTGAAGTAACGATAAGCCACATCAATGGTGATCCCCTGCTCTCTCTCAGCACGTAACCCGTCTGTCAGCAGTGCAAGGTCAATCTCTCCATCTGCTTTATTTTTACTACTGCGTTCAATCGCTTCCAACTGATCAGCGAGAATACTCTTACTGTCATACAATAATCTTCCGATCAGTGTACTCTTTCCATCATCCACACTTCCTGCTGTTATAAATCGTAATAAGTCCATGATGATATTTAAGTATAGTTAATTAGTTAAAAGTCAAAACTTAAAAGTGAAAAGAAAAAGACAATATTTATATTTTGAGTTTTAAGTTTAAAGTTTAAACTTTTAAGTTTTAAAAGTATCCTCCTTTTTTACGGTCTTCCATAGCAGCTTCTGTCACTCTGTCGTCGATCCTTGTCTCTCCGCGTTCGCTGATACGGGTTGCTTTGATCTCGTTTACTACTTCATCGAGTGTAGATGCTTCGCTTTCTACAGCAGCCGTACATGTCATGTCGCCTACTGTACGGTATCTCACCTTCTTGCGCACGACAGTATCTCCTTCTTCGATCTGTATGAATTCAGAAACTGCAATCAGCTGACCATCATACACCAGCACATCGCGCTCGTGTGAAAAATAAATGGAAGGCAACGGAATTTTTTCTGTTTTGATATAATTCCAAACATCGAGTTCTGTCCAATTGCTAATGGGAAACACACGCACGTTTTCTCCTTTGTGAATACGGCCGTTATAGATATTCCACAATTCGGGGCGTTGAAGCTTGGGATCCCATTCGCCGAAATCGTTTCTTACGGAGAAGATGCGTTCTTTGGCGCGCGCTTTTTCTTCATCCCTTCTTGCACCACCGATACATGCATCGAATTCAAACTCCTCGATGGTATCGAGTAGTGTATGTGTTTGCAGCCAGTTGCGACTTGCAAATTTTCCTTTTGGCTCAGTGAGATTTTTTGCACGAATTGTATCTTCTACTTTGCGTACAATCAGCTTC
The DNA here is from genome assembly GCA_032110905.1 of Chitinophagaceae bacterium. Taxonomy (GTDB): domain Bacteria; phylum Bacteroidota; class Bacteroidia; order Chitinophagales; family Chitinophagaceae; genus Lacibacter. The sequence continues at coordinate 1,994 of JAULVS010000064.1, read as the reverse complement.
GCTCCTACTTCATTGGCCAGCCAGTCACGGTATTCCAATGCTTCCGGAAAATTATGTCCGGTATCAATATGCACAAGAGGAAACGGGAAAGGACCGGGTGCGAAAGCCTTTCGGGCAAGCTGCACGAGTGTGATCGAATCTTTTCCTCCGCTAAACAACAAAGCAGGGCGCTCAAACTGAGCCGCGACCTCGCGAAAGATATAAATACTCTCCGCTTCAAGCTGCTCCAGATAATCCAAACGGTATTGACTCATAATACTCTATTAAACAGGTAGATTTTGGTTGCAAAGAAACAGATTTTCATTGTAAAATCCTTCTAAAAAATGAATCATTTGGAGGATGACATATGCAGACCACATTCTTTCTTGCTCTGGTCTTCCCACCACCAGCGCCCGGCCCGAAAATCTTCACCGGGTTTGATGGCGCGGGTACAGGGAGCACAACCAATACTTACAAAGCCTTTGTCGTGAAGCGAATTATAAGGAATATGATGTAAACGGATATAAGCTACAAGCTGCTCCCAAGTCCAAGAGAGAATCGGGTGGTATTTGATGATCTGATTAGCCTCGTCCCATTCCAGTTGTTCCATCTGTTGGCGGTTGGCGCTTTGCTCGGCCCGCAAACCTGTTATCCAAATTTTATTTCCCTTCAGTGCTCTTTGCAAAGGTTCTACTTTGCGAATTGCACAGCATTGTTTTCTGTTTTCCGTTGATTCATAAAATGAATTCGGTCCTTTTTCGGTCACAAACTTTTGCAGTTGTAGGGCATCCGGATAAAAAGCATGAATTGGTTGCTTGTATTTATCCACTGTCTCGCGCCAGGTGCTGTATGTTTCCGTGAACATCCTACCCGTATCCAAAGTAAACACATCGATCGGGAGTTGACGCTCGAAAATCATGTGCGAAATCGCCTGGTCTTCCATGCCGAAACTCGTGGAGAAAACAATCTTACCGCTATACTTTTCGGTCAGTAATGCCAGTGAATCTTCGGGAGAAAGCCCTGCCAGTGATTGATTCAATGATGCAATTTGCTCCATGTGAAAATTTATTTAGAAAGGTCAAGACCTGCGAGTTCCAGACTTTTTTTCTTAAGCTTACGAATTTCTACATCTTCGATAATGGGATCTGGTTTGAGAATCAAAGACACCCCGTTTTCGCGCCACCAGTTCTTTGTACGGAGTTCTTCTGCATGTATCACACCTACCAGGTATTTGCGTTCATTTTCTGCATGCCATTCCTCAATCCACTCAAATTTATCTTTCGGAATAGAATTCCAGTCGTCGAAACTCACATACACTTTTAAATAAAAATCGTTGGTGAGTTCGTTAGGCTGATGGTTATATAATTTTTTATAGGCGTAATGATAATCATAACGTAGTGCTGACAAATCACTCAGCACTGCAGAAGCTGTAGCGAAGGAACCGGCACCTTTGCCATAGAAGAATTGTTTGTCGGAGAAGGAGCTTTCCAAAACAGCACCATTGTATTCATATTTCACAAAACTCAAATGGTCTTCCGCTTTTACAAATTGGGGAAGAACAAATGCTGCAACTTTTCCGTTTTGAAGTTTTTTCGCTTGTCCCACCAAACGAATTTCAAAATGCTTTTCTCTTCCAACATCCGCATCAGAACCCTGTATATTCTGAATACCTGTAAATAATACCTCTGTGGGTTTGATCACAATACCATAAGCATGCAAAAGAAGAATTACCCATTTGTTGAGTGCATCCCAGCCTTCCACATCCAACTTCGGATCCGCTTCTGCAAAACCAAGCTGTTGTGCTTGCAACAGAGCAGCTTTGAAATCAAGCTTCTCCTCAAACATTTTTGTAAGAATATAATTCGTGCTTCCATTTACAATTCCTCTTAATCCATGAAGCAGATCATTGTCGTAATATTCTTCCAAATTACGAATAACAGGTATCGATGCACAGGCAGATGCTTCATATAGAAAAGATAATCCTGTTTCTTTTTGAAGCTGAAGCAATTCAGTCA
>JAULVS010000063.1:0-3833 GCA_032110905.1 Chitinophagaceae bacterium | reverse complement strand
GCTTACAAGATATTCTCTAAGTTGAAGTCTGGCTCTGTGCAGATATACCCTTACTTGACTACTATTGAGCCCGGTAATGTTCCCAATCTCTTCATAGCTGTAGCCTTCATAATCTTTCAATAACACCAGACTTTTCCATTTTGCCGGTAGTTGCTCCAGTGCTTCGTTTAATATTTGCTTTAATTCCCTTCCGTGATTCCGCTCAACCTTTGCTTCTTCTCTGAAATTATCTTTCAGCTCTGTTCTTTTGTTTTTTCGCAAATGATCTATCATCAGGTTATAGGCAATGGTGAATAGGTATGATTTCACGGATTTTTCTTCTACCTGTTCACGATTGATCCATAGTTTTTCAAAAGCTCCCTGCACAATGTCTCGGGCATCTTCTTCATGACGCAAGTTTTTTACGATGAATCTGTATACCCCATCGGCATACAAATTCACCCATTCATTGAAAATTTTGGCTGTCATGAATCAGATCCAGTTCGGTTTAATTATCAGATTTACGATTAATCGCCCGAAAAGTTACAACTTCAAATATTTTTCTTTTATGAGAAAGCGGGCTGTTAGCTTTCTTAATCATACCTGACATAAATTTTATATGTGAATAGTGATAGTTTTTTAAGGCCATATGTTATGCACTCTTTATTCTCATCTCAGTTGGTATCGGCTAATCGATATGGGCAATTCATCTTACTTTTGCATTCTCTAATAATTAGTTTGCCATGAATGAAAAACTTGTTGCTCGCATTGCTTCCGAACTCGATGAAATACGCAGTGCCGGTTTGTTTAAATCTGAACGTGTTATTGAAAGTCCTCAAGGTCCTGAAATCAAGGTAGGCGGGAAAATCGTCCTGAATTTTTGTGCAAATAACTATCTCGGTCTGTCTTCTCACCCGAAAGTAACGGAGGCGGCAAAAAAATACATCGATCTACGTGGGTTTGGTATGAGCAGTGTGCGGTTTATCTGCGGCACACAGGATATTCATAAAGAGCTGGAAGCGAAGATTTCCAAATTCCTGGGCACTGAAGACACGATTTTATATGCTGCTGCTTTCGATGCCAACGGAGGTGTATTTGAACCCTTGTTTGGCGAGCAGGATGCCATCATCAGTGATGCACTCAATCATGCCAGTATCATCGATGGGGTACGTTTGTGCAAGGCACAACGCTACCGGTATGAGCACAATAATATGCCGGATCTCGAGGCGAAACTGATTGAAGCTGCAGGTGCCCGTTCACGTGTGATCGTGACGGATGGCAGCTTTAGCATGGATGGTACGATTGCGCAATTGGATGAAATTGTAAGACTCGCCGAAAAATATGATGCGGTTATCATGGTGGATGAATGCCACTCCAGCGGTTTTTTGGGTAAAACAGGTCGTGGTACGCATGAATACAGGGGAGTGATGGGGAAAATTGATATCATTACCGGAACACTCGGTAAAGCATTGGGAGGTGCAAGTGGCGGTTTTACTAGTGGCAGAAAAGAAATTATAGAGATGCTGCGTCAGCGTTCTAGGCCTTATTTATTCAGTAATACGCTTGCGCCAAGTATTGTGGGTGCTTCCATTGCGGTGATGGACTTACTTAGTGAAACCACCGAGCTGCGCGACCAGCTGGAATACAATACAAGATATTTCAGAGAAAAAATGACGCAGGCTGGTTTTGATATCAAACCGGGTGATCATCCTATTGTACCCATCATGTTATATGACGCTGTGCTTTCTCAGCAATTCGCGGCCCGTTTGCTTGAGTTGGGTATATATGTGATCGGGTTTTTCTTTCCGGTTGTAGCCAAGGGGCAGGCCCGTATTCGTGTGCAGTTAAGTGCTGCTCACACACAGCAACACCTCGACAGAGCGATAACAGCATTCGTGCAGGTAGGGAATGAGCTCGGTGTTTTGGGAAAGAAAGATTGATACACAGTTGTCTGACATTACCTTTGCAAAAAAAACAAATGCGTTTTTCAATCCTTTATCTTTTATTGTCGGTTTTTATCTTTACCGGCTGTGCAATAAATAACCTGAAAGTTGATAGTGATGTAAAATCTCTGTTCGACAAACATAAAGTAACCGGCACTTTTGCCTTGCTCAATAATGCCGATGCAAATTTCATCATCTCTGATACCGCAGTTTATCGTAAAAGATTTTGTCCGGCTTCTACGTTTAAAATCGTTAACTCCCTCATAGGCCTCGAAACCGGCCGCATATTCGATGAGAAGATGGTTATACCTTGGGACGGAGTAGAGCGTAGTTTCCCTAATTGGAACAAAGACCTCAATATGGCAGAGGCATTTGAATACTCCTGCGTACCTTACTACCAGGAGGTGGCAAGACGTATCGGACGAGACACGATGCAGTACTGGATCGATACTTTGTCGTACGGCAATAAAAATATCAGCGAACCTATCGATTCGTTTTGGCTGAACAATACGCTGCAGATTTCTCCGGATGAACAGCTTGGCCTGGTGAAGCGCCTTTATTTCGGACAACTGCCTTTCCAGAAACGCACCCAGGAAATTGTCAAAAAAGTGATGATGCGCGAAAGCAATACACTTTATCAACTAAGCTATAAAACAGGGTGGACGAAATCCGCGCCCGATCAAAATATCGGCTGGGTAGTAGGTTGGATCGAAGAAAACCGCCATCCTTATTTCTTTGTGTTACTGATGGAGTCGAAAGATCCGAATTATGAAATGATGAAAAACAGGGATACCCTCCTGAAAGAATTACTCAAACACTATGGGTTTTTGGAAGGGAAGAAATAAGATTTAAGTCCGAAATTCTCTAAAGTTATTTGTTCATTTAGGCTTTTGGGCAATATTAACAGATAACAGAAAACTGTCAACGGATAACTGAGAACCATCCGACGCTTTCTTTGTTAATTTGCAGAGGTAGCTTATCTACTATTCATAACACATGCAATATTATACTCCTTCGCTTACCACGTATAACCGGTTAAAGACAAGAGAAGTGCGTATTGGCGATCTTCTCCTGGGATACCCGCATCCGATTCGTGTACAGACAATGACCACCACCGACACGATGGATACGGCAGCCACCGTCGCACAAACCATTCGGTGCATCGAAGCCGGTGCAGAGTTGGTGCGCATCACGGCTCCTTCAAAAAAAGAAGCAGAAAATCTGCTGGTCATCAAAAACGAACTTCGTAATCGCGGTTATCATACACCGTTAGTTGCGGATATTCATTTTACCCCCAATGCTGCAGAAATCGCTGCCCGCATTGTAGAGAAAGTGAGAGTCAACCCCGGCAATTATGTTGACAAAAAGAAATTTGAACAAATTGATTATACCGATGCCGAGTATCTTGAAGAAATGGATCGAATCAGAGAACGATTTACACCTTTGGTACGCATTTGCAAGGAATACGGCACCGCCATGCGCATCGGTACCAACCATGGTTCACTGAGCGACAGAATCATGAGTCGTTACGGCGACACCGCCATTGGAATGGTTGAAAGTGCGATGGAGTTTCTGCGTATTGCCCGCGATGAGCAGTTTCATCAGATTGTACTTAGCATGAAAAGCAGCAATCCGCAGGTGATGGTGCAGGCATACCGCTTGCTCGTAAATACGATGATGCAAGAATTCGGAGAAGCTTATCCGCTTCATCTGGGTGTAACGGAAGCGGGTGATGGTGAAGATGGACGCGTGAAAAGCGCAGCCGGTATTGGCACTTTACTTGAAGATGGCATCGGCGATACCGTACGGGTAAGTTTAACCGAAGATCCTGAATTTGAAATTCCTGTATGCCGTGATCTCGTAAAACGTTATCAGTTAAATACAGTAAAAGTATCTGTATCAGTACCTGCT
>JAULVS010000062.1:5617-17167 GCA_032110905.1 Chitinophagaceae bacterium | reverse complement strand
TTCGTCACCTTTCTAATTCATCCGGTATCATAAGGCATCCTCATCTGCAATATGATATGGTGAGAGCCGGCATTGCATTATACGGGTTTGCCGGAGGCGGCAGTTCATTACAGTTAGAAGAAGTGATGACCTTGCGAACCACGATCGCACAAATAAAAAAATTAATGCCCGGCGATACGGTTGGGTATAACCGAAAAGGAAAAATTACCCGACCAACAGTCATTGCAACTATTCGTGTAGGTTATGCTGATGGCTATCCGCGACAGCTAAGCAATGGTAAGGGCAACATGATTGTAAATGGGAAAGAGGTGCCAGTAATTGGGAATGTTTGTATGGATATGACCATGCTTGATATTACTGATGTTCCCGGTGTTAAGGAAGGAGACAAAGTACTGGTATTTGGGAAAGACCGGTCGCTTTCAAAACTCGCTGCCGAGGCAAATACAATTCCCTACGAAATCATGACTGGAATAAGTCAACGTGTGAAGCGGGTTTATGTTGAAGAATGATAAGTTAAAACATCTGATGTCTGTAACAGGCAAGGGAGCTTTCTTTATCTTTGATCTCAAATTATATAGTGTGAAACTTAGAAATGCAGTATTGCTGATTTTATTCATCCTGGTTGCCGATCAGGCTTTGAAGATTTGGGTGAAAACTTCTATGTTCTACCATGAAGAACATAAAATTATGGGCAACTGGTTTCGGATGTTCTTTATTGAGAATGAAGGGATGGCCTACGGATGGTCATTCGGAGGAGAATGGGGCAAACTACTTTTAACTTTATTTCGTTTAGTAGCAGTAGTTGCCGGCACCTGGTATTTAAAAAGAATTGTAGAACAACAATACCACAAGGGTTTCATTCTATGTGCTTCCCTGATTTATGCGGGCGCTTTGGGCAATCTGATCGACAGTATGTTTTACGGAATCATATTTACAGGAAGCGAACCAGGAGCACCACTTGCCACCATGTTTCCGGATCAAGGTTATGCTGGATTCTTACACGGGAAAGTGGTAGACATGCTCTACTTCCCCATTATCGAAAACAAAATAATGCCATCGTGGGTTCCTTTTATTGGCGGGGAACCATTTACTTTCTTTCAACCGATTTTTAATATTGCAGATGCCTCCATCTCCTGCGGCATCATTGCAATTCTTATTTTTCAAAAGAGATTTTTCCCTTCAGAGAAAGAGCAAGGCGGCCAGACAGTTGAAACCAATGCCAAGGTTAATGATGACTCACAAGTAATGTGACTAGAAAGGCCTAAAGGTTTATGCTTATTTTAAGATTTCAGTTTTGGCATTAGCAGAAGGGTGTACTAACTTAAAGTCCTAAATCAATTCTTTATGAAAATCCTTACTGTACCATTTCCTTCACTGAAAGCTATTTCCGAAAAAGTCAATGATTTTTTTACACTGCTTAGGTATGAATTAGTATCCATATTTAGCAGAAGCCAAACGGATCGCCCTTCGCGCATGTACCGACTCATCTTTTCAACACAGAAATTGAGGAAACCCATCCTGGTAAAAGAACAATATATCGTACAGGAGCCCGACTACTATGGCAATTATGAATAAAAAAGGAGGAATAGATTTCCCCCTTTCTTGTTGATCAATTGAATCAGCTCATATCTTCCCTACCATCTGAGAAGGAACTACCCATTCATCAAACTGAGCCGGTGTAACATAGCCCAGTTTTACAGCCATTTCCTTCAGCGTTGTTCCTTCCTTGTGAGCTTTTTGTGCAATCTCTGCTGCTTTATAATAGCCAATTTTGGTATTCAATGCAGTGACAAGCATCAGTGAATTTTCAAGATGTTTTTGAATATTGGCTTTGATTGGCTCAATGCCTTCAGCACATTTATCATTAAAGCTCACACATCCGTCTCCGATTAAACGTGCACTGTGTAAGAAATTATAAATCATCACAGGCTTAAATACATTCAATTCAAAATGACCTGTTGCGCCACCTATATTGATCGCCACATCATTACCTAATACTTGAGCCGCTATCATTGTTAGTGCCTCACACTGAGTCGGATTTACTTTCCCCGGCATAATGGAAGAACCGGGTTCATTGTCAGGAATAAATATTTCGCCAATACCACTCCGTGGTCCGGAAGACAACATACGGATGTCGTTTGCAATCTTCATCAAACTAACAGCTACGGTTTTTAAAGCACCATGTGCTTCTACTATGGCATCATGTGCAGCTAGTGCTTCAAATTTATTTTCGGCTGTACGAAATGGAAGTCCGGTTAAACGTGCAATATGTTTCGCCACATTTACATCGTATCCGGCAGGTGTATTGATACCGGTACCTACAGCTGTTCCCCCCAATGCAAGCTCACTCAGATGTGCAAGTGTATTTTTAATTGCTTTTAATCCATGATCAAGTTGACTCACATAACCACTGAATTCTTGACCGAGTGTCAGTGGTGTTGCATCCATAAAATGCGTACGTCCAATCTTCACTACTTTTTTAAATGCTTTCGCTTTTTTGTCGAGCGTATTTCTGAGTTTCTGAATTCCCGGAATAGTTACCTCGAGTAATATCTTATACGCTGCGATGTGCATAGCAGTAGGAAAAGTATCATTGCTGCTTTGACTTTTGTTCACATCATCATTAGGATGCAGGTATTTATCTTTATCTGTCAACTTACCGCCATTCAGTACATGTCCGCGATAAGCGACCACTTCATTTACATTCATATTGCTTTGCGTACCGCTACCGGTTTGCCATACTACGAGTGGGAAATAATCATCGAGCTTCCCTGCAAGAATTTCCTTACAAACCTTTCCGATTAAATCTGCTTTCTTTTTCGGTAAGATGCCTGCTTCGTTGTTTGTAATTGCAGCAGCATGTTTCAGATAAGCAAAAGCGCGAATAATTTCTTTTGGCATCCGGTTGATATCCTGCGCAATTTTAAAATTATCAATGCTTCTTTGTGTTTGTGCTCCGTAATAAACATCCATAGGTACTTTCACTTCACCCATCGTGTCTTTTTCAATTCTGAACTGCATAGTTGATAAATTATAATAGAGTAATTAATGACATTAATTTCTGAATGCCGCTTTTCGTTTCTCCATAAAAGCAGTCACGCCTTCTTTCATTTCTTCTGTTCCAAAACATTCTCCGAACAAACGAATCTCCTCCGCATATCCGTTTTTATTATTATCGAATCCTGCATTGACAGCGGCAATACATCTTGAAACCGAAACTGGTCCTTTGCCTGCTATCACTTCCAGTGTTTTTCGTGCATGATCAAGAAGCTGATCAGCAGGCATCACCTCATTCACGAGTCCGGTTCTTTTTGCTTCCTGCGCATCAATCATATTGGCAGTAAGCAATAATTCCAATGCTCTTCCTTTTCCAACGAGTTGAACGAGACGTTGCGTACCTCCGTAACCGGGTATCAAGCCAAGGTTCACTTCCGGTTGTCCGAATTTTGCGTTTTCGGAAGCATAACGAAAATGACAGGCCATCGCGAGTTCGCATCCGCCTCCCAGCGCAAAACCATTCACTGCTCCAATAACGGGCTTTGGACAGTTTTCAATTTTATTGAATACAAGCTCCTGCCCCCTAGCAGCAAGCTCGGCTCCTGCTTGCTGATCAAGTGTTAAAAACTCAGAAATATCCGCCCCTGCAACAAAGGCCTTGGGTCCCGCACCTGTGAGAATTACGCCATAAATGGATGCGTTTGTATATACATCATCAAATACGATTCCCAGTTCAGTAATCACGGATTTATTGAGCGCATTCAGTTTATCTGGTCGGTTAATTGTAACGGTGAGTATGCCGTTGTTCTGTTCTGTTAGCAGGGTTTCAAATGACATAACAATTTTTCGGCAAAGATAAGGGGAAGAAAGGTCGGTAAACTTCGCTATCAGAGGCGCCCGATTGGTCATTCAAAAATTGAAAAAACGAAATATAACGAGATCCTTACATACGCAATTAGTTGCTCATCTATTCTTCAGAAGATACAGCTGATTCCATTTTCAAACCCGTTTTCTTTGGTCTGCTTCTTTCAGATCGTTTAAAATCATAGGTGATAGAAACCGCAAGTATTTGTGCATCCATTCCTGCGAATGGCTGAACTCCATCTTTCACGTAAGCAGGGTTGAAAAAATTAGTTGGAAAATATTGTGCCTTAATACCAATCTGATTGTATAGAAATCCGGCCGAAACTGCGGGCATAAGCAGTGGGGTTTGTTCTCCAAACCAGGTATTACTTTTATCAACTTTCTTGTCGTTCACAAAACGCTTTTCTTTATAGTTGGCTGCCATATTCAACTGACCTTCAAGAAAAAAATATGTTGCTTCTTTTATATTGCCGAATTTCAAACCGGCAGATAATCCAAATGTAATAACACGTCTTTTGTAACGAACAGAATCATTTTCATCGTAAATCATCCCGATATTATTGATAGAATAGCCGGTGAAAAAACCTACTCTTTGAGTAATGTCTTTATTAAAATGGATGGTACTATTCAAATAAATAAAACGTGGAATATTCTTTAATTGATCTCCGTTTCTCGAGACATTACTAAATGAAAGCAGACAGAAGTCGCCCGCATCTGAACGATACCATTTTTTATTTATGCCCGAACTGTTCTGAGCCTCTGCCACAAAAGAATAAAAAGAAAGCATAGCCAAAAACGGATAGAATATACGCATGAGATATTTTTAAGAAAGAAAAAAAGCTTGTTTAAAAAGAACGATTGGCACTTACCCACTCTCTGATATAAGCTGCAATCTCTGAAGTATTGGTTCCTGGATGAAATAATTTCCCTACACCCAGATCGGTTAACTCCTGCATATCTTCATCTGGAATAATGCCTCCTCCGGTAAGTAATACATCATTCATTCCTTTTTCTTTCATCAATTCCATCACTTTGGGAAATACAGTCATATGTGCCCCACTCAGGATACTGATACCAATTGCATCAACATCTTCCTGAAGTGCGGCATTCACCACCATTTCCGGTGTTTGTCTTAGTCCGGTGTAAATGACTTCCATTCCGGCATCCCGAAGGGCCGTTGCAATTACTTTGGCGCCACGATCATGTCCGTCTAACCCAACTTTGGCAACCAGTACGCGAATAGGTCTGTTCATACAGCAATTTAAAGCGCTAAAATAAGATCTTTCCGCCAAGGCTTAGTAAATTACAGCATGCAATACCGAAAATTTGGAGATACCGATTTAATAGTAAGTGAAATTGGCTTCGGAGCCTGGGCCATAGGAGGCGGGGCCATGATTGGGGAAACCGCCATCGGCTGGGGAGATGCAGACGATAACACATCAATAAAGGCGATCCATGCAGCATTGGATGCAGGGATCACTTTTTTTGATACTGCAGACATATATGGGCTTGGACATTCAGAGAGTTTACTGGGAAAGATTATTGGAAAAAACAAAGAAGCAGTAATTGCTACTAAAGTCGGAAATGTATCGCGAAACAATCAGTTTACAGTTGATTACACGAAAGAATATATTCTTCAGGCATGTGAAGCTTCTCTGAAAAGACTAAATAGAGACCATGTCGACTATTATCAGCTTCATACTGCCCGGCTCACACATCTTGAAGACGGTGCTTGCATTGAAGCCATGAGGCAACTGCAACAGGAGGGTAAAATACGCTACTGGGGACTATCTCTCAATACTTTTGAACCGGAGACGGATGCAAACTTTCTGATTAATCAAAAATTGGGCTCGGGATTTCAGCTGGTACTGAACATCATCAATCAGATTGCGCTTCCTGTTGTAAGCAAGGCGTCATCACAAGGCTATGGTATTATTGCAAGAATGCCTCTGCAGTTCGGATTACTCACAGGTAAATTTGATCAGGGCGCTGCGTTTTCGCCTAACGACCATCGCAGGAATCGTCTAACAGAAGAAATTATTGAGGCAAGTCTGAAAGCTACTGCTCCCGTTTGGGAATTATGCAAGCAATATCAATGTACTAAAACACAACTGGCACTTAGTTATATTCTGAGTTATGAAGAAGTATCAACTGTAATACCCGGAATACGTACGCCCGAACACGTGGAATTTAACACAAAAGGGTTATTCAAACTGAAAGAGGAAGACAGAAAAATGATCGAAGAACTCGGGAATACAACTTTTCTTGTTTTGATGGAACAAATCAGAAAGCAGGGGTAGTTGTTGTTTTTAGTTGTTGGTTTAAAAGTATCGTTCGCCGCCGTGGTTCGTGTCCCCACAAACCACATTTATTTATAAAAGCATAGTTCTATAGTAAAGAAAGCACATTCTCTATACGACGAACCGTTTCTTCTTTGCCAATTAAACCTGCGATTTCAAATACAGCAGGTCCAAACTTACCTCCTACCAGCATGATACGCATAGGTAGTTGCAACTCTCCCGGCTTTATGCTGCGGGCCTCTGCAAGCTCTTTAAAAGAAGCTTCAATTTTCTGAAGCGTCCACTCCTCCAGATTATTGAGTCGCAGACAAAAATGCTGAAAGAAATCTTTTTTCTCAGGTGTCCATTTTGCCTGTATTGCAGAAAGATCATATTCAACAGGAGCCCGGAAAAAGAAGCCTGCTTGCTGTACAAAATCAGAAAGCAACACACATCTCTCCTTCACCAATTCAATAATGGTTTTTAGTTTCTTGTCATCTTCTATATTAATTTCTGATTTGGTCATGAAAGGTTTCACCAGCGGAAGCAAATGATCTGCACTTGTTTTTTTAATCCATTCCTGGTTGAACCAGCGTGCTTTTTCATAATCAAATTTTGCACTTCCCCTGTGTACTCGTTCAAGTTCAAAAGACTGAATCAGTTCGTCGAGTGAAAACAATTCCTGTTCGGTGCCGTTGTTCCAGCCCAGCATAGCCAGCATATTGATAAATGCTTCCGGCAAAAAACCTTTTTCACGAAAACCTTCTGTTAACTCCTCAGTACGGGGGTCAGCCCAGTTCATCGCATACACAGGGAAGCCATACTTTGCGCCATCACGCTTGCTCAACTTTCCTGAAGGGCCTAATATCAATGGCAGGTGAGCCCATTTGGGCATTTGATTCTCCCAGCCAAGGTATCTCCATAGCAGCAGATGCACCGGTGCGCTGGGAAGCCATTCTTCTCCGCGAAACGCATGCGTGATTTTCATCAAATAATCATCCACTACAACTGCAAGGTGATAAGTAGGCATACCATCCGCTTTGAGCAACACCTTATCATCAACCAATCCGGTTTCAAATGAAATATCGCCTCTGATTTCATCCCTGAAAGAAAGAATTTCGTTCTCAGGCATTTTAATCCTGATAACAAAAGGGGTATTCTCTTTCATCAGTGCATCCACTTCGCTGCCAGTCAGGTTTAAACTGTTACGCATTTTTTTTCTGATGCGATGATCGTATTGCGGAGAAGGATTCTCTTCTGTTTTATTTGCTTCACGCATTTTTTCAAGCTCCTCAGGCGTATCAAATGCATAATAAGCATGCCCTGCTTGTACCAGCTGATCGGCATATTCACGATAAAGCGGCTTTCTTTCACTCTGACGATAAGGGCCGTAATCTCCTTCGTGGTATGGACTCTCATCAATCTCAAGTCCCAGCCATTTCAGGCAATCAAAAATATACTCTTCGGCCCCCTGCACAAACCTGCTTTGATCTGTATCTTCTATTCTTAAAATAAATTGACCGCCGTGATGACGGGCAAACAAATAATTGTAAAGCAAGGTGCGTACACCTCCCAGGTGCAGGCCTCCTGTTGGACTCGGCGCGAAACGTACACGTACACTCATAGGGCAAAGATACATATGAACAGATGTTGCCGTAAAGCGATTTGAATCTTTAAAAAAGAAAGCAGATGTTCTTCTTTCTTGATCTTAAATATTATTTTAGTGCGAGATGGTCATTTCATTCATAGAATTAAAAAAAATACCGGCGACTGTCTGTCTTATTCTCTCTTTGCCGGTTTTATTTTTTTCACAGACAAAAGCGCAGGATCTGTTTACATATCCTCAACTGCAAGTACAATACGACAGTGCCCTGATTTTTCGTAATCTGAAAATCATTCCGGTGAAAAGAATGGAACCATGCAGCCCTGAAGATGACAGCCTTTCCGGCTCCTTTCTCACTTTAAAACGAGGAATGAGGTCGGGACAGGTCATACTTAAAGAAAGGGGTAATTATATGGTAGACAACATTAATGTGTTGCTTATCGAAAATAAAAGCAATCAGAACCTTCACATCAAAAGCGGAGAAATTGTGATCGGAGGCTACCAGGATCGGGTGTTTGCAAAAGACACCATCCTTCCACCTTCTTCCACCCCTTACATAGTTCCCGTTTATTGCATCGAAGAAAACAGGTGGAGTAAGTATGCAAAGCGGTTTGGATATGGTGGAAACACATCGAGTGGTTTGCAATGGCTGATAGACAGCTCTGCAAGCCAGACCATCATCTGGAACGAAATCAGAAAATGGGTGAAAGAAAGTAACGAGCCTTCCTCCTCTTTTGCGGCTGTTTTCAATAACAGAAAAATGTCTGACACTTTAAAAGATTACCTTAATTTCTTCCTTGAAAATCTACAAAAGACAGACAGCAACACGGTTGGTATCATTGCCTCTACAGGAGAAAAGGTGTTGGGAGCCGATGTGCTTATCAGTCCCTCTCTTTTTTATCAGGTACTCACCAATCTCCTTGAAAAATACTGCCTCGAAGCAGTCAGGAGTGGAGAAACGCCGCACATCACAAATCAGCAAGAAGCTATTTATGCTAACAGGCTGTTCTCAGCCGGCACGCAGCAGGAGCAGTTAGACAAAAAGGGAAAGCGGATTTTCTATAAAGGCACCCTGATACAAATTACCGGGCATTAACTTCGCATCTGTATGCGGTATATTGTAACAAGTCCATGGTGGCTCAGACTATTATTCCCTCCCGGAATGATCTGGCATATGCCGGGACTAGAAAAAATCATCTACCTCACATTCGACGACGGTCCGCATCCTACTGTGACCCCATTTGTACTTGACAGTCTTAAGGAGTTTGAAGCCCGTGCTACTTTTTTTTGCATCGGCAATAACGTTGATAAATACCCGGAAATCTACAAACGCATTTTAGATGAAGGGCACAGAACAGGGAACCATACCCAATCGCATCTGAATGCCCGAAAAGTAAGCAATAGTAAATGGGTGGATGATGTTAAGGAGGCAGCCAAACGAATCAATTCGAATCTGTTTCGCCCACCTTATGGCGTGATCAGGAGAAACGGAGCGACAGCACTTTTCAAACAAAACCCTCCCTATCGTATTGTTTTGTGGGATGTATTAAGCGGAGATTTTGATCCTGCTCTTTCGGCAGAACAATGCACTAAAAATGTCGTTGCTAATGCCAAGTCGGGGTCTATTGTAGTGTTTCACGACAGCGCCAAAGCGTGGCCAAGACTTGAAGGGACGTTACCCGCAGTGTTAAAGTATTATTCCGAGAGGGGATTTCGGTTTGAAGCAATAGAATAAATACACTTAAAAAAAGAAGGGTCGGGGTAGACACCCTGACCCGTTTTTAATCCGTACCCTATGAAAACTTTGTTAAAGGTACAATAAGTTTTAGATTATTTCCAACTGTTTTTTTTCGCCCTATCTGAGTGTTATATCCTTTGTTTTGCCATTGATTGTCAATACAGCCTTATTATCACACTCTCCATTTCCGAAATTCAGGCTACCCACCACATCATTCACACGGATCCGGATTACACCTTTGGAAACCCAACGACAAATGAACTTTTTCATAAGAGGTTCAGTGATCTCATGAGACCAGCTTTTGCCCCTGCTGTTTTCGCCGCGACCGGCACCTGTAATTTTAAATATGTCATCGCGAGGAAAAGCCGGTGTACCGTTTCCTTCTAGCTGATTGATTGTACGCGTAGATCCCCATTTTACCCAGCGACCGCTTGTCCAGGTTAATTTGCCTGCAATGACCTTCAATGTCAGGATCTGGTTGTTGCTGGTGCTGTTATTGGTCACCTCATGGGTGCCTTCTACTTTCATACTATCCACCATATAGCCATCGAAAGTAGTGGTGGCTTTACTACTCGGAGCGCGCATTGGGCCGGAGAACACTGTGATAATCTTGCCTTTTCTGATTTTTCCATCAGGGCCTTCGCATCCTGTTTTAAAATCGAGTGTCACCGTTTTAGGGAATTTACCCGGGTCAGTTGGCACTACCGTAACCGTGAAGCAGCGTTCGGTACGACCGATGACACCACTGCCATCTGCACGTCCAAATACCCCCGTACCGCTGGTGAATCCGATGTTGTCGCCGGCTTCGTTGCCGATACCCATGGTGTTGTTAAACACATCATCATATGCCAGGTCGGCTTCGCTGTCTTCCTGCGTGGATTCAACGGTTGCCAGTTCGGCTTCGGGAGAAATGACGGTTGCCTCTTTATTACAGGCAGTGAATAAAAAGCCACCGGCAAGAAATACCGGCAAAGCAATTTTGGTGAGGATGGATGCTTTCTTCATTGTTTATAGTTTTAAGTTGAAAAGCTTGATGAACGCATACAAAGACCTGATTTGTAAAGAAAGGTTTAAAGACAAATCAAAAAATATTCGTTTTACATAGAATTAAATCCTTGAGACCTTTTAGAGTTTTAATAGTTGTCAATGGCTATTACGGTTAATTTAAAAAGCGCTAAAAACAAATAACCGACAACTGATAACGGCCAACAGATATACCTTTGCCTTCTATGCAACTAATCGATACCCATACACACCTTTATCTTCCGGAGTTTGACATTGACCGGGCAGATATGCTTTCGAGGGCGAAGACCTGTGGCGTAGATCGCTTTTATCTTCCCAATATTGACCGCGAATCGGTAGAGCCGATGCTGGAAATGGAGAAAGATTTTGCCGGAAGTTGTTTTGCCATGATGGGGCTGCATCCATGTTATGTTAGAGAGGGATGGGAAAATGAATTGAAGTGGATGGAGCGGTTGCTGGGAGAAAGAAAATATGCCGGCATTGGAGAGGTGGGGTTGGATTATTACTGGGACAAAACACATGCTGAAGCCCAGAAACAAGCTTTTGCCTTGCAAATTGAATGGGCGAAAGAATTTCAGTTGCCCGTTATCATCCACAGTCGCGATTCACTTGAAGATTGCATACAGATTGTCGGAGAAAAGCAGGATGGAAGATTAAAAGGTGTGTTTCATTGTTTTGGAGGCAGTGCAGATGATGCAAAAAGGATTTCCGATCTCGGATTTTTTATTGGTATTGGCGGGGTGCTGACCTATAAGAAATCGGGATTATCGGAGACGATCAAGTTGGTTGACAAAAAACAGGTTGTTTTGGAAACGGATGCGCCGTATTTGAGTCCCGTTCCATACAGAGGCAAACGCAATGAACCTGCATATCTGAAAGAAATTGTAGAGCATCTGGCAAACAGTTGGGAACTAACTATAGAGGAAACAGCAAAGATTACGACAGCTAATGCATTAAAATTATTCGGAGGCTAAAAAGGAATCTGTATTTTTGCTCCCCTTTATACGGAGACGTGTCCGAGTGGTTGAAGGAGCACGCCTGGAAAG
>JAULVS010000062.1:0-5607 GCA_032110905.1 Chitinophagaceae bacterium | reverse complement strand
CCGCCAACAAAAACCATTGCCCCGACAGGGGCATTTTTATTTTGAGGATGAGCCAAGCTTGCTTGAGCGAAATCCGAACAATAAAAATGACAGGCACGAAGTGCCGGCAATGGTTTTGGTTGAAGCCCCCCATCAAAGATCACCGATCGTAGCGAGGTAATCTTCTTTACGCAGGGTCGGCTTCGCCAGACCCTGCGGTGACAAAACAGTATTCCGGTTCGTGCGGACACGAACAGGGGCGGAGCGTAGCGAGGTAATCTTTTTTATTCAAGGTCGGGTTTGACAGACCCCAAAAGGACAAGAGATTGGAAACAGCTCCTCATTTTTCCTTTAAAAAAACCGTGAATTCACTAACTCATAACTGATCGTGTTCTGTACTTTCAAATTTCAGTTGAAGAATAAGAAATGATCAGAAATAACAATCATAAAAGTTATAACTATTGGCTGAAAGAAGTCAAAGATCGTATCAGGACGGCACACATAAAAGTAGCATTAGCTGCAAACAGTGAATTACTTTCGTTTTACTGGGATTTAGGAAAGATGATAACTGAAGTATCCGGGAATGCACGATGGGGTCACAACTGGATGAAAACACTTTCGGATGATTTACGGATTGAGTTTCCCGAAATGGAAGGATTTTCTAAAACCAATCTGTACAATATCAAGCGATTGTATGAGTTTTATAAGGAGGATCCAATTTTCCACCGACTTGGTGGAAAAATTCCATGGAGACACCATGTAGAAGTTTTCACAAAGGCTAAATCAATCACGGAAGCGCATTTTTATATTCAACAAACCATCGAAAACGGTTGGAGCAGAGAAGCACTGGCTTTACAAATTAAATCTCAACTGTTTGAGCGACAAGGAAAAGCAATTAATAATTTTCGGAGAACCCTTCCAAAGGTTCAGTCAGATCTGGCAACTCAAACTATGAAAGACCCCTATATTTTTGATTTTCTAACTATAAGCACTCCATATCACGAGAAAGACATTGAAGATCAATTAACAAACCACATCACAAAGTTCCTGCTTGCATTAGGGAAAGGTTTTGCTTTTATTGGAAGACAATACCAAATACACATCGGGAAAACTGATTATCTTATTGACTTATTGTTTTATCACATCAAATTAAGATGCTATGTAGTGGTTGAATTAAAAAACTCAAAGTTTATGCCCGAATATGCCGGCAAGCTTAACTTTTATTTATCAGCAGTTGACAGTATGATCAAATCAAAGGAAGATCAACCCACTATCGGAATACTACTATGCAGAGATAAGGATAATTTTGAAACTGAGTTTGCATTGCGAGACATCAATAAACCAATGGGTGTGAGTGAATTTCAATTGACAGAAATCCTTCCAGAAAACTTAAAGTCAAGTTTGCCTACAATTGAAGAAATCGAGAACGAGTTGAATAAAAGATAGCTTCACGCCCATTCAGCAATAAATATTTCACAGGGTCGGCTTTGCCAGACCCTGAGGGGACGAGTATAATCATAGTCAACTTTATTCAGGCATCAACACACGATTAACCGACAACGGATAACCGTTAACTGCTAACCGAAAAAAAGGGCCTCCTTTGAAAGGAAGCCCAAATTGAAAATACAAATATTTAAATCGCTTACTGTCCCTGTCCGAGTGAATAAGCCGCTACGCCATCAAAAGAATATAAATTCTCGGTCTTGATCACGTCAATTTGCTTTTCTTCTGCTGCACTCAGCAAACGGATGATATCCTGCTTGGTAATTGTAGCACCTTTCGCAGGTTTGAAGCGACAACGCCAGTGGTCGGTACAGAATGTTTCAGGGAAACCATCAGGCCATACTTTAATACCACGGTTGGTAATCATCGTCAACTCTCCTTCAGGGAGGTTGATTGATTGAACTTTTTCAGCAAGCTCATTGGGGTTGGTCCCGTTCCAATGAACAAACAGATCCACTCCGAGTAATTCTTTCACTTTTTGTGGCTTGCGTACATACTTAGGAAGATTCAGGGAAGAATTTCCTGCATAACTTACTTCTTTTAACTTGGATGGCTTCTGCCCCAGATTGGCAATCACCGCTTCAGCAAATTCCTTCGTGCCTACTTTCTGAGTACTTACTCCTTCTTTGTAAATATCATAGGTATGAACACCATCTTCAATGGTTTTCAACCAAGCATTCTGAACTTTTTCAGCAACTTCTGTCTGACCGATATGGTTCAGCATCAGAATCGCTCCTTGCAGCAAACCTGAAGGATTGGCCAGGTTTTGTCCGGCACGACGGGGTGCAGAACCATGGATGGCTTCAAACATCGCACACTCTTCTCCGATATTGGCAGATCCTGCAAGACCTACAGAACCGGTGATCTGTGCTGCCACATCCGACAATACATCTCCGTAAAGATTTGGCATTACAATCACATCGAAAGCTTCAGGGGTATCAGCGAGTTTAGCCGCTCCGATATCGATGATCCAATGTTCATTTTCTATTTCAGGATATTCTTTCGCAATTTCATCAAACACCTGGTGAAACAAACCATCAGTCTGTTTCATAATATTATCCTTTGTGAAGCAAGTCACTTTCTTGCGCTTCTGCTGTTTCGCATATTCAAAAGCATAACGAACGATTTTTTCACAACCGGGGCGGCTGATCAGTTTCAGACACTGAACCACCTCATCGGTTTGCTGGTGTTCGATACCCGCATACAGATCCTCTTCGTTTTCACGTACAATCACCACATTCATCACCGGGTGCTTGGTGCTAACATAAGGATGCAGGCTCATACAAGGTCTGATATTGGCATAAAGTCCGAGGAATTTACGGGTTGTTACATTCAGACTCTTGTAACCTCCACCCTGGGGTGTGGTAATAGGTGCTTTCAGGAACACTTTGTTGCGGCGGATGATATCCCACGATTCGTTGGAAATACCGGAAGTATTGCCTCCCAGGTAAACTTTTTCGCCTACCTGAATCTCATCTACTTCAATTTTTGCACCCGCAGCCTGAATAATGGCCAGCGTGGCATCCATAATTTCCGGTCCGATACCGTCTCCTTTTGCAACTGTTATTCTTGTCATGTTCCTTTTTTTAATGGGCACAAAATTCAGATTTCATTCCCATATAATAAAATTTGTTTGGAATACCGACTCTCTGACTTTCCAACTACCCCCTATTACCATATATACGATCAATCGTTTCCGCCAGCTGCCTGTCTTTTTCTGTTACCACATTTCCGGCATCGTGTGTACTTAGCCGGATATCCACCTTGTTCCAGACATTAGTCCATAAAGGATGATGGTTCTGCTTTTCTGCTTCAAATGCCACACGCGTCATAAACGCAAAAGCTTCCGAAAAATCAGCAAATTCAAAGCTTCTGCAGAGTTGATTGTTTTCTTCCTTCCACATAATCAGATAAGAATATTTTTAAAAAATTAAATGCTGTTTGTTGATGATTTTCTCGTTGTTAAGCTCAACAACAAGCTGTACGCCGGGGATTTTTTTTAAGTCCTGTATCAGCAGCAACTCGTCTTCTCTTCCCGGGATATCCCCTTTGCTCAACCATAAATAGTCGAGATTACGAAATTCAGGCACCAGGTATTCTCCGTCATTTAGATTTTTATACAAATAATAGGAAAGCGAAAGAAAAGGTTCACAGTATTCAAAAACAGTAAAAAAATAATTTCTGTTTTTTTTCATCAGCTGTATTTCAAGATCATTCTTAAGCCGAAAATCAAAATTCAGGCCACGATTAATGTTCCATACAAACTGATGGGGAACTATCGGCGCAACAATACCCAGGAGACATGTATCCTCGAAAAATTCTTCCGCCAATAGCTCGTTGTCAATTTTTAATTTCATGTTGTCGGTTGTCGATTAGCAGTTGTCGGTTAGCAGTTGTAATTTCTTTGCACTTATAACCCGTAACTCGAGCCTCATAACTTTTTGAAAAATAAATTTAAAAAACAATTGAGAATATCAATTCATTTTCTCCTCTTTTGACATTTACCTGAGCGGGATCTCCTTTTTTGTATCGACCGAGAATCTGCATATAAGTTTCCAGAGAAGTTACTTGATATTGGTCGAGAGCAAGAACAATGTCTCCAGCCATAATGCCTGCTTTTTCAGCCGGTTTATCAGCACTGATACCATCTGCTTTAACTCCCGGACCGGCATAGGTATAGTCGGGCATAATGCCGAGGCTCACACTAAATCGTGCGCCTGTTGCAGTTGATTGTTCACGTGTTTTGGTGAAAACCAGCCGTTCTTCCTTGCTGCTCCTGTCAATAAGACGAGAGATATAGTTTACAATTTCCAACTGTCCCTTGTAATTGATTTTTTCTGGATCATCGTCCGGATGATGGTAATCGTTATGCAGTCCGGTAAAGAAAAACAAAACAGGTATGCCCTTCCTGTAAAAAGAGGTATGGTCACTTGGACCGGTACCGCTACTATCTGTTTTAATTTTAAAAGGAAGCTTTTTCTCTGCATAGATCAATGGCCCCCAGGAAGGAGAAGTTCCGACACCCCCAATTGTTAAGACCCGGGATGAGTCGTTTAGCCTACCAATCATATCCAGATTGATCATATAGTTAATTTCTGAAAGAGGAACTGATAAATTCTCTGTGAAATACTTTGAACCATAAAGTCCCAATTCTTCTGCACTGAAAGCAACAAACAGGAAATTAAAGGATTTACTCCCTCTTTTTTTTAGCAATCGTGACAGTTCAATCAATGCGGCCGTGCCACTGGCATTATCATCCGCCCCATTATGAACTACAGGATCTCCCGTATATCTTGAATTCAGATCTTCTCCGTAACCAAGATGATCGTAATGCGCACCGATGACTACAGTAGATGACGCTCCGTTATCTAAAAAGCCTGCTACATTTGAAGCAAATCGCAGCCTGTTTCTCATCTCAACTTTCAACTGAATATCCCATGTATAGAATAGGTCTGCAGCTATTACCTCAGAAATACGTTGATTAAGAATAATTATCGGAATAGATGAGCCGGCAACAGTATCATATTTATTAAATGTAAGTGGCTCAGAAAGCAAATGATTATTAAAAAAAAGCAAAGCGGTTGCACCTTTCCCGGTTGCCTGTTTTTCTTTCTGACGAATTGCTTCTGTAATATCAAAATGCGGATTGTTTTCCTGCCCCTCTTTTAGCTTAACCAGATCAATCATCCAGGGTGACCATCCTTCAAGTAAAGCAGGAGAAGCAACAGCTTCAATCGATCCGTTTCTACTCCATGGCAAAGGAAAATAATCAGTCCCCTGTGTTAGCTGTTCGCTATCCATAATCAGCAAACAGGATGAATCTGCTTCCTTGCCTTCATAAATTGAAAAAGTCTGAATCCACTCCGAACCGGCAGCTCCTGGCATCAGGCCATATTCTTCAAAACGATCTTTAATGTAATCCCGCGCTAAATCAGCACCTGTAGTTCCGGCTCTCCTACCCTGCATACGATCATCAGCAAGGATTTTTACATGTTTTTCAAGTAACTGTAGTGTATGAAAGTCGTCTTTCCCTTTTTTCTGAGCAAAAGTGGATACGAATATGAAGCTAAAAGGCATTAGCCATGACAAACGACTGCACACCCCCGGCATAAAGAATAATTGTTG
>JAULVS010000061.1:0-2998 GCA_032110905.1 Chitinophagaceae bacterium | reverse complement strand
AATTTTATTATGAGTCTAGAAACACAAATTATGGCACAAATGAAAGAGGCCATGAAAGCAAAAGACGAAGTAACACTGCGCGGTCTTCGTGCCATTAAAGCCGGCTTGCTTTTACTTAAAACATCCGATTCCGGAGAAATATCTCCCGATGACGAAATAAAAATGTTGCAGAAGCTGGTTAAACAACGCAATGATTCGCTCGATATCTTCAAACAGCAAAACCGTACCGACCTGGCACAAAAAGAAGAAGAAGAAATTCGGGTAATTGAACAGTTTCTTCCCAAACAACTTTCAGACGAAGAAATCAGTGCGGAAGTTGAACAAATCATCACAGAAACCGGCGCCACTTCTCCGGCCGACATGGGAAAGGTGATGGGTGTTGCTACAAAAAAACTTGCTGGCAAAGCAGACGGTAAAAAAATAAGTATGCTGGTAAAAGATTTACTGAACCGTTAATAGTATGGTCATTGATGTGGTCTGCCTGATCCTTATGTTATTTGCTGCCTGGAAAGGATGGAGTTCAGGATTTTTTTCCTCTCTCGTTTCTTTTACCGGTATGTTCATCGGATTTTTTATTGCAATGAAATGCAGTGAAACCGTTGCTGTTTATCTTAAAAAAGAACAATATACAGATGCAAGATGGGCCTCTTTTATTGCTTTTGGATTGGTGTTGCTGGGTGTATGGCTCTTGTTGAAAGTGCTGGCAAAAGCTCTTTCCGGAATAGCGGAAGCAATGTTGCTGGGATGGTTGAATAAAACAGGCGGACTTGTTCTTTCTGTTTTGCTTTATTGCATTATGATCAGCGGATTTTTTTTCTTTGGTGAAAAACTTTCATTTTTTACAAAAGAAGCGATCGCTAATTCGTATTTATACCCCATACTCAAGCCGATCGCTCCGGAATTGTTAAATACGATCGGAAAACTGATTCCTTTTTTTGAGAAAACTTTTTCAGAGTTGAATCGTTCTTTTGGTTAACAGATAGGTGGCTGTTCCTTTAGTATACCCTATTATTCACACAAATACGTTACTTTAGCAACGTATAAAAAGATAAGTGCCGCTGATGAAGAATTACGAAATCAGACAGTTTGAGAAATTTAAATACATCGAAGAAGGTTCCGGTGAACCTTTGGTATTGTTGCATGGGCTTTTTGGTGCTATCAGCAATTTCATGGGTATTATTGAAGGATTTAAAGATAAATACAGGGTAATTGTGCCAATGTTGCCTCTGTTTGAACTTGATCTTCTTCATACCTCCGTAGGTGGTCTCGAAAAATTCCTGCACAAGTTTGTTGAAAAGATGAACCTCAACCATATTCACCTCCTTGGTAATTCACTGGGTGGACATGTTGCATTGGTTCACATCCTCAAACATCCGGAACGTATTCAATCACTCATACTAACCGGCAGCTCAGGCCTTTTTGAAAATGGCATGGGTGATACCTATCCGAAAAGGGGCGATTATGAATATATCCAAAAGAAAACAGAACAAACCTTTTATGATCCCGCCACCGCAAGTAAAGAACTGGTAGACGAAGTATATGATATTGTAAATCAGCGGGCAAAAGCAATTAAAATTATTGCACTCGCCAAAAGCGCAATACGTAATAATCTGGGCGATGAACTGAAAGGAATCAAATTGCCTACGCTGTTGATATGGGGCAACAACGATACCATTACGCCTCCGTTCGTAGGACGCGAATTCCAAAGACTTATACAAAACTCAGAACTCCATTTTATCGATAAATGCGGACACGCTCCGATGATGGAAAGACCTGAAGAGTTTAATGAACTACTGCGAACATTTCTTGCAAAACAGTCGAGCCCCATACAAGTAGAATAACAAAATCCTATCAAAATGAAAGCAGCAGAACTTTTATCCGGACACCTAACCCCGCTTCAGCTGAATGATACGGTTGCTGATGCCAGGGAAAAACTTGCTGCTGGCTCTTACAAAGAATACCCGGTAGTGGAGGAAAATCATTTTGTTGGATTGCTTAAAGAAGAGTCACTGGAAGAAAAAAAAGAAACAGATCAAATCTCTTTACTACAGGAAGAGTTCGATCACTCTCTGTCCAGGCCTGACGATTTTTTCCTTGTACCCCTCAAATTAATGCACCAAAGAAAGCTTTCTTTGTTACCGGTGGTAAACAACGAGGGTGAATATAAAGGAACCATCTCGGCAGAAGAAATACTTGAAACAGCAGCACAATACAATGCTGCAGGAGAACCCGGTGGTATTATTGTTCTGCAAATGTCTCCTTTACAATTTTCAATTTCTGAAATTGGCAGAATTGTTGAGTCTAATAACGCAAAAATTATTCATCTCAACACTTGGACCGATGCTGCAAGCGGACAGCTGATGGTTGCAATCAAGATAAACAAGGTTGACCTGCAGGATGTACTCGCAACCTTCGATCGCTACGAATACAACGTGGTGGAGTATTTTGGTGAAAACCTGTCTGAAGAGGGCATTAAGAAGAACTACGAACACCTGATGCACTATCTCAATCTATGATTCTGTTCTCTTCTTTTTAAATTTGATTTGTATCCTGATTCTTTTTTTTCAAAAAATCATGTGACAAGTTTTGAAATTCTTTCTGCCCATATTTTTTTTGTTTATTTCTGCTTTGCTGCAAGCACAACCCTCTGTTGTATGGGATAGTGCAAAACAATCGCTGGAGTCCAGAATAAAAACACTCCCGCTGCAAAAAGAATGGAAGATCGGAGGTATAGATGTAGAAGGAAACAGGCGAACAAAAAAATACATCATTTCAAGAGAATTACTTTTTAATAAAGGCGACTGGATTCATACAGATGAATTATTTGCCAAGCTTACTGCTGCTCGCCTGAATGTGTTAAATACACAGCTTTTTCTGGAAGTAATACCCTCAATTAATCAACTTAACGACTCTTCCATTATTGTAAAAATCTCTGTTAAAGAGCGGTGGTATATTTTTCCAATTCCCTATTTCAAACCGATCGACCGCAATGCCAACC
>JAULVS010000060.1:0-4561 GCA_032110905.1 Chitinophagaceae bacterium | reverse complement strand
TGTGAGTTGATTCATCGCCACTACTTCTGTTTCCTTCGCTCCAACAAGATTTGCTAATTGCTTGGTGAAAATTTCATGATAAGGCATCCATGGATGCTTTGCCTGAAAATGTCCTTCCACTCCCAAACTTCCCCAGTCATCTAATTCCTGTTGAATGTATGATGCAACAGTCTTGGGTTGTAATCCCAATGAATTCCCTGTCAAATAAACAACATCTCTCCCTTCGTGTTTAGGGAAAATAAATTGATCTCTGAAACTCCTCAGTTCATCAGATGCATCAAGCGCAAGCGCATATTCTTCATTCAATAATAAACTCATGACTTCTTTTTGTAATCATCAATCAATTGTTGCAATCACTTTTAATTCGATTGCAATCGGTGTCGGTAAACTTTTCACTTCTACCGTGGTGCGACAAGCCTGCACATCCTGAAAGTACTGTGCATATATTTTATTATAAACAGGAAAATCTTTCTTCATATTGGTCAGATAAACCGTTACATCCACCATCTGGTTCCAGCTGCTGCCACTGGCTTCAAGCACAGCCTTCACATTGGCAAACACCGCATGACACTCGGCTTCGATATCGTATTTCAAAATATTTCCTTCGGCATCCAATTCAAGTCCGGGTATCGAATTATCCTTCGCATTACGGGGACCAATACCCGAAAGAAACAGAAGATTGCCAACACGACGTGCATGTGGGTAAGCCCCTAATGGTTTTGCGGCATTGCCTGTATGTATAATTGATTCACTCATAAATTTATTTTCAATATTGTATGCAAACATTTTTTGGTTCAGTGAAGAATCGCATCGCTTCCCAGCCTCCTTCTCTACCTACACCACTGTTGTTCATTCCTCCAAATGGTGTTCGCAAATCACGCATCAACCAGGTATTCACCCATACAATGCCCGTATGCAAGGAGGCCGCCACACGATGTGCACGGTTTAGATCGCTTGTCCATATAGTAGCAGCGAGTCCGTATGCCGAATCATTCGCAAGCTGAATCGCTTCTTCATCATTATGAAATGGCTGTAGTGTAACTACAGGTCCAAATATTTCTTCCTGATTAGTCGAACAAGAAGGACCAAGTCCTTCGATCACTGTCGGCTGAATGAACAATCCCTTCTCACAACGACCTGTCAATGTCATTGCTTTTCCTCCTGCCAATATCTTTCCTCCTTCCTGCTTCGCCACTTCTATACAACGAAGAATTTTATCATAATGCATACGACTTACAATCGCGCCCTGCTTTGTATCATGTTCAAGGGGGTCTCCTACTTTTAATTGCGCGACGCGATGAAGAAAATCTGTTTTGAATTGTTCATAAACAGAAGCTTCAATCAGCAAACGCGATCCGCACAAACAGATTTCCCCTTGATTAGTGAATGAAAGTCGAACAGCTTCATCCATTGTTTTCTCCCAATCGCAATCAGCGAAGATGAGCGCAGGATTTTTCCCTCCTAACTCAAGTGATAATTTTTTAAACTTCGGCGCAGCGATGGATGCAATACGCTCGCCTGCACGTGTACTTCCTGTGAATGAAATCGCTTTCACATCACTGTGCTGTACGATGGCTTCACCACAAACAGGACCTGTACCGTGCACGATATTCAATACACCTGCCGGCAATCCGGCTTCGATGCAAATTTTTGAAAGGAGGTAAGCCGTTGCAGGTGTTACCTCGGAAGGTTTGGCCACCACGCAATTGCCAGCTGCTAATGCCGGAGCAATCTTCCAAGTAAACAAATAAAGCGGCAAATTCCAGGGAGAAATGCATCCTACAACGCCAATGGGTTGACGAAGTGTGTAATTAATGGCTTTATCGCCCATCGAATGACTCTCCGAAGCGAAATGCATTTGTGCACCAGCAAAAAAGCGAAAATTGGAAGAAGCCCTTGGTATTTCCACTTGTTTACTTAACCAAAGCGGTTTACCATTGTCGTTTGTTTCAGCAAGTGAAAGATCATCGAGATAATATTCGATCAATTCAGCAATGCGATTCAGCAAACGAAAACGTTCTTCAGTAGAAGTATTTCTCCAGGAAGGAAATGCATTTTTTGCCGCTTCAACAGCAAGTGCCACATCTACAACATCTCCATCAGGTAAATGATAAAGATGTTCATCCGTTGCCGGATTTGATTTGGGAATCATTTTTCCGCCAACAGGCGCAACAAGCTTTCCGTTGATATAATGTTCCAGTAGTGATGGAAGTTCAAGTTTCATGTTTGGCAATGCGATCGTTCTAAAATAAATCAAATACTTCCAGTTCGTCCACCATCAACCGGAATGCTTACACCATTTACATAAGAAGCAGCAGGCGATGCGAGAAATGCAGCTACAGCCGCGACTTCGGAAGGATCAGCAAAGCGCTGCATAGGTATTTCGGTCACCATATGCTTTTCCACTTCCTCAATGCTTGTTCCGGATTTTTCTGCCGTTACATTCACCAGCGCACTAAGTCGTCCTGTCTTAGTAGCACCGGGCAATACATTATTGACCGTAATCTGAAATGCACCCAATTCATTCGCCATCGTCTTAGCCCAGCTGGCAACTGCGCCGCGTATGGTGTTAGACACACCCAAATTCTTCAATGGAATGCGCACGGAAGTAGAAATAATATTGATGATGCGTCCATATCCATTTCGTTTCATCGAAGGAATAAACGCTTTTGCGAGAATCTGATTACAGATCAAATGCTGCTGAAATGCTGCTATAAAAGCTTCCTCCGCTGCATCCGTGATGGGGCCCGATGCCGGACCACCCGTGTTGTTGATGAGTATATGAACCGCTTCTTTCTCTGCATAAGCCGTCGCTGTTTGCTTTAACTCTTCAGGCTTACTGAAATCTGCAACTAAGTAATGATGCTGTTGTTGATCATCGGCAGGCAAACTAGCAACTGCCTCTTTCAATGCGGATTCGTTTCTTGCAACCAAGGTACAATCGGCTCCCAATACCGCAAGTTCAGAAGCAATGGCATAGCCAATTCCCTGTGTGCTTCCGCAAACCACCGCCCTCTTTCCTTTCAATGATAGATTCATAAACCAAACGTACGTTAAAAAGTTGTATTTTTCACACCTAATCATTCACTCAAACGATTGCTATATGGCTGTTATCGCCCCTTTCAACCTGCAAAAATGGATCGATGAAAACCGCGATCTCTTAAAACCTCCTGTAGGTAATCAATGCCTTTACAAACAGGCGGAAGATTTCATTGTGATGATCGTTGGCGGACCGAATTCCCGAAAGGATTATCACTTTAATGAAACCGAAGAATTGTTTTATCAGTTAGAAGGAGATATCGTGGTGAAGATCATCGATGACGGAGAACCAAAGGATATTCATATTCGTCAGGGTGACATGTTTTTGTTACCGGCACGTACGCCACATTCCCCACAACGCGGTCCCAATACCGTGGGATTGGTGATTGAAAAAGTGCGTAAGAATGAAGATGACGGATTCATGTGGTTTTGTGAAAAATGCGGAAACAAATTATACGAAGAGAAACTCAATGTGAGTGATATTGTGAAACAACTTCCTCCGGTGATGGAAGGATTTTATGCTTCCGAAGAAAGACGAACCTGTAATAAATGTGGTGCCGTGATGCTCCCACCGGTGAAGCGATAATTATATAATGATTTTTGATGCAAAGAAGAATTGACATCCACACGCATATCATGCCTGAACACATGCCAAACTGGACGAAGAAGTTCGGCTATGGCGAATTTATCCACCTCGAGCATCGCAACTGCAAAGCCTGCATGATGAAGGGTGATAAATTATTTCGTGAAGTGGAGGATAATTGTTTTCAGGATGCTGCAAGACTGAAGGAGATGGATGAAACAGGCGTGACCATTCAGGTGCTTTCAACGATACCTGTTTTATTTAATTACTGGGCTAAAGCGGAAGATGGATATGAGACATCCCGTTTCCTCAACGACCACATTGCTGAAACCGTTGCCAAAACCCCCAATCGTTTTATTGGTATAGGAACGGTTCCTTTACAGGATATAGAGCTGGCCATTCGGGAAATGGAACGTTGCGTAAAAGAACTGGGCATGCCCGGTTTGCAAATCGGCAGCAATATAAACGGCATAAATTTATCGGATGCTTCGCTTTTCCCTTTTTATGAAGCTGCAGAAAAATTAAGTTGTTCTTTATTTATTCATCCCTGGGAGATGATGGGTGAAACGCAAATGCAGAAATACTGGCTTCCCTGGCTGGTGGGGATGCCTGCTGAAACATCGCGTGCAATTTGCTCTATGATATTCGGAGGTGTTTTGGAGAAGTTTCCCCGTTTGCGCGTAGCATTTGCACACGGAGGAGGATCTTTTCCTTTTACCATTGGCCGCATACAACACGGATTTGATGTGCGACCTGATCTGGTAGCAGTTGATAATTCAATAGCACCAACAAAGTATATTGGTGAGTTTTGGGTAGACAGCCTGGTACATGATGAAAAAGCCTTGCGCTATCTGATTGATGTTATGGGAAGAGATAAAGTTTGTCTCGGTAGCGACTATCCCTTTCCGTTAGGGGAACATCGTCCGGGACAATTGATTG
>JAULVS010000059.1:0-5298 GCA_032110905.1 Chitinophagaceae bacterium | reverse complement strand
TACCGCCCATGCTCTCTGTAATTTCTTTTGTGTACTTCTGTAAAAGACGATGACCTTCAGTTCTCCATTCTTCATCCATCGCCCTGAAGGTGCCCATCAGTTTCACTTCATCAGGAATCACATTGGTGGTTGTGCCGGCTTGAAATGCAGTGATAGAAAGTACGGAAGGGTGGTGTGGGTTTCTGTTTCTGCTAATGATTTGCTGAAGACTAATAATAAGGTGAGAGGCAATAAGAATTGGATCAATCACCAGGTGAGGTGCGGCGGCATGACCACCTTTGCCTTTGATGGTGAAATAAAGTTCGTCGGCACTGGCCATCACCTTCCCACTTCTGAAACTAACTTGTCCTGTTGACAACCCGGGATGAACATGTAAAGCAAAGATGGATTGAGGAGAAGGGCTTTTGAGCACTCCGTCGCGAATCATGTAGCTCGCTCCACCTGGATTTTTTTCCTCCCCGGGCTGAAAGATTAGTTTTACAGTGCCTGTCCATTCATTTCTTAACTCAGTTAAAATTTTTGCGGCTCCAAGTAAGCAGGTGGTATGAACATCGTGACCGCAGGCATGCATAATGCCGTCATTTTTTGAACGATAAGGCACATTGTTTGCTTCCTGTATCGGCAGTGCATCCATATCCGCCCTTAACGCAACGATCCGCGTTTCGGGATCCTTTCCTTCTATTAATGCAACGACTCCAGTTTCAGCAAGGCGTTTTGTTTGCAGGCCCAGCTCCTGAAGTTTTGTTTCAACAAAAGCGGCCGTTTCATATTCCTGATAACTTAACTCGGGATTGGCATGCAGATGTCTGCGTAGTTGAGTGAATTCTTCGAGATAATTATCAGCAAGTTGATGAATTTTTTCTTTCAGCATTTTTATTCTGATCAGTTTTTCTTTTTCTGAGGCGCCTTTCCTTCTTTCGCCTGTTCAGTAAGTTTAATTTTTAAATCTTCTTTTTCCTTTTTGGTTAGCTCTATATCACTTGGTATGGTAATAACACCAGCAGAAAATATTCTTGCCAGCTCTGCTCTCAGCATGTCAGCAGATTCTTTATCAACAAAATTCCCAACCCTTAGTTTAAAATAGGGAGCCTGATAAAGGAGATAAACACGATGCTGAGGAAAAGTGCTGAGAATTTTTGCTTTGGCATCCAATACTTTTGTTCTGTCACTTGTACTCATTGCCTGCACCCTGTATCCCTTGTTTGGGATTTCTACTGTAATGAATGTTTTTTTATTTAATTCTGCTCTTTTATTAATCAGCATATCCATCCTTGTGTCCCTCACATAGATCATATTATTCTTGAGGGTATCAATTTTCATTTGTGAGTACCCCGAGCGTGTAGACAGGACTAATGTTACAAAGAAAAAGAGGGTAAGAAATATTTTAAATTGCATAAGTTCTGTATTTAAAGACGAACAGTTTCGTTAAAGGAATCTGTATGGCTTCACCGGGTTATTGACATTGCATTTTATGCTTCTGTTTTTCTGATGAACCCGACTATGTTTCCCGACAAAGTTCGCATTAATCCGCTTTGCGGATAAAAAAACTTAATATTTGTTTCCGCCGCCTGCTGTTAATTCAACCGGATGCCAGGTAGTTTTAATTTCCTGAAAATCGTAAATGTAGTAGGGCGACTGGCTGCTGTCATCAAGCCAGTTGTTAGTTTGATAAAGCTGTACGCGCTTAACATTTAGAGCAGATTTCTCCTGTATGACTTTTGTTAACGCATCATCTTTTTCGCAAAAGACAATGCTGTTTACATCCATATGTCCTGCCAGCCAAGAAGTGAGTTCCGCAGGATTTCCTGTCAGAATATTTACAACTCCGCCCGGCAAATCGGAAGCATGTAAAACTTCTGCCAGTGTAACGGCGCATAATGGTTTTGGATAAGATCCAATTACTACGCAGGTATTTCCGCCGGCAATAACTGATGCAATAAGTGAAACCATACCTATGAGGCTGGTTTGCTGGGGAGCTATGATACCTACCACGCCCATTGGCTCAGGCGTAGAAAAATTAAAATGAGAAGAAGCAACAGGGTTAACAGAACTAAATACCTGCTGATATTTATCAGCCCAGCCGGCATAATAGATTAATCTGTCAATGCTGAGATGTACTTCTTTTTCAGCCTGAATACGTGTGGCATCCATCTCGGTCATTTCCTGTATAAATTGTTCTTTTCTTCCTTCCAGCATTTCTGCCATCCGGTAAAGGATTTGTCCGCGATTAAAAGCCGCTCTAGAACTCCAACTCCCGAATGCATTACGAGAAGACTCAACAGCATCACGTATATCTTTTCTTGAACTAAGACATACATTAGCAAGCTTTTTACCTTTTTGATTGAGGGCAATATAATACCGACCCGATTCCGTTCTTGGGAATTGCCCACCTATGTAAATCTTGTAGGTCTTTAAAACTTCAAGGCGTTTGCTTGCCACAGCTGATTCAGATTTAAGGGTTGACTTTTTATTAGGCATAACTTATTTTTCTTCTTAAAAGGATAAATGAACATAGGAAGACAAACCATGAAGTCCGCCTTCTCTTCCAAATCCGCTTTCCTTGTAACCGCCAAATGGAGAAGTAGGATCAAATTTGTTATATGTATTCGCCCAAACAACACCGGCGCGAAGCTTGCTCGTCATATTGAAAATCTTAGAACCTTTATCTGTCCATACACCTGCAGAAAGACCAAAAGGTGTATTATTTGCTTTTTCTATGACTTCTTCTTCGGTTCTGAATGTTTGTATTGTTAAGACCGGACCGAAAATTTCTTCCTGTGCGATGCGGCTCGACTGAGCAACATTGGTGAAGAGGGTTGGTCTGCAGAAAAATCCTTTACGCGGCAAAGCACATTCACTTTGGTACATTTCGGCACCTTCTTGTTTCCCTATTTGAATATAACGATGAATCGTTTCCAACTGTTGTTTTGAATTGATGGCGCCGATATCTGTATTCTTATCCAGCGGATCTCCTACAATCAATGTAGCAAGCCTGTCTTTCAGTTTGCGCAAAACAATTTTGTAAACAGATTCTTGCACATACAAGCGCGACCCTGCGCAACATACATGTCCCTGATTAAAGAAAATGCCATTGATTACACCTTCAACAGCCTGGTCGAGCGGTGCATCATCAAAAATGATATTAGCTGCTTTCCCTCCAAGTTCCAGCGTAGCTTTCTTACTTGTGCCGGCAATGGCTTTCTGTATCAGTTTACCGACATCTGTAGAACCTGTAAATGCGATTTTATTTATATCCGGATGTTGTACAATTGCTGCTCCGGTGGCGCCTGCGCCTGTTATAATATTAACAACACCCGGCGGGAGGTCGGCTTCCTGAATTAATTCTGCCAATTTAAGAGCAGTCAGGGGAGTTGTTTCAGCAGGTTTCAATACAACGGTATTTCCTGTTGCAAGTGCAGGTGCAATTTTCCACGCTGCCATCAGCAAAGGGAAGTTCCATGGAATGATTTGTCCTGCAACCCCTAATGGTTCCGCCTTTCTGTTAGGGAATGCATATTCGAGCTTGTCAGCCCATCCTGCATAGTAGAAAAAGTGATTTGCAGCAGTAGGTACATCAAAGTCGCGGCTTTCTCTGATTGGTTTACCGCCATCCAATGATTCAATTACCGCAAATTCTCTTGCTTTCTCCTGAAGCATACGCGCAATACGAAAAATATATTTTGATCTTTCTTTGCCGTTCAATTTTTTCCAGTACTTGTTATATGCCGTACGTGCAGATTTGACTGCAAGATTTACATCGGCATTGCCGGCCTCTGCTACTTCGCTTAGTTTTTCTTCGGTAGCAGGATTGATGGTTGGCATGTATTTGCGGGAAAGGGGCTTAACGAAGGCGCCGTTGATGAATAATTCATAACGGTCTCGTATTTGTGCAATGTTTTTACTTTCCGGAGCCGGATCGTATTTCCATTCGGTTTCAAATTTCAACCGAACGGTATTGCTTCTTTTTTTTACGGCCATGCTGCTCTTTTAAATTTTAAATAGAAAATATTCTAAAAATCAGTTTAATCATCGAAGTTTAATCAATAGAGAAGTAGTCTTTACTCTGATACACACCGGTTTTATCTTTTACTATTTGCATAAGTAAATCATTGGCGAGACTACTTGCGCCAAACCGAAACCATTCATTGCTCAGCCAGTCATCTCCCAGTATCTCTTTTACCATCACCAGGTAATGAAGGGCTTGTTTTGCTTTGGATATGCCTCCGGCCGGTTTCATTGCAATTTTCTTTCCGGTATCATAATAGAAGTCACGTATTGCTTCCAGCATCACCAGCGTTACCGGTAAAGTTGCAGCAGGAGAAATTTTTCCGGTTGATGTTTTAATGAAATCAGCACCTGCATACATGGCTATGTCACTTGCTTTACGCACTTTGTCGTAAGATCCTAGTTCTCCTGTTTCAAGAATGACTTTTAACCTGGCAGTACCACAAGCTTCTTTAATAGCAGCAATTTCGTCAAACACAAAATTGTATTCACCCTGTAAGAATTTACCGCGTGAGATTACCATGTCTACTTCGTCTGCTCCGTTTTGAACAGCATATTTTGTGTCTCTGATTTTGATGTCTCTCGGGGCTTGTCCGCTCGGAAAAGCTGTTGCAACGGAAGCTACTTTTACTCCGGAATCACCCAGTGCAGTTTTTGCGGTTTTTACCATAGATGGATAGACGCAAACTGCCGCTACAGTTGGTAAGCCGGGATAAGCATCATGAAGATGCTTCGCTTTATAACAAAGTTGATTCACTTTACCTTCTGTGTCTTTCCCTTCTAGCGTTGTCAGGTCTATCATATTCAACGCAAGCAGAAGTCCATTCAGCTTTGCTGAGGTTTTGATGCTGCGTTTAGTGATACGAGAGGCCCTTTCTTCGATACCTGTCTGGTCTACACGTGCTGTATTCCGAAAATCCGGAATAGCGTTTTTTGTATTTTCTGTCATGTCTTTCGGATTCCTCCTTCAAACATACTGCGAATCAGCCTCTTTCTAAAATAAAGAAAGGGTTTTTTAGAATAGATATTATGTTCAGGATTCTCTGCCGTGGCAACTTTTGTATTTTTTGCCGCTGCCACAAGGACACGGATCATTTCTGCCAATCTTTGGTCCGGAAATAACCGGTTCTTGTTTTATCTGCTCTGAGGGGTCGTGGTAAGCGGGTTCCTGCGATTCACTTGCTCCAACTGCTATTGTTTCTTCTTTTCTCTGTCTGGTTTTACTCAGGTCTGTTTTTTGTACACGACCCTCGCGAATACCCGTATTTCCCTGCTGCTCAGAAGGGAGAGTGG
>JAULVS010000058.1:0-6596 GCA_032110905.1 Chitinophagaceae bacterium | reverse complement strand
TCTTTATCCAAACTTGGTTCTAAATCCCAGCGTTGCTTTCCATGTCCAACAGCTATAGGAACACCCCGCTTCCGAACATTGAGAATGGCATTATTCCCTTCGGCATAGATCGTTTCTTTTGATCGCGTATCTCCTTTGATCTTTTGGTACTGATAATACACCCAAACAGGATCCCCAAAATGGGATGTCGGCACACCTTCTGAATCAATGATCTCTATCTTTTTGAAAAAATCCCACATAGCATCGTTCACCTTATAACCAAATTTCTCACGCACCCGCACATGGTCACTGAAAGATGTTGTTAAATAACTCAGCATCGGATCATTTTTGGTAGGTAACGCCATCAGATAAGCAGGGTTTGCAGGCATGATCTGATCGATGCACCAATCGAGATCATCAAGACTTACGTCCATATGAAGTGTGGTACAAATATCAAGACCAATAGTAAGCCCATGCAGTTTACCCATCACCAGATCTTCGAGACAGCAACGAACGAGTTGTTCTTTGGTGCGAAACACTTCCGGACCGATGAATCCGGCCACATCATTGACAAACACCCACGGCTGTTGTCCATCCGCATATAACTGCATCCTCAATGCACGATGAAATCCGTATTTACGAGATTCGTGTATTAACAAATCGAAACCGGCTCCATGCCCATTGGTTTCGTCGGCTCCTTGTCCGGTTTCAGCATATAAACCATACTTTCCTTTTCTCGACATTGCATGACCCTGCATTTTATCAACCGATATATCAAAGGTTTTATTGGCATCGTCCGTTCCGGCAATACTTTGAAACCAGATTCCTGTAGTTCCGGGATCTGTTTTCTCCACCTCCGCCTGAATATCAATATGTGCCAGCACGCAATGAGGAATGGTATTTTCAAGACCAAAGGTTTGAATGATATCAAACAATGTTTTTTCCAGTTTGACAACATCCCGCGGATTACTTGAAACTGGATTGGTACCCAGTACAACATCACCAACAGCAAAAGACCAGGCATCCATCACCTGCCAGAATACATCTTCCGGATGATCTGTTGGTGAATTCGGTTGCACACGGGCTCCCATATATCCTTTGCTGCCTATTTTAGAATCGAGCAGCGGATTGAACACTTTACTACTAATGAGTATAAGCTCTTCGTTCGACAAAAGCTTAACAACTATTGCAATCTGATCACTGTTCAGACAAGGAATAATCCGGTGTATTTCGTTATCGCTTTTTTCGAGCAGAAAAGTTTTAAAATCGGAGAAAGTAAGATTTTGAAACTCTTTGTTTTCGGCAGTTGTCTCATCAATCAACCGGAATAAATGATCCGAATAAACTGAATGGTTTTTAACATCTACTAATCGCGTATTGGCAATTAAAGTACGGGCATTCAGCCGCGACGCTTCATTTTCTGCAGCCAACCCCGCAATGGCATCCCCTTCTTTAAATTCATTTGCTGCTGCCAGAATTTGTCTGTATAAAGTCAGATCAAATTTCCCTTTCAAACGGATGATGTAATCGAAAATACTTTCACCGGGGAAAGGCGAACCGATTGAATTT
Organism: Chitinophagaceae bacterium; assembly: GCA_032110905.1. Lineage (GTDB taxonomy): Bacteria > Bacteroidota > Bacteroidia > Chitinophagales > Chitinophagaceae > Lacibacter. Next base: position 5,048 of record JAULVS010000058.1, on the reverse strand, counting down.
CTATCTAGAATTTGATTCGAACCTGATGCAAAAGAAAAGGATGGATTTAACAACATCGTTAAGCTAAGGCTACCCGAATTCAATATAAATCGTCTGCGATTCAATGTTGTAAACGTTTAAAAAGTAATTGTTTTATTGAGCCATTTTTTTTGGGCAATGAGAATGTTCCCAAATGGCAATTATTTGAATATAAAATAAATATAAGTCATGGGAACGACGTATTTTTTTAATGTTTAATGTTTCAAACTAGGAAGATACTGAAAGACGTTTCTGATTAAACTAAAATTTCCGCAATAACCCCAAATCCGGCTGAGCATATTTATATACCTTGAAGTAGATAGTCGTCTTCGTGTGATAAACTCCTTCATACGATGATATCTTGTTCACAAAATCTACCAGATGATCATTATCCCTACACATCACATCCACCTCCAGATCATAATCGCCTGAGGTCATGGCTAAAAAACTCACTTCCGGTAATTGCGCGATGCTCTGGGCCACCTGCTCTTTCAAAGTAGCAGGCCGAACATAAACGGCAATATGGGCATAGGAATGGAATCCCACTTTATCAGGATCTACCCTGCCAATAATACTGATCGTCTTTTCCTCAATGAGCTTGTTTACACGGGTTCTGATTGTGCCAACTGAAACACCCATTTTTTCGGCCATTACGGTTAGCGACATCCGTCCGTCCTGCTGCAAACAATTCACGATCTTAAAATCAAGGTCATCTAGCACTAATCCGTTTTTCTGCATATAAAAGTCCTATTTGTTACAAAAACAGATAATTATTTTGTCTGTTTCTATAAATTTTATAATTTGTAAGTGTAAAAATATAAATATTATAGTAAATGAAGTACGGTCAAGTAAAAAATTACATTAATGGTGACTTTGTATCCGGTAATCACACAAAGACGCTGGATGTTATTTCTCCGCTGGACGGAACATTGCTTTCTAAAGTTCCGCTATCTGCCAAAGAAGATCTGGATGCTGCTGTAAAAGCAGCAGAAGCAGCCTTTCCTGCCTGGAGTAAAAAGCCGATCAAAGAGCGAGTTCAGGTTTTCTTCCGCTATAAATACCTATTGGAGCAACACCTGAAAGAGCTGGCCGAACTCTGCAGCGAAGAGAACGGTAAAACTTATGCTGAATCAGTTGCAGAAATTGAAAAAAGCATTGAATTGACTGAATTCGCAACCTCCTTACCTCAATTAGTAACAGGTGAAGTACTTGAAGTAAGCCGAGGTGTAGAATGCAGAACGGAACATGTTGCACTGGGTGTTGTTGCATCAATTACACCATTTAACTTTCCTTCAATGGTCCCCAACTGGACAATTCCAAACGCCATTGCACTTGGAAACTGTATGATCATAAAACCTTCGGAAAAAGTACCCTTAAGTATCTGTCGTCTTGCTGAATTATTAAAAGAAGCCGGCCTGCCGGACGGGGTACTTAATATCATCAACGGTGATGCAACTATTGTAGAAGCAATTTGTGATCATCCGGGCATACACGCTGTTTCCTTTGTGGGATCTACCAAGATCGCGAAGGTGGTCTATCAACGTGCGACATCAAATTATAAACGATGTCTTGCTTTAGGCGGAGCCAAAAATCACCTCATGGTACTGCCGGATGCCAAACCGGAAATGACTGCTCAAAATGTAGCCGCTTCCATGAGCGGTTGTGCAGGACAACGATGCATGGCTGCTTCAGCAATGGTGGCGGTCGGTCAAGTCGATCATATTATCGAAAAGATCTGCGATGAAGCCCGAAAAATAGTTCCGGGACAAAATCTGGGTGCTGTCATAAATAAAGAATCAAAAGAAAGAATTGAAAAATATATTACAGAAGCTGAACAACAAGGAGCTAAAATCCTTGTAGACGGACGACAAGCAAAAGTATCCGGTAAAGAAAACGGCACCTATGTAGGCCCAACCGTCATTGATTATGTAAAGCCGGAAATGTCTGTTGCCAAAGAAGAGATCTTTGGTCCTGTTATTTCCATCATTCGAACGAATACCGTTGATGAAGCGTTATCCATTGAAAATGCAAATCCCTATGGTAATGCTGCAAGTGTATTTACGCAGAACGGAGGGATGGCTCGCTATATCATTGAAAGAGCCAGTGCGGGTATGATTGGTGTGAATGTAGGCGTGCCTGTTCCCCGAGAACCTTTCTCATTCGGAGGATGGAATGAAAGCAAATTTGGTGTAGGTGATATCACCGGGAAAAGCTCCATTGAATTTTGGACCAAACTCAAAAAAAGCACCATAAAATGGAATCCGGAAGCAGGTGTTAACTGGATGTCATAACATCAAATCGAAATCTATCAAATCATTTTATAATCAGTTGAAATGAAAACAGAAACGATCTCGCAATCACATGAAGTACTTCAAAATAATTTTGATTACACTTTATTTTCTTGGAGTAAACAAAAAGGACTCAGCCCGATTGCTGTTGAGTATGCAGAAGGTGTCTATTTATACGACTACGATGGCAGGCGATACATTGATTTCAGCAGTGGTTTGATGAATGTGAATATCGGACACAGCAATCAGCGTGTGACCGAAGCCGTTGTAAAGCAAATGCAACAGGTTTCTTATGTTACACCCAGTTGTGTAACTAAGGTGCGTGGTGATCTTGGAAAGAAATTAGCAGAAATATGTCCGGGCGATTTGAATAAGGCCTTCTTTACATTATGTGGTGCAACTTCTGTTGAGAATGCCATTAAACTGGCTAGATTGTATACCGGCAAACATAAAATATTAAGTCGCTATCAATCCTATCATGGTTCCTCCAATGGTGCTATGACGGCTAGTGGCGATCCGCGTAAGTTACCAGTTGACAGTCAGCAAGCACCCAATTTTGTGCATTTTGATATTCCCATTTCCTATCGTTGGGATTATGGAGAAGAAAATCTTTTGAAAGAATCGGTTGCCAGTCTGGAAAGAATCATTGCTTACGAAGGCCCGAATAATATTGCTGCTATTATACTCGAAGGAGAAAGCGGATCATCCGGCTGTTTAAAATATCCGGTTGGTTATATGAAAGCCGTTCGAAAATTATGCGATCAACACAATATACTTCTGATATCAGATGAAGTAATGAGCGGTTTCGGACGAACAGGCAAGTGGTTTGGTTTTGAACATCACGGCATCATTCCCGATATGATCTGCATGGCAAAAGGTCTAACCTGCGGCTATCTGCCCTTTGGATGTTTAATGGTAAGCGATCGCATTGCCGCAAAGTTTGATGACACAGTATTAGCATTAGGCCTTACTTATTCTGCGCATCCCGTTGCCTGTGCCGCTGCACTTGAAACGCTGAAAATTTATGAAGATGAACAGCTGATTGAGAATACCGTAAAGATGGAAGCCTACATGAATAGTCGCATTGCCGAGATGAGAGCCAAACATCCATCTATTGGCGACTGGAGAAATACCGGCTTACTGGGTTGTCTTGAAATTGTAAAGGATCGTCAAACGAAAGAACCCATGGCTCCCTTTAATGCAAAACCGGATGAAATGACGGTGATGAATAAAGTGGCTGCAAAAATCAAGGAGCTTGGCATGTATACGTTTGTACGTTGGGGTTATATTTTCATAGCACCTCCGTTGATCGTAACCAAAGAACAAATTGATGAGGGGTTGGAAATTATCAGTGAAGCACTGAAGATTGCCGATGAACATTATACGGGCTGATTATAATTGCCTGACATATCTTTTGCATAGCTGAATGACAAATACCAAAAAAGAAAAGACAAGTATGCATCAAGATGATCTGATTATTGAAGAATTAAAGGGATCTTCTCTTTCCAGTGAAGACCTCTCTCCTATTCCTACTTCTAAAAGAAGCTGGAATACCTGGAACTATGCTGCTTTGTGGATCAGTATGAGTTTATGTATTCCCACGTATATGCTTGCAAGTTCTTTGATTGAAGGAGGCATGAACTGGTGGCAGGCCATGATCACGATTCTTCTTGGCAATACCATCGTTCTTATTCCAATGATTTTGAACGGACATGCGGGCGCGAAATACGGCATTCCCTTTCCGGTATTTGCCAGAGCCAGTTTTGGTATTAAGGGAGCAAATATTCCTGCCCTGCTGCGCGCCATCGTTGCCTGCGGCTGGTTTGGTATACAAACCTGGATCGGCGGATTCGCACTTTATCAAATGTTTCGTTTATGGATTCCTTCACTGGAAACTTTGCCTGATATTTTTCCTGCTTCTTTTGAATTGAAAACCGGTCCGGCAATCTGCTTCATTCTTTTCTGGGTACTCAATATGTATATTGTTTACTTAGGTGTAGACAGCATCAAAAAATTACTGGTCTTCAAAGCCTTCTTTCTTCCTGTCGCTGCCATTGCTTTACTGATATGGGCTATACAGGCAGCAAATGGCTTAGGTCCTATTCTGGAAACTCCTTCAAAGTTCACGGAATCTTCCGCTTTCTGGGCATACTTTTTTCCTGCGCTCACCGGTATGGTTGGTTTCTGGGCAACACTGTCTCTCAACATTCCTGATTTTACGAGATATGCTACCTCACAAAGAGCGCAGATCAAAGGACAGGCACTGGGGCTTCCAACATCAATGACGATGTTTGCTTTCATTGGCGTAGTGGTTACATCTGCTTCTGCCATTGTCTTTGGAACAACCATCTGGGACCCGGTAGTATTAGCAGGAAAATTCGAAAACAAATTACTTGTCAGTATTGCAATGATTGCCGTAGCCATTTCAACATTGGCTACTAATATCGCAGCTAATATTGTGAGCCCGGCCAATGATTTCGCCCATCTCTCACCTAAAAAAATCAGCTTCCGTACAGGAGGATATATCACTGGCATCATTGGAGTATTGATATTTCCATGGAAATTAATTGCTGATCCCAATGGATATATTTTCACGTGGCTGATTGCTTATTCCAGTCTGCTTGGTCCTGTTGGCGGAATCATGATTGTCGATTATTTTTTCATTAGAAAAAAAGAACTTCTGCTCAAAGAACTGTATCAGCAAAATGGTATTTATAGTTATAGAAATGGATTGAATGAAAA
>JAULVS010000057.1:0-51204 GCA_032110905.1 Chitinophagaceae bacterium | reverse complement strand
AGTCAGGTCGCTGAATAAAATCGGACGATACGCTTTTGAATAGTTGGCATACAACTCAGTAGTACCAATATGGTATTCCGTACCTGCACCAAAAAGAAGGAACTGGCGGAGACGGTTTTCATCAGATACTTTGTTTTCATTGCCATTCGATGCAAAACTTAAACGACCATCTGCTCTGTTACGGATTTGTTCATAGCGAAACCCCGGTATCAAAATAAACTTTTGCCCAATGTGAATGATATTCTCTGCAAATAAAGCAGTGTTGACCGTCACAAAGTCGAGATCAGTTCCGAAAGCCCCATCAATTGAAAGATTCAAATCACTTCCCGTTGTTCCCTTTCCGTTCTGCAAACGATTTGTGTAGCCATAAAAATGTCTGATCCCTGCAGCGAGTGTGTTTTTTACTTTTCCTATTTTAAATTCATTCACATACCTCAACTCTGCACCGGCATTGCGGTAACGATCGATATCAACCCTCCGATGATTGTACTGACCTGTTGTAAGATTGATCGTATCAGAAATCGTTGGTGCCTGCATAAAGCCAACACTGTTGCGGTCGCCACTCAAGCCAAATATTTTGAGGTTGATCCTGCTCTTTTCATTGATTGTGTAATCAGTATTTAGTGCCAACATATCCCATCGAACCTGAAACCAGTTACGACTTCTAAGACTCTGATAAGGATCCATTTTAAATTGTGCATCTGTAAGGCCGCCCGGCTGTTGAGATTTGTATTCAAAATGCGTGTATTCAATGCCAATCTTCAACTTTTTGGTTGCTTTCAGCGTAAAAGATCCAAATCCGGTATTAACATCAAATCGGCTGTTGGCACGTGAACCATTGCCTATACGTTTATCCCAGAAAGCGTAATAATGCGTTTTATTTGTTTCACCCCCGATGGCGTTGTATGTATTGAATAAACCAAAACTACCTGCGGTTTGCTGCGTTTCAAACTGAAAAGGTTTATTGATGTCGCTTCCGTTCTTGAGAATAAAATTGACCATCCCACCAAACTGAGGGCCATACTGCAAACTTCCTGCACCTCTCACCACTTCGATACGTTGTACCGAATTCAGTTGTGGGGTGTAGTATGCTTCGGGATAGCCAAAAGGGTCGCTGGAGATATCATATCCGTTCTGACGGGTATTAAATTCCCAACTTCTGTTTGGGCTTAGTCCTCTTGCACCAACACTGATTTGTACACCACTCGGATCACTTTCCCATACCTGTATACCCGGTACTTTGGCCATTACCTGGCGCATAGTATTCATTACCACATTGCCTTGCACATTATCAACTACGATCAATGAATTTTTCTTCCCGGCATTGATTTGTGTGCCCACCATCTCCGGAAGAAAATGGATGTCGGCCCGTGTATTGCGACCAACCAACGTCACTTCAGATAAGTATTTGGTATGCAAACGCTGGGTATCTCTAATAGTATTCTGAGCGTGAAGCGGCTGAAAATGTGATAGAAATAATAAAAAAGAAAGAAAGAATTTAAGTAGAAAAGAGATGCTGGATTTTATGTTCATAACCACGATTCAAAATGTTTCACCAAAAAACAGAAAGGGATAACCCATTTTTTACAGAAGCAAAATTCAGTTGAAACAAGATTTCCGATTTACGGAAACGGTAAAAACGACTTTAATAATCGGGAAAAATCAGCGAAGAAGCAGTTCACAGGGTTTCAGTCCGGTATGACGTTTAAAGGCGGTAGAAAAATGGGAAATGGAGGAATACCCCAGCAGGGCACTCACATCCGTCACGCTTAACCCTTTTTCATAGAGCAAATAACGAGCATGATCCATCCGCTGGTTCTGGTAAAAATCAAAGATGGTGGTTCCGAAAAGCTCCTTAAATCCTTTTTTAAGATAACATTCGTTGGTGCCAACTTTACGACTTAATTCTTTAATTGTAATCGGATCTCCGATTCTTTGCAACAGAATTTCTTTTGCAAGCAGAATTTTCTCACGGTCGGTTTCATTGGTTAGAAACTTGCAGGAAAAACTTTCTTCCACTTTTTCTTCAACCAGACAATCTAATCCGTACAGCAACAATGCCTGGAGCTGACTCCCCACAAAAATATGCTCCATTGCTCCTGTGTACTCATGACTCAATAACTGATCAATGGTGGTACGAGTGCGGTTACATAAAGTGACGGCAAAAGAAAATGAAGATGTACGTTTAAAAGCAAGCAATTCATCTGTTTTCGTCAAATCTTTTTTATCAGCACAAAAAGATTTTAAATAAGCAGCAGGATAGGAAAAAACAAGAATATCAAAAGTGGGAAGCTGGATACAATTATTTGAATTTTTACATTTTCCGGAACTACATTCAGGTGCCTCACAATAGGTGTTACCGCTGACACAAAATCTCAGCTCAATTTTTCTTTCCCCCTTATTTTTGGGATGATACTGATATGCCAGCACCCCAACATCTTCCAGGTGCATACCAGGCAGGAGGCGATAACGATAACAAGTAAAGGCAGTGGAGGATGGCCCCGCAATGGTTTTTTCCTGCAAGAGCTGCATCTGATCCTGCATAAGCGGCTGCCTATGGGCCATTGAAACAATATCGTTGATTTGCTGCACGGATGGCAAAGGTATGATTTGTGGAAAAAGCGTGGAAATTAGGAATTTCGAAAACGATTTAAAGGTGAGTTTTTACGACTTAAAATGTTCTTTTAAAGTGAGGCAAATAGGTGTATAATTTTCCGGTTTAACCCACTGCTTTTCCGTACTTTTGTCCGATTAATTTTTTCAAATCAAACAGGTATTTTCAGCAAATAAATTATGAGCACAGAATTACAGGAAAAAACACCCCAGTCGCCGTCATATGGCGCAGACAGTATTCAGGTTTTGGAAGGACTTGAGGCGGTCAGAAAAAGACCTGCCATGTATATTGGCGATATTGGTGAAAAAGGACTTCATCACCTTGTTTATGAGGTGGTCGATAACTCAATTGATGAAGCACTTGCAGGGTATTGTAAAATCATAACTGTCAATATTCACGAAGACAACAGCATCAGTGTACAGGATGACGGACGTGGTATTCCTACGGCTATGCACACCAAGGAAAAAAGAAGTGCACTGGAGGTGGTAATGACGGTATTGCATGCCGGAGGAAAGTTTGACAAAGGATCTTATAAAGTTTCAGGTGGTTTGCATGGTGTGGGTGTTAGTTGCGTGAATGCTTTGTCAACAAAACTTCTTGTAACCGTTCAGCGCGAAGGGAAAACATTCGAACAGGAATATAGCATCGGTATTCCGCAGTATTCTGTACGTGAAATTGGCACCAGCGAAATGACTGGTACACGTGTTCATTTCTGGCCTGATAGCAGCATCTTCACCTCTACAGTTTATAAAAAAGAAATCCTGGAAAGCCGTCTTCGCGAACTCGCCTTCCTTAATAAAGGAATCCGCATAACATTGAATGATTTGCGTGAAACGGATGAACAGGCAAATACCTACACAAAAACTTTTTACAGCGAAGGTGGAATCATTGAATTTGTGGAGTTAATTGATCGTAATGGCAAACGGGCTCCATTACTTCCGCAGGTAGTGTATATGGAAGGGAAAGACGAAGTATCGAATGTAGCGGTTGAAGTTGCGTTGATTTACAATGACTCCTATCACGAACATATTTTTTCTTATGTAAATAATATCAATACGATTGAAGGTGGAACGCATGTAACAGGATTCAGAAGGGCGATCACACGTATTTTCACAGCCTACGGCAAAAGAGAAGGCCTTTTTGAAAAGGCAAAGGTGGATGTTGAAGGTGATGATTTTCGTGAAGGGCTTAGTGCAATTGTTTCTGTGAAAGTTCCTGAGCCACAGTTTGAAGGGCAAACGAAAACAAAACTGGGAAACAGTGATGTAAGTGGTATCGTAGAAAGCACGGTAGGTAAAACACTGGAAGCTTATCTCGAAGAAAATCCACGTGAGGCAAAAAACATTGTTCAGAAAATTATTCTTGCTGCACAGGCAAGAGCGGCCGCGAGGAAAGCAAGAGAACTCGTTCAGAGAAAATCAGTATTAAGCGGAGGCGGACTACCGGGCAAGCTTGCAGACTGTTCAGACAGAGATCCGGAAAGATGTGAACTTTATCTTGTTGAGGGAGACTCGGCAGGTGGAACAGCGAAACAAGGACGCGACAGAAGTTTCCAGGCCATCCTGCCACTGCGAGGAAAAATCCTCAACGTAGAGAAAGCGATGGAGCATAAGATCTACGACAATGAAGAGATCAGAAATATGTTTACCGGTCTTGGTGTAAAAATAGGAACACCTGAAGATCCAAAAGCACTTGACCTGAGCAAGCTTCGTTATCACAAGATCATTATTATGACAGATGCCGATGTAGACGGAAGTCACATCGCAACTCTGATTCTTACTTTCTTTTTCAGGTATATGAAAGAGCTAGTTGAGCAAGGTTACTTATATATTGCACAACCGCCTTTGTATCTTGTAAAAAAAGGAAAAGAACAAGCTTATGCATGGAATGAAGATCAACGGCAATCTTATATCAAACAATTTGGGGCGGGCAAAGATGAAAGTGTCAATGTGCAGCGTTACAAAGGTTTGGGAGAGATGAATGCAGATCAGCTTTGGGATACAACCATGAATCCCGCAACTCGATCATTAAAACTTGTAACAATTGAAAGCGCAGCTGAAGCTGATAGCGTATTTAGTATGTTGATGGGTGACGAAGTAGCACCTCGTCGCGAATTCATCGAAAGCCATGCCAAATATGCAAAGATTGATGTGTAAAAAACAAACAACAATTTATTTACAGCGGCCTGGCCGCTTTTTTTATTTTCAAGATATTAAACAGGATTTAAAAAATATGTGGAAAAAGGGATGCTGACTAATCCGGATGAAAGAATTATCTTTACAACTTCATTTTTGTATTTATTGTGAACCATAAAATTTAATCAAATGCAACTGACCGCTTACAACGTCAAAACAAAAGAAAAAAATGTTCCCATCCAGGATGCAGTTATCAACCGTACTGCCAAAGGTGGATACATTGCTCAGGGTAACGACGGGAAAGGAAATAAATTGACTGCACTTTTAGGTGAAGCAAAAGCTCTCGAGGCTATTAAGGCAGGTACTGCAAAGCAGGGTTGGTAATCATCACCTGCACATACTTTTTTCGGGCAACAATTATGCATCACATAATGTTGCCCTTTTTTTATGGATGAATCAGACTCTCTGAGATTAAAAAACGAAATATCATCAGGAATGATTCTCTGATTCTAAGTTGTGTTCTTTAGAATGCTCAACGGGCGGCAATACATGATGATGCATACGCTTGAGAAGCTTGTAAAGAGAATCCATCTTTTCTATATCCTGTACTACAAGCAAGAACAATTTCCCTGTTTGTTTTAACGTTGCTTTGTTTAACTCCGTTTGTACAAAAGACAATAGGTTCCTAAAAATTTCAGATTCAAAATATGGCGAGTCGGGGTTGCTCACAAAGTAACACCTCAGTGTTTTATCTTTTAAAGTCATTTTTTCAAATCCGATTTCGACCGCCATCTTTCGACAACGAACAGTGATAAACAGATCTTCTACCGAGGCAGGAATTGCACCGAAACGATCAGTCATCTCCTGATGCAGCGAAGAAAGATCGTCTTCGGTTTCACAATTGTCTAGCCTGGTATAAAGACTTAGTCTTTCCTGAATATTCTCTACATATTCATCCGGTATAAGAATTTCAAGATCTGTATCGATTACGCAGTCTTTAACAAAATCATCTTCTCTCTGTATTTCTTCCCTGAACAATTCTTTAAACTTCGTTCGCTTCAACTCCCTGATTGCTTCACTCAGTATTTTCTGATACATCTCAAATCCTATTTCTGCCATAAACCCAGTTTGTTCGCCACCAAGCAGATTACCTGCACCTCGAATATCCAGATCTCGCATAGCAATCTGAAACCCGCTTCCCAATTCACTGTGTTGTTCAAGTGTCTGCAATCGTTTTCTCGAATCGTTTGGCAAAGTACTCATTGGAGGTGCAAGCAGATAACAGAAAGCCTTTTTGTTGCTTCTTCCTACCCTGCCCCGAAGCTGATGCAGATCGCTAAGGCCAAACTGATGGGCATTATTTACAATAATCGTATTTACATTGGGAATATCAACACCACTTTCAACAATATTCGTACAAACCAATACATCATATTTTTTGTCGACAAAGTCAAGGATGCATTCTTCCAGTTCATGCCCTTCCAACTGACCATGCGCAAACCCAATTTTTAAATCAGGACAAAGGCGTTGTATGATAGCAGCCATTTCAGCTAATCCGGCTACACGATTGTGAATAAAAAACACCTGCCCTCCTCTCTCAGCTTCGTAATAAATCGCATCTCTTATAAAATCCTCTTCAAAAACTTTCACCTCTGTTTGTATTGGTTGCCTGTTTGGAGGTGGCGTATTAATGATGCTCAAGTCTCTTGCACCCATCAAACTAAATTGCAACGTTCTTGGAATAGGCGTAGCCGTTAGTGTAAGGGAATCCACATTTGTTTTTAATGTTTTTATTTTCTCTTTATGTCCGACGCCAAATTTTTGTTCTTCATCCACAACGAGTAATCCAAGATCTTTGAACATAACCTCTTTACCCAGTAAAGCATGTGTGCCAATAATAATATCCACCTTGCCTTCCTTTAAACGCTGAAAGGTTTCTTTTTTTTCTTTTGCGCTTTTAAACCGATTCACATAGTCAACAGTTACAGGAAAATCTTTCAATCTATCCTTAAAGGTTTTATAATGCTGAAAAGCCAAAATTGTTGTTGGTACCATCACGGCGGCCTGCTTTCCGTCGCATACCGATTTAAACGCAGCACGTACAGCTATTTCTGTTTTCCCAAAACCAACATCTCCACAAACTAGACGATCCATAGGAGAAGAAGATTCCATATCTTTCTTTACATCTGCCGTTGCCTTACTCTGATCAGGCGTGTCTTCGTACATAAAAGAGGCCTCCAACTCATTCTGAAGATAACCATCCGGAGTATAAGAAAAACCTTCCTGAGCCTTTCTTTCAGCATATAATTTAATGAGGTCGAATGCAATTTCCTTGACTTTTGTTTTGGTCTTTTCTTTGAGACGATTCCAGACATCACTGCCAAGCTTATTGACCTTTGGGATTGTACCTTCTTTCCCTGTATATTTTGAGATTTTATGCAGTGAGTTGATATTGACATATAAAATATCACTGTCGCGGTAGATCAGGCGAACGGCCTCCTGCATTACACCATTCACTTCAATTTTCTGTAATCCACTGTACAATCCTACACCATGATCAATATGCGTGACATAATCGCCAGGCTGTAATTCGCGTAGTGCACGAATTGTAAGTGCCTTGCTCTTATTATAAGCCTGCTTGATTTTATATTTATGATAGCGCTGAAACAATTGATGGTCGGTATAGCAAACTACTTTCAAGTCCTCATCAATAAATCCTTCATGGATTGCTTTGGGTACGGGTACAAAAGGAATCTCAGCTTTTAAATCGGTGAAAATACTATGAAGCCTCTCCAGTTGACGCGGGTTATCAGAAAAAATATAAACTTCAAATCCTTCTTTTATTTTTTCCGTTAAATCTTTTATCAATAGTTCAAACTGCCTGTTAAAAGCAGGTTGGAGTTTTGTATTAAAAGTCAGATCTATCGAATGCTGCGGATCACTTTCCTGATGAAGATGCGACTTGTATCCGAACTCAATCAGATGGAATTTCTTAAGCCGATCAGCAAGAATTTCTTGGCGTATAAAATCATCCTCTGTGATTTCTCCTTTTTCCAATACGTCCTCATCCTGATCAATTTGCTTACGGCCGATTTTAAGGAATTGGATAAGCTCCTCTTCCATAGATAGCAAGCGTTCCGAGAGGATATCATAATCCTTGATCCAAATAATAGTATTTTCAGGTAAAAAATCAAGCAAAGCAACTTTCTCTCCCGATTCAAATTGCGTTTCAACATTTGGGATGATTTGCACTTGCAGCAATCTTCGCTCACTCAACTGCGTTTCCGGGTCAAAAATCCTTATACTGTCAACTTCATTGCCGATTAATTCAATACGATAGGGTTTCTCATTCCCAAATGAATAGATATCAAGAATACCTCCTCTTAATGCAAACTGACCGGGTTCATAAACGAAATCAGTTCTTCTGAAACCAAGATCAACCAGGAAGGACATAATTCCATTTACATCCAGTGTATCATTTGTTTTAATCAGCAACAGATTGCCCTGCAACTTTGAAGGCAAAACCACTTTTTCAAAAAGAGCATCCGGATAAGAAACCATCACACCTGAACGCTTACCCAGCGGAATTGAGAAACGGGTAAGTGCTTCCGTACGAAGCATAACATGCGAAGGATTGAGCAACCTGAAATTTCGTGGATGTTTAAAAGAAGAAGGGAAATAAAACAGGTTTAATAAACCGGAAATATTCTCAAGTGCATTTTGGAAATAGGCCGCTTCTTCCTGGTCATTTAGTACAATAAGGTGATTAAAAGAAGACAATTCCTCATTGCCAATAATGGCCGAAGCCACAAACGGAACAGCTCCGGCTTGTAATTTGGAAATAGAAATATGCTGTGGTTGGGAAATAGTTAGCTGCCCCCCAAGAAGATTTACACGGGGGTCTTTTTGATAATTCGACAGCAACTGATCCAGATTCACAGAAGCAAAGATACTGCCGTATACGGATAAGTTAATCACTTAAAAAGACGAGAAAACCTCAACAAACTACAGGTGTTGCATCAAAAATTACTAAATTTACTAAGTCATTATCTGATCCATATTTTGATCGATTCACAATCCTTATAAAACCTCCTTTGTGTCTTTATTACAAAAATCAATCCGTCTTTCTTCAATTCTTTTTGTCTTATCAATAATCTCAGGGCAATCTTTGTTTGCTCAAAAGAAATCGATTTCCCTTAAAACTGGAGACCTGGTCATAGAATTATCTACTGATTCAAAGCAAATTGATCAGGTTTGGGAAAAAGGCATCAGCGGAATAAGAAGCAATGTGATTATTGCTTTCAATGAGAAACCAACAAAGGAAACCATCTCCATCCTAAAAATTAATGGCATAGAATTAAGACATTCAATTTCAGAAAACATTTATGAAACCGTTTTATCAAAAAAACCTTCGACTTCCCTTTTAGAACAATATGGTATTGTTGGTATGTCCAATCTACCGGCAGAAATAAAATTTAGCAAATCAATACGAGATCAGTTAGAAGAATTATCAGGAACTGAAAAAGTATCAGTTTCTGTCCTTCTGTATGAAAAAGAAAATCCGGACAGTGCCGCTATTGATCTCTATAAACTTGGGTTCTCTCCTTTCAGAAAAGGTTTCAACGACCTCGGTCTGTTTTACGGTACGATTCCTGCAGGCAATTTAAAAGAGCTGGCTGCTATTACAAGTGTCAGATTCATCAATTTGGCATCAGGATCACCCGAGCCTCTCAATTTCCGTGAAAGAGGTGTTTTTGGAACAACTATGCTAACAAGCCCCCAGTCGGGCAGAAATTTAAATGGAAAGGGAATCGTTGTTGGAGTTGGCGATAACGCAGACCCAACTTCACATCTTGATTTACAAAACAACGTAATCAACAGAAGCCCTGCTCCTATCGGTGGTTCTGCTCATGGCACCCATGTTTCCGGCACCATTAGTGGTGATGGCATTATAGAAGAAAGGTGGACAGGCTCTGCTCCGGGCAGTACAATTATCAGTGATTATTTTGATTACATCATTGCCAAAACATCTACCTATATTGATGATTACGGAATGTATGTAACCAACAACTCATATTACAATGGGCTTGCAGGTTGCCCCGGCAACGGAGACTATAATGAGCTAAGCTTTATAGCCGACCAGCAGATAAAAGACAATCCTTATCTAGAGCATATTTTTGCTGCCGGAAACGATGGAAGCTTAACCTGCTCTCCATATCCGGGCTTTTACGGAACCATTAAAAGCGGCTACCAGATCTCAAAAAATGTACTCACTGTAGGCAACTGTGATATATTTCAAATAAATAATATAGACCCTACTTCAAGTCGCGGACCTGTTAATGACGGACGAATAAAACCGGAAATCGTAGCATCAGGGAATACCGTAGCAAGCACAGTTGTCAACAATACATATACCAATGGTTGGGGAACCAGTCATGCTGCTCCATTCGTAACAGGCATCTGGGCTTTACTTTCCGAACGTTACAATCAACTTTATAATAGTAATCCAAAGTCCGGCCTATTAAAATCTATTCTGTGTAATACTGCTACTGATAAGGGCCGCCCGGGACCTGATTATGAAAATGGATTTGGGTGGATTCACCCACAAAGAGCGCTTAAAGCTTTAGAGGAAGGGCGTTATCTATCCGGTGAAATTTCTCAAGGACAAGCTCAGCAATATTCAATAAACATTCCAGCTGGATCTAAGCAGGTGAAAATTATGTTATACTGGCATGACCCCGCTGGAGTTCCTTATGCTCAGAAAGTACTGCAACATGATCTGGATCTTAAGGTGTCTGACGGAGGAGTAAATTATTTACCCTGGGTACTAGACCCAACGCCTTCTCGCATTTTGAATAATTCAGTAAGAACAGTAGATAGGATCAACAACATAGAACAAATAACTATTGACAATCCGGGCAGCAGTCTTCAAATAAATATTCAGGGATTTGATATCGCTAACGGCCCTCAGGAATATTTTTTAACGTGGGACTATATCCAGGAAGGATTACAATTATTACACCCCATTGGAGGAGAGCGGTTTACGACTGCAGCAACAGCTGGAAACAGAGCTGAGACAATCAGCTGGGAGGCTACCGATAATAGCAGCAATAGTTTTACACTTGAATATTCCCTAGATAATGGAAGCAGCTGGACAATTATTTCTTCAACAATTGCCGCCAATGAATTTAGGTATTACTGGTCTGTGCCGAATATTTTTTCTTCGAATGCCAGAATTAGAGTTAGCAGGAATGGAACCAACCTTTCATCTTCTTCCCAGGGTAATTTCACAATAATGGGTATTCCAACTTTAACTGTCACCAATCCCTGTGAAGGATATGCAGATCTGAATTGGACCGCTGTTGCTAATGCTCAAGATTATGAAGTAATGCAGTTGTCGGAAGGGGTATTTCAGAAAATAGCAACAGTAAACGCACTTACCCTGCGTGTAAACAACCTTGACAGAAACATCAGATACTGGTTTACAATACGCCCACGAATAGCAGACTCTCTCGGCAGAAGAGGAACTGCACGAAGTATATTACCAAATATATCCACCCCTTGTACGCAAGCAGCCTTCGATAATGATTTAAAAATAGACACCCTTCTTTCTCCTGCTAATGGCAGGCTTTATACATCTAGCCAATTAACAAACCTACATGATATAACCATACGAATTAAAAATCTGGATAATGCTGTCAGCAGTTCTTCATATACCGTTTTTTACCAAATAAACAACGGCGATATTATTAGCGAACAAGTCAGCACACCCATTACTGCCGGAGGGAAAATCGATTACACCTTCAACTCAAAAGCAAATCTTTCGCCTATTGGCAATTATACTGTTCGTGTATGGGTTAAGCAGACTGGAGATAATCAGCCAGCTAATGATGAAAATACATATCTGATTCGCCAAGTTGATAATCTCCCGGTTTCTTTGCCCCATTCAGAGACCTTTGAATCAACGAGCGATTCCGAATACCGAACTGCAACATTTGCAATCCCACAGGCTGAAAGATTTGATTATCTTCCTTCTACTACCAACGGCCGTTTCCGCACTTACATAAACAAAGGAATGTCTTTACAAGGAAACCGTTCTGCCATTCTTGATGCAGCTCAATTCTTTGGTAATTCAAACACCAACAACCTTACCGGCACCTTTAACCTGAGCAATCTTGTTTCAACCGAAGGTCTTCGTTTTGATTTTCTCTACCGTAATCACGGACAATTGAAACTACCCTCTACAGCATTATCCGTTAGAGGAAGCGACGTAAATAATTGGCTGCCGGCACTCACAATAGAACAAAAACAGGAAGAACTTGATAAATTGAAATCAGCCTGGATTAATCTTGAAGAAATATTAACCCAAAACGGACATACTCCAGGGAGCAGTTTCCAGATTCGTTTTACTCAACAGGGAAGAACATCTGCAAACAATGCTGAATATGACCCTTCGGTTTTTGATCTTGACGACGGCTATTCATTCGATAATATCCGTTTTTCAATTGCAACAAATGATCTATCTATCTCAAAAATTTCAGGCCCGGATTCATTAAGCTGCATTACAGGAACTAAAAATGTTCGCGTCTTTGTTAAAAACCTTAGCAACAATGTTTTGAATAATATTCCTGTTTCATTTAGAGTTGACAACAGCACGATTGTAACAGAACAAATCCCATCAATCAGCCCGAAAAGCGAAATTGAATACATTTTTGCAACACCAGCAAATGTTGGGCTCAATTCAGTTCATACACTTGACGCATGGGTGAGTTTACCGTCAGATAACTATGCCATAAATGATAGTATTCTAGGTTACAGGATATTCAACAGCCCGGTAATAAGCCAATTCCCCTATTTACAAAATTTCGAAAACAACAAAGGAGAATTTTTCACTTCAGGAAGATATGAAAGCTGGGAATGGGGCCAAACGGACACATTTACACGTGCGCTGATTATCAGACCTTCCAATGGGCAAAAAGCCTGGTTTACTTCTCTTTACGGTGGTTATAAACCAAATGAATTTTCCTACCTGTATTCTCCCTGCTTTGACTTAAGCAAATTGTCACAACCGGTTTTAAGCTTTGCTCATTTTTCCAATCAGGAAGACAACCGTGATTTTCACACCATTGAATACACATTAAATAATGGATTATCGTGGCAACGACTGGGAAGCAACGGCAATGGTACAAACTGGTTTAATTCTGCATCCCTGAATTGGAGCACAAGTATTCCCAGATGGCATGTTTCTAGTATTGATATTCCAACCAATGCTTCCAATGTCCGTTTTCGATTCCTACTTTCAAGCGATGCAGCTACACAAAGGGAAGGGATTGGCATTGATGATATACATATTTTTGAAAAGGAAACTATCTATACAGGATCTGACCTGATCAATGAACCTCTCGTTTTACAAAAAAACACATGGAATCACCTGAAAAAAGGACAGCAATTAGTTCTTTCCGTTAATCCATATGGAGACGATATGGGTAATTTCAATGTTAGCATGTTTACCAACACAGACCCCGTAAGATCTTTAAACAATCAATTTTACCTCGACAGGAACTACGTTTTACAATCTGCGTCTCTGCCAACAGACAGTATTGGTGTACGCATTTATTTCACTGAACAGGAAGTAAATCGTTTACTCCAGGCTACTCCATGTTCAAACTGTACCAGATTCGTTGATGCTTTTCGGGCTTCCGTCACTTCCTACAAAGGTTTGCAGGAATTTGAGAACAACTTACTTAACGACGGTTACGGCGGTAATTATACTTTTTATGATTCCACAAAAGTTCTTGTAGTTCCTTTTAATAATGGATATATGGCAGAATGGAAGGTGAAGTCTTTGGGCGAATTCTGGGTTCATGTAAAAGACTTTGAACTTACACAAATACCTCTTTCTGTAGATAACAATGTAGAGAACCAACGCTTTATCAAAAGCACGTGGTTTGCAGGCAAAACAACTCTATCTATTCAAACAAATACAAATCAAAGAATAAACGGAATTCAAATTAGGCTTATCAACAGCAGCGGACAACAGGTTTTTCAAACACAGGCGCGATATCAGAACCAAATAATTGAAACCGGAGAACTAGCTTCAGGACTATATATTATTGAGATAACGGATGAAAAAGGAACTAAGAGGTATACACAAAAATTATTCAGGCAATAATCAGCCAATTTTTCCAAGTCGGATATCTTTTACTTTTTCATCATTTTCTGCAGCAGGAACAGTAGTATTCTTTCTTAAACTGTCCATCTCTTTTTTAATTTCTAAATTTGCTTCAATCTGCGCGAGCAAGTCATTGTTCACTTTCATCAACTCCTTCTCCGTATCATAAATTTTATCGCCTAACTGCAGCAACTGCTTTCTTTTATATAATAATCCAATAAGAACCGCAAGAACAAGGATAAAAAAGAAGAGGAAAAGATTAATTTCAAGTGAAAATTGGGAGAGCTTCATAGATAATATTTTTTATACGCTGCAGGAAAAGAAAAAATTATATGCCTAATAAAACACCAAAACCAAGTGTAAAGAAACGTCTTTTTAATGAAATTCATCAGGAATGTATCAATAAATCAGATGACCGAGGTCAGTTAAATCCAGAGCTTCTATTACGATAAACTTTCTTTTATAAATGATATAACCCTGTCAATTTCCATTCGATCCTGCTGAAGGGTGTCTCTGTGCCTAACGGTAACTTTCTGATCCTCCTTCGTCTGATGGTCGATTGTGATACAGAAAGGCGTACCGATCGCATCCTGGCGGCGATATCTTTTACCAATGCTGTCTTTCTCATCATACTGACAAATAAAATGCTTGCGGCAATCAGCAACTAATTGCTGAGCAATTTCGGGCAAACCATCTTTTTTTACCAGCGGCATAACCGCCAATTTAACCGGAGCAATAGCCGCAGGAATACTCAGATAAGTGCGCGTATCTGTTTTCCCTTCCTCAGATGTAGGTACAACTTCCTCCTTATAAGCCAGGCTGAGTATTGTAAGTACAAGACGATCCAAACCTACAGAAGTCTCAACTACATAAGGTATATAATTGCCATAAGGCTTCCCTTCTGCATTCAATTCATGATCGAAATACTGTATTTTCTTTTTGCTGAATTCCTGATGCCTGCGCAGATCATAGTCGGTCCGAGAATGTACACCTTCCAGCTCTTTCCATCCAAAAGGAAACTGAAATTCTATATCAAGGGCAGCATTGGCATAATGTGCCAGCTTTATATGATCATGGAAACGAAGCTTGTCTGCAGGAATACCCATTGACTGATGCCATTTCATTCGTTCCTCCTTCCAGTACCGATACCATTCCAACTCTGAACCAGGTCGGACAAAAAACTGCATCTCCATCTGTTCAAATTCACGCATGCGGAAAATAAATTGACGAGCAACAATTTCATTCCTGAATGCCTTTCCCGTCTGCGCAATACCAAAAGGTATTTTCATCCTTCCTGTTTTCTGCACATTCAGAAAATTGACAAAAATTCCCTGAGCCGTTTCAGGACGCAGATAAACAATATTATCACCCTCCTCTGTTGCAGCAACAGCTCCGAATTCAGTTTGGAACATTAGATTAAACTGACGCACATCCGTCCAGTTACAAGTGCCGCTTGTAGAACAAACAATTTTATTTTCCTGAATCAACTCTTTTATACCTGTGAAATCATCTGCTGCAAGCAATTGTTCCATTTTGGTAATCAATGCTTCCCCTTCTGATGAAGAAAGTTTTTCAGCATGGGCTTCGATCAGATGATCAACCCTGTATCTTTTTTTACTGTCCTTGTTGTCAATCATCGGATCGCTGAAATTATCAACATGCCCGCTTGCCTTCCATGTTGTAGGATGCATAAAAATAGCTGCATCAATCCCGACAATGTTATCATGCAATTGCGTCATACTTTTCCACCATGCATCACGTATGTTTTTTTTGAGCTGTGCTCCATACTGTCCATAATCATAAACAGCACTCAACCCATCATAAATTTCAGAAGATTGAAATATGTAGCCATACTCTTTGGCGTGAGAAATAATATTTGCAAACAGATGTTCAGATGACATACTAAAGTTTTGAAAGTGTGCAAATATAATCCATTTCCAAGTGGTGTCAGAACCTGCTAGGCTCGAAACTTAAAGCTATTCCTTACTTTAATTTGGGATTTTGGAGATGACGATCAGCATCTCTTTTGGTTTTCTTATCCATATTTTTCCGAAAAGCAGTAGTAAGATCCACTCCCGTCTGATTCGCCAGGCAAAGCAACACCCATAGCACATCTGCCATTTCATCAGCAAGTTCTTTTTGGTTTTCAGTTGGTTTGAAAGATTGTTCACCGTAAAGACGCACCATCAACCGGGAAAGCTCCCCTACTTCCTCCATCAGAATACCCAAATTAGTGAGCTCCCCAAAATAACGGACACCAATAGTTTTTATCCATTGATCTACCTGATCCTGTGCATCACGTAAAGTGATACGTTCATTGGAATCATGATGTAATTGCTCCATATTTCGATTAAATTAATTTACTCCTTGTTTAAACTGTCGATGAATATCGTGACCGGACCATCATTCACGAGTTCAACTTGCATATCAGCACCGAATAATCCTGTTTGAACTGGCTTCTCGATCATTTCAGTCAAGCGACTGATCATTTGCTCATATAAAGGCACTGCCTTTTCTGGTCGTGCTGCACGAATATATGAAGGCCGGTTCCCTTTTACCGTGGAAGCCAATAAAGTGAATTGGCTCACTAGTAAAAGCTCTCCACCGACATCTTTTAGAGATAAATTCATCACACCCTTCTCGTCATCAAAAATCCGCATCTGACTGATTTTCCCGGCCAGCCATTCCAGGTCTTCCTGCTCATCTTTATCTCCAATGCCAAGGAAAACCAGCAACCCTTTTTCGATTGAAGAATACAGCTTGCCATCTATCAAAAGAGATGCTTTTTTAACACGCTGAATCAAGGCTCTCATTTAAAGAAGTTATTTGTGAATTTTAAAATGCTAATTTACAGATCCTAAATATGATCTATGAGAAAAGATATCAGCAGTGAACTTCTCTTTCAGACTGCAAGAAGCAGTGGTGCCGGCGGCCAGAACGTGAACAAAGTTGAAACCTTGGTTATTGCCAGCTGGGATTTAAACGCATCAAAAATTATATCTGCTGAAGAAAAAAAAATACTGGCAAATAAACTCACGAATCATATTACCAAAGAAGGGTTGTTAAAAGTAAGATGCAGCACTCACCGCACACAACTTGCCAACAAAGAAGAAGCAATAAAAAAAATTAATCGGTTGGTAAATCATGCGCTAGCCATCAAAAAAGCAAGAATTGCAACAAAACCACATAAAGCATCGAAAGAAAAAAGAATAGAATCAAAAAAAAGAAACGCTGAAAAAAAAGAAAGCCGACAAAAGTTGCGTTTCAGGAATGAATGAAGACGGTACATATAAGTAATAGATACCGTCTTCCCCGAAATTTAATTTTTTCGCTTCTTCATCAAACCCTCAAGTGATTTTGCTTGAATATTGACATCCACTTTTTGTTTCTCTATTAATTGTTTATTCTCTGAAATGTCCTGCTGTAGCTTCTGTAATTTTTTCTCAAGCTGTACCCCTTCGTCTGTCAATGACTGTAGTTTTTTTTGAGACGTCTTCAATTTCTCATCCTGCTCTTTAATATTAACCTCCAAGGACTGGGTTTCAGCCCACTCGGAAATATGCTCTGTAAATTTTTTGACTGTAGTAGGAAGACTGTCTGTGTCATTAGGTTGAACATAATTATTATTCCCTTTCGATACTGCCATAAATACATCAGTAGATTCACTTTCCCTTCTGCCTTTTTTCTGTACTTTAAAAAGTATATCATAGCTATCCGGACCTATTTCAATTAATTTTACCGCCTTATAATACAATCCTCCTTTTTCCTGAGCAGGAGAATAACCCAACTTACCCAGTTCAATCTTAATGGCATCTTCGGTAATTTCCTGACTGTAGGGAACCGAAATTTGAACTGCAGGCAGTTTTTGCTTTTGCCATTCTATATCCGTAAAATATTGAGCGAAGGAACCGATGGACAAAAACATACAAAAAAGAGTAATAGAGAGATTTTTCATTTTTTTATTTTTTGGGAAACTAAATCCTTAGTAGTATGAAAACTTTTTTTCAATTATTAAAAATCGAATAAACCTATGAATATTCACGAATATAGCAGAATTTTGAACCTGTAGCAAAATCTTACCGAACAATAAACCAAATACATTGAGCGGAATTAAAACCTTAGCAAAACAAACTGTATGGTACGGAGCGAGTAATATATTCAGCCGATTCCTCAACTACCTTTTAACACCACTGCTTACTTCTGTTTTCATTTCTGCCGATTATGGAAAAATCTCCACATTGTTTGCCTATGCCGCTTTTCTGAATATCATTTTTACTTACGGAATGGAAACTGCCTACTTTCGTTTCATCCAACAGGAGGCTGAAAAAAAAGTATACAACACTGCTTTCAGCTCCATCCTCATCTCTACGCTAATCATCACTTCTGTCTTCTGGGTATGGAGCCCCCAAATTGCATCCTTCCTTGAAATACCCGAAAATCCTGAATACATCAGATGGATGCTACTCATCGTTGCATTTGACACTTTTGCTGTTTTGCCTTTTTCTAAACTCAGATACCAAGGCCGACCGGTTAAATTCGCGATCATCAAAACAACGAATATCATAATCAACATAGGGCTTGTTCTGTTTTTTTTATACCTATGTAAAAACAACCCTTCTCCTTACTGGTCTGGTTTTTATAACAACGAAATCGGTGTTGGCTATGTAATGATTGCAAACCTCGTTGCAAGCATCATCACATTATTTCTGCTTTTTGGAGAAGTTGCAACATTCAGATGGGAATTAAACCCTTCTTTCTGGAAAACACTGATGAACTACAGCTGGCCCTTGCTCATTGTAGGTTTCGGCGGTATGGTCAACGAAATGATCGACCGCTTTATGCTGCTTAAACTTTACAATGGCACTTCACAGGAAGCATTGTCTCAGATAGGGATCTACAGCGCAAATTACAAACTAGCTGTATTGATCGTTATCTTCATTCAGACTTTTCGCATGGGTGCCGAACCTTTCTTCTTTAGCCAGTCGTCCAGCGAAGAAGCTCCCAAGACCTATGCACGTATCATGAAATTTTTTGTCATTGCCTGCTGTGGTTGTTTCCTAGCCGTCACCCTTTTTCTTGATCTGTGGAAATACTTTATGGGTAACACACATAAAGAATACTGGAGCGGACTGCTTATCGTTCCCGCACTGATGTTATCAAAAATTTTTCTTGGAATCTATTATAACCTCTCTGTTTGGTATAAAGTGACCAATAAAAATCTTTACGGCGCATGGATCACCATCACAGGTGTAATTATAACAGTGATCGTAAATTATTTTCTGATTCCTCTATGGGGTTATTGGGCATGTGCACTTGCTACTGTATGCTGCTACGGATGGATGATGATTGCTTCAGCTGTCACCGGGCAGAAATATTATCCTGTTCCGTACAACTGGGGAAAAATCACCCTTTATATTTTATGCAGCCTTACCTTATTTTTCTGTCATTTTCTCATTAGAAACAATACAGAAAATCTGCTGATACGGCATCTCTCTTCTTCCGGATTCATTCTTTTATTTTTAATCCTTGTCTTGCGTATAGAAAGAAATGAACTACGCAAAATGCCTTTTATCGGGCGATATATTTAATACTGAAGAAAAGGATTGTATTGCTTTTCGTGGCCAATAGTAGTTGAGGGACCGTGTCCGGAGTAAACAACCGTTTCTTCGGGAAGCGTAAACAACTCTTCCCTGATACTTTTTAAAAGAAGCTGGTGATTGCCTCCCGGCAGATCCGTTCTCCCAATACTTTCACGAAACAGCACATCTCCTCCTATTACAAACTCCTGGTCCTTGCAATAAAAACAAATATGGCCGGGTGAATGACCGGGCACAAATAATATTTCAAGCTGATCTTCATCAAGCTTGATATTCGTTCCCTCCTTCAAATCAATAAATTCTCCGTTGTACTGCTCAAATGGTAAATTCCACATTAAACCACTTGCCGGAGCCAGATCAAAGACCTGCTGTTCTTTGGGATGACGATGCATGATCAACCCGTATGTTTCATACACCCACTTGTTGCCAAACACGTGATCAAGGTGGCAATGAGTATTGAGTAACATCAACGGTTTAAGTTGATTTGCATCTATGAAAAGGGAAAGCGCCTGCCTCTCTTCTTCAAAATAACAACCAGGATCAATAATGATGGCATTCCCATGCTCATTATATAGCACATATGTGTTTTCCTGTATGGGGCTAAAGGCGAAAGCTTTTATCTGAAACATGGTCTGAAAAGTTGTAATTTTATAAACCGTTTTTAATCGTTTTAATAAACGGCACAATACGAAATTATGCGAATTAAAGGGAACCTTAGAATGCCCCTGCCGGCTTGTTTAATTATATTTATTCTATTCTTTCATTCAACTTATGCTCAGGTGAATATGGTTGAATACGGCAAAAACCGTGTACAGCACAATCGCTTTCAGTGGAGCTACTACCAAAGTCCGAATTTCAATGTCCACTATTATCAAAATGGTCTTGAGCTGGCGAAATTTGTAACACAAGCCGCAGAAGAAGAACTATCATCTCTGGAAGATTTTATCGAATTCAGTGTGCAGCGCAGAATGAATGTTGTGCTCTATAATCATTACAACGATTATAAACAGTCAAACATCGGTATTGGGCTCGACTGGCCAAACAGTGGAGGAGTCACCAAACTGGTGAACAATAAAATGGTACTATACTTCAACGGAGATCATCTTGATCTACGCAGGCAAATCAGAGAAGGAATCGCCAAGGTTTTAGTAGAAACACTTTTATTCGGTGACGATCTCGGAGAATTTGCCCAAAACCAGGCTTTGCTCGACTTACCCAAATGGATGACTGACGGCTATATCAGCTATGCTGCACAAAATTGGAATACAAAAAATGATAACCTGCTCAAAAGCGCAATGCTTGGGTATAGCTATAAAAACTTTTATCAGTTTGCATTCGAACAACCTGCACTTGCCGGGCATGCATTCTGGTATTTTATCGAAGAGAAGTATGGAAAAGAAAATGTAACATACCTCCTTTATCTGAGTCGAATGTATAAAAACGTGAACAGGGCTACGCAAACAATATGTAAGAAAAAACTAAAAATTGTTTTAAAGGAATTCATGTCCTACAACCAGGACAAATACTATAAAGACATTCGCAGCAGACGCGATGTGCCAAGTGGCAGAGTGGCAGCACCGGTAGAAATTAAAAAGAAAGATTACTTCCGTTTTCAGGCAAGTCCTCAACCTAAATCATCCACTTTTGCCGTAGTAGAATACCACAAAGGTGTATCTAGAATAGTGCTAAATGAAAATTTCATTTCCCGCAGAGTAATCTGGCGAAGCGGCATCCGAAACTTAGAAGAGAAGCCCAACCCGAATTATCCACTTATGGCCTGGGATCCTAAAGGCACACGTCTTTCAATTGTTACATGGGAAAAAGGAAAATTGCTGCTCCGCGTTTATGATGTGCCGGGAAGAAAAATGATTGTCAACGGACAAACTCTTCCATTCGAACAGATCAATGATATGCAGCATATGCTGGATGCACAGACATTATTGCTTAGCGCAGTAAAAGGTGGCCAAAGCGATATCTATATTTATAAAATTGAAAAACAAATAATCGAACAAATTACAAATGACGTGTATGACGACCTCGACGCTTCATTTGTGGCCTTCCCTAATAAGACCGGTATTCTTTTTTCAAGTAATCGTCCTTCTCCGCAAGCTCCTTCCGGTGATACCGTTCTCCCGAAAAACCGTTACAATGTTTTTCTGGTCGACAACTGGAATAAATCTGAATTCAAACAAATTACACAACTCAGCAATATCAAATACGGCAATGCCCGTTACCCGATGCAGTATAATGTAAATCACTTTACTTTCGTGAGTGACGAAACTGGTATCGGCAACAGATGGGCAGGGTTTTTCACTACACAAGCTGCAGGTGTAGATACCATATATCAAATCGGTGAAGAACTATTACGCAATCCCGACATCAAAGAGATTGATTCAACACTGAAATCCTGGAACAGAACAGAACCCGACTCTGTTTATACCTTCAGAATTACACAAGACAGCGCCTATACATTCCCGATCACAAACTATCAGAGCAGCATACTGGAAACAAGAATTGCCGGCGACAAAGGACTTGTAACCGAAGTTAACAGACAAGGTCAGTTTAAATTTCTCTATAAACTGAATGTAGATGAAAAGGTACTTCGTAAAAGAAATATAAATGCTCGGCCAACAGAATATATCAAACGAATCACGCGTCTCGATAAAACAGCAGGAGCAGATAAAGCAGAGCGAACAGATTTAACCGACAGCATTAGCAATAAAGAAATCCAGGAACCCACTTTCGAAACAGGATTTGAACAAGACAGCACAAGCATCAATTCACAACCCGTCAACCAGGAAAGTTCCAAAAGACAGGAGGTGTATAGCAGAATGCGTCCTTTCCTCTACACAAGAAAATATTTTGTCGACAATGTGACTACTAATTTTCTTTCTAACAATGTTTTGCTCATAAATCGCTTTCAGCCTTACAGTGGCGCAAGCGGTCCGGTACAATTGGGTAACAATAATTCATTGAATGCGATGACGCGAATCGGCACAATGGAATTCCTGGAAGATTATAAATTCAGTGGCGGATTCAGAATCAATTATGGTTTTGAAGACAAAGAAGTCTTTATGCGTTTTGATAATTTGAGGAGAAGACTCGACTGGGGTGCAACCTACTACAGACTGACGCAGTCGATCGGCTTAATAAGTGGAGGCGGTGCCTTTCAGGCAAAACAGTTAACCAATCTCTATCAGGGGACACTATCATATCCATTCAATGAAGTACAAAGCGTTCGTGTGAATGCAGGCATACGCAGAGATGAATACATCGTTAAAAATGACGACCTGGTTCCCGGTTCATTAACAGAACCTTCCCGTTTTGAGAACTTCATCATGGCAAGAGCGGAATTTGTACACGACAATACGATTACTCCTGCTGCCAATATCTGGAAAGGATTAAGAATGAAAGGCTGGTTTGAATTATTCAGTCGTGCCGGAGGGAATTTCAAAGGATCAGGCCGAGACACATCAGGAACTTTTACATTCAATGTCGGATTTGATGCCAGGCATTATCTTCAGATATACAGAAATATCATCTGGGCCGTAAGAGGAGCTGCTGATTTTTCATGGGGCAATAATAAACTAATCTATTATCTGGGTGGTACAGACGGATGGTTGATGCTGGGAAACAATCAGGTAATTCGTAATGGTGTGCAAAAAGAACGTTATTTCAACACATCAAATCGACCTGCTCCGGACCAGTCTTATGTATATGAATCGCTTGCCGTTAATCTGAGAGGTTTTACCCAAAACGTGGCAAACGGAAATAATACGATGGTGATTAACAGTGAAATAAGAGTTCCTGTGTTCACAACTTTTTTCAATAAACCAATCAACAATGCATTTCTTAGAAATTTCCAGTTAGTTCAATTTGTTGATCTGGGCGCAGCATGGAACGGACGCTTCAATAAGTTTGGTCGGCCTGAGGTAACCTACAACGAGCCCGGAAGTCCGCTTACTGTTGTGGTGAGAGCTCCAGGCATAGGTCCTTTTATCGGCAGTTATGGTTTCGGAGCAAGAAGTACTTTACTGGGTTATTTCATTCGTTTTGACGCAGGCTGGCCCATGAGCGGAATTTTCAACCAGCAACCGAAGTTTCATGTTTCTTTAGGATTCGACTTTTAACGGCGTTTCATTTCAATCAATATCCTATTTTACAAGAAGGAAATCACATCCTGCAAATTTCTAAACTGATGGGAGATGTTTATGAGGAAGATCTTATTAGCGTGTTTGCTGTTTTTTTTAGGGGATAACCTTTGTGCTCAGGATAAAATCATCAAAGGGACAATCAAAGACGGTCACTCTGATGAACCAATTCCTTTTGCTTCGATCCGTTTGCCAAGAACAAAATCAGGCATACTGGCCGACTCCTCTGGTTCTTTCTTATTTAAAATCTCAGGTCTGCAAAAAAATGATTCACTCGTAATCCAATATATCGGATTTACAACGCAATCAATTGCAATCCCGGAAATTTTTTCAGATACAATTGAACTAAACATCAGACTAGAAAGAAGTAGTCTTGAAAAAACCGTTGTCATCAAATCTAAATACGGTAAAGGATGGATTTTATGGAGAAAAATTGTCAGACATAAGCCAAGCAACGACCGTTACAGATTCGAAAACTTCGGCTATGAATTGTATAACAAGCTTGAAATAGACATCAATCGCATCAATACAGAGAAATTTAAAAGCTTTCGTCTACTGAAACCTTTTGGCGCTGTCATTGAAAGAACCGTCGACAGCACAAGCGAAGAAAAACCTTTTTTACCTGTCTTTCTTACTGAAACACTATCCGATTATTACTTCCAGAAAGATCCGTTGAGAAGAAGAGAAGAGATCAAAGCCAGTAAAACCTCTGGTATCAAAAACGAAAGCGTACAAAAACTGCTTGGCGGTATGGACCAGGTAGTGAATGTATATAATAATTTCATTCTTGTCTTTGATAAACGATTTATCAGTCCGCTTGCCGACAATGGAGATGTATTCTATCATTATCGTCTTACCGACACGCAATACATAGGGGGCAAAAGATTTTTCCATCTTGTATTCGCTCCAAAACACAAAGGAGAAAATACTTTTGAAGGTGATTGCTGGATACACGACTCAACATTTGCCGTTCAAAAAATAAATCTGAAATTATCACAGGATGCAAATATCAACTATGTTGAGAAGCTGAGTCTTGTACAGGAATATCGGATGCTGAATGACAGCCTTTGGTTTTTATCAAAAGATAAATTCATTGTTGATATCGCTCCTGTAGGAAAAGAAAAATTTGGCGTCACAGGCAGAAAAACAACAACCTACAGAAATGTCAGGATCAATGCCGGTGAAGTATGGGAAGTATTGCGAAAAAATAAAAAACTCGAAGAAACCATATTAATCAGCGGCGCTGCCAATCAGGATGAAAACTACTGGAAAGAAACTAGACATGAAGAGCTCGATAAAAACGAGAAAGCGATTTATGCGATGATTGACACACTGCAGCAAATGCCTCTGTTTAAAAAATTCAGCCGTACTGCGCAATTTCTAGCTACAGGTTATAAGCCATTGGGCAAACTGGAATACGGACCCTGGTTTAATGTGATGAGCGCAAATGTGGTGGAAGGTTTCAGGTCACGTCTAGATCTTGGGACAAGTACAGAGTTCAGTAAAAAATGGTGGTTGCGGGGGTATCTAGCTTATGGCACCCTCGATCGGAAATTCAAAGGCAGAGCAGAAGTCACTTATCTGTTTCGTAAAAATCCGCGTACCCAAATTTATGCAGCTTATGCAAATGACTATGACAATGGACAGGTATATTACGACGAAGTAGGAACAGATAATATATTTATGCTTGCCGCCAGAAAATCGGAAGTGCCGATTAAGTTTTTAAAAGTTGAACAACAACGGATCGACTTTCTGCATGAAACAAACAGTGGTTTTTCTTTTGAGCTAAGTACAGCAAGGAGACAATTCACACCCATCAGGGCACTACCCGATAAATCCATATACGGAACAGGCAAAGGAGAACCACTCAATAACTTTGAAGTTTCTGCCAAAATACGGTTTGCCTATCTGGAACGATTTCTGGAAGGTTCATTTCTTAGAACAAGCCTTGGCAGCCCCTATCCCATTACTGAAATCAAATACACGAAAGGAATTTCAGGAATACTGCGCAGCAATTACGATTATCATAAACTCACTGCATCTGTACACGACTATCAGAAGGTTTCACATTACGGAGAATTGTATTATAATATTTACGGTGGAAAAATATGGGGCACTTTGCCTTTTATGTTACTGGAGATGCATCCTGGTAATGAAATCTATTATTATAATAAATATGCCTTCAACCTAATGAATCGTTTTGAATTTTTGAGTGATGAATTTGCTGGCATTAACCTAGAACACAATATCGGAAACGGTATTTTCCGTCTTCTTTCCCCTACCAGAAAAATGAAACTCCGTCAGTTCTGGACAGCGAAAGTATTATGGGGACAGTTAAACAATGACAACCGTACTTTAAATCAAGTTGGAACGATTTTCAGAGACGGACATCGATTTGAAACACTCAATGATCGTACTTATATGGAACTCGGTACCGGTGTAGATAATATCTTCCGCCTATTACGCATAGATTTCGTTTGGAGAGTACTTCCACAACCATTACCTCTTGAATCTTATAAGCGATTTGGTATTTTCGGAAGTTTCAGGTTGCAGTTTTAATTAAACCTGCTTCAATACTTCAATGATCACCTTACATGCTTCTTTAATTTCTTCTTTGGAAATAGTGAGCGGTGGCGCAATACGCAAACAGTTTGACGCAAATAAAAACCAGTCAGTTAGTATTCCTTTTTCAATACAAAGATCAATCACCTGTTTACATTGTTCAAACGATTCAAATTCAAGTGCCATCATCAATCCCCTTGAACGAATCGAAAGAATCAATGGATGCTGAAGCAAAGTTCGAAACAAAATTTCTTTCTCATGCACCTGTTGTATCAGTTCCTCTTCCAGCAATACTTCCATTGCAGCCTTGCCTGCTGCACAACAAACGGGATGACCACCGAATGTTGTGATATGCCCAAGTACGGGTTGATGTGTTAATTGTTGCATCAACTCCTGATCTGCAATAAAGGCTCCTAACGGCATTCCACCTCCCAGTGCTTTTCCAAGAAGTAGAATATCAGGAACAATATCAAACTGTTCAAAAGCCCACAACGTCCCGTTACGTCCAAAACCACATTGTATTTCATCGAAAACCAATAAGGTTCCTGTTTGCGTACATTTTTCTCGCAAGGCTTTCATCCAAGATCTTAAAGGAGCATTTACACCCGATTCTGCTTGAATAGTTTCAGCAATAACACATGCAATATTTTCCGTAATTAGTTCGAGTGATTCCGGTTGGTTATAATCTGCATGAATGATGCCCGGCAAAAGCGGACGGAAAGCATTTTTAAAAGTTTCATCCCCCATAATGCTTAATGCACCTTGTGTACTGCCATGATAACTTTTATTGAAAGCAAGCATATCTGTTCTGCCTGTCACTCTTTTCGCCAGCTTCATTGCTCCTTCCGTGGCTTCTGTTCCAGAATTAGTAAAATACACACTATTCAATGATGAAGGGAGATGTTTTGTCAGAAATTCCGCATATTGTACCTGTGGCGACTGAACCAGCTCACCATAAACCATCAGATGCAGATATCTATCGAGCTGATGTTGAATTGCCTGAATCACTTTCGGATGACGATGACCGGTTTGACTGACACTAATTCCCGCAATCAAATCAAGAAACGTTTTGCCTGAAGCATCCCATAAACGACAACCTTCTGCTTTCACAATTTCCAGTGCAAGCGGAGCGGGAGATGTTTGGGCCATATGTTTAAAAAACAATTCTCTTTGTGTCATAATGGTTCCGAACGTAAAATTAAAGGAATATTGAGCCTGGAAAATGAGATATTTGTCCATCATTAAAGAACTCTTTTATGGCACTGATTTTACCGGTTGAAGACAAACAACCATCATTTGGGAATAATTGCTTCCTTGCACCCAATTCAACCATTGTGGGTGATGTAATCATGGGAGATGATTGCAGTGTATGGTTTCAGGCGGTAGTACGCGGAGATGTGAACAGTATTCGTATTGGCAACAAAGTCAATATTCAAGACGGCGCAGTATTGCACGCCACTTATCAAAAAACAAAAACCATCATCGGCAACAATGTGAGTATCGGACACAATGCCATTGTACATGGATGTACAATTCATGATGATGTATTAATAGGGATGGGATCCATTGTAATGGACAATGCAGTCGTTCATTCCAATACAATTATTGCAGCAGGCGCTGTTGTACTCGAAGGCACCATTGTAGAAGCCGGAAGCATCTATGCAGGCGTGCCCGCAAAAAAAGTAAAAGACATCAGTGAAGAACTCATCAAAGGAGAAATACAAAGAATAGCAAATAACTATTTGCATTATTCGAAGTGGTTTGAATCGGTTAACAATTAGCGGTTCGCAGTTAACAGTTCGCTATAGCTCGATTACCGATAAAGATAACTGATACTGATACTGATACTGATAACGGATAACTGCCAACAAACTCCTATTTTTGCCGCGTATTGGTTCACACAAGATGTGATTAAAAGGGAAGTCCGGTGTAATTCCGGCGCTATCCCCGTAGCTGTAAATCCCGATGCCGTTTCGGCCAGCTTTTGAACTAAATAATCCACTGTCTAGATGCATACAGACGGGAAGGAAGTTCAAAAGCCGGGAAAGCCAGAAGACCTGCCAGCACAGAAACATTTATTTTGCTTTCGGGTGAAAAGCATGAAATGCAGGATCTCCTTCTTCCCTCATTGGGAAATATTGCGGTCGTTCATTTCTCTTTTTAATCGGAGGCAGTCACCTTAAAACCTTTTTCAACATGAAGAAGTTCTTGTTTTTTGTGACTGCTGTATGTTTCAGCAGTTACACGCATGCGCAAACCGACACAAGCGCAAAAAATCTGGATGAAGTTATTGTTACCGCCAACCGCGTTGAGCAAAAACAATCACAGACCGGTAAAGTAGTTACTGTTATCGGAAAAGAAATTTTGCAGAAAAGCCAGGGCCGCACACTTTCACAAGTCTTGAATGAGCAGGCAGGCATCACCATCAATGGCGCATTGAACAATGCCGGCACGGTGCAAACGGTTTATATGCGTGGCGCCAACAGCGGACGCGTACTTGTATTATTAGATGGGATTCCTGTTGGTGATCCTTCCTTCATCAACAATGAATTTGATTTGAATTTCATGTCGGTGAATGATGTTGAGCGAATTGAAATTGCACGCGGCGCACAATCCACTTTGTATGGAAGTGATGCAGTTACAGGAGTGATCAATATCATCACTGTAAAGAAGGATATAAAAAAACCTATTGCATTCAAATCAACCACCAGTGCAGGGAATTACAATACCTACAGAGGCAATATTCAGGCTTATGGCACAAAAGGAAAGTTTACTTATCAGGCAAGATTCAGTCGAATGGGAACAGGTGGCTTTTCCGCAGCTTATGACAGCACCAAGAATCAAAATTTCGACAGAGATGGGTATAATGGACAACTAGGTTCTGGATCAGTATCCTATAAAGCCAACGACCGCTTTTCTGTCCGCAGTTTTTTTCAGTACAGTAGTTATAAGAGTGATGTAGACGGTGGGCTGTTCAGAGACGATCGCGATTTTACCATTCACAACAGAAACTTGACAACAGGTACCGGATTTCATTATGCAGGAAAAGGAATTACTGTCAATGCAAATTATCAATATAGCCAGCATCGCCGCAATTTTCTGAACGACAGTTCAAGCATATCCGGGTTTTCGAAATATATGGAAGAAAGTTATTTCAGCAGAGGTCATTTCGGAGAAGTGTTTGCCACGATACATCTTGGAGCAGGATTCACGCTTCTGCAAGGATTCGATCATCGCTATGGTATTTACAACAGTCGTTTTTTATCAATTAGCAGTTTCGGACCCTATGAAGACATCTTCCCTGATACATCTGTGAGTCAGACCTCTCTTTATTCATCTTTAATGTATGCCGGTCCAAATAAAAAATTTCATTTTGAAATAGGCGGTCGCGCAAATCAACATAGCCGCTATGGCCGGAACGAAACCTGGACGTTTAATCCTACCTATGCATTTAACAACAACCTGCGTTTATTTGGAAGCATTGCGACAGGGTTTAAAGCACCCGGCCTTTATCAGTTATTTTCTTCTTTTGGAAACAATGATTTGAAACCGGAGAAAAGTATTAATTATGAAATAGGAGTTGAATATAAAACGGCTTCACTTAAACAACGTTTTGTTTCATTTTACAGAGAGATCAATGACGGGATGGATTTTGATTACATCAACTACAAATACTTCAATTTCAACAGGCAGATTGCCAGAGGTTTTGAATATGAAGGATTTGTAAAAATATGCTCTGCACTTCAAATCAGCGGAAATTATACGTATGTATCAGGAAATGATAACACACAAAGCAGGATCACTTTTAACGACACATCCTATAATTATCTTTTACGTCGTCCCAAACATCAAATCAATGGAACCATCAGCTATCAACCTATTTCTAAACTTTCACTAAATGTTTCGGCAAGGTACGTGAGTGATCGTTTCGATACCGGAGGCTTTGCTTCCAAGGATCTGTCGTTAAACAGCTACTGGATATTGAATTGTTATGCGGATTACAAACCGAAAGAATGGATCCGGTTTTTTGTGGATGGGCAAAACATCACCAACAGAAAATTCTTTGACCTGAGGGGATTCAATAGTATTCCAGTGATGATACAGGCAGGAGCTACTTTTGAGTGGTAGAATGGTATTTGTTTGGGGAAGTCTTAAGAGATCTAAAAAGTCATCTCGTTTTTTACCATAAATTTGCTTGGTTTCCGCCCTGTTTATCGGGGCGGAATTTTTTGGCCTCGTAGTACAATGGATAGTATAAGAGTTTCCGAAGCTCCAGATCCTAGTTCGATTCTAGGCGAGGCTACTTGTTATTTTTAAAAATAATAATGGTTGCAGAAAACAATATATATTTCTAGCATTATTTCCCAAAAACCTACCTGTTCTGTTCCTCTAATACTCATACTTATACAATTTATACATCTAGTTAAGCATTTAATGTAAGCTTATTATATATTGTACGGATAAATGGATAGCCTTATTTGGCTTACTTTAACTTTATAATATGAGTTCCAATGATGAATTAATAAACATATTATTATCCTTTTTTAAGGGAAGAGAAGATGTATTTGCAATTCGCTGGGAAAAGGAGGGGAAAAGTGGGTACATGCCGGCTTATGATTTGAATTGGGACGAGTATAAAATACATAAAGCTAAAGGCGGCAGTTTAAAAAACTTTGACAATAAACGGTATAGTCCACTAACTAAGCAAAGGATTATAAACCATCTGGAAGGTAAAGAAATCGTTGGGATTTATCCCTTATTAACAGATAACTCATCATGGTTTATTGCAGTCGATTTTGATGAATCGCTTTCTAGTAAGAGAACATGGATAGAAGAATGCAAAATATTCATAAAAGAATGTGAAGCAAACAACATCCCAGCATATCTGGAAAGGTCAAGAAGCGGTAAAGGAGGGCATGTCTGGATTTTCTTTGATAAGCCCTACCCAGCTTATAAAAGCAGGAATCTTCTTGTTAAGCTTCTTGAACAATCGGGAATTATCTCTCCTTTTGATAGAAATTCTAATTATGACCGACTTTTCCCAAATCAAGATTATCACTCTGGAAAAGGATTAGGCAATTTAATTGCCTTACCCCTCCAGAAAATTCCCCTTGAAAGCAAAAACTCCTGTTTTATAGATGCAGAAAATCTACAACCGATACCTGACCAATGGGAATACATGAAAACATTCAATCGTGTATCCACCAGTCATTTGAATGAAATATATGAACGGATTAATAGCTCATCGGTTTCATTACCAAATACTAATAATGTTTCAGATTCAATACTACACATTAGTCTTGCAGAAAACATTGAAATAAAAAGCAAATATATAGATGCAAATCTTATATCATTTTTAAGAGACAATTTGAATTTTATTAACTCAGAGTATATACTAAAAAAGAAACTCGGGAAAAGCACATATAGAATCGAAACATACTTTAAGGCAATGATCGAAAAAGAGAATAAGATTTTTATCCCTCGTGGTTTTATCGGAAAGCTGTTGAGATATTGCAAAGAACAAAAGGTTCATTATTATTTACACGATAATAGAAAAAAACTGACAGAAGCAAAGTTCAACTTTAAGGCATCTTTATATGAATATCAGGAGCCTGCATTAGCCGCAGCTGAAAAAAAGGAAATGGGAATTATCGTTGCTCCTCCTGGCTCAGGTAAAACTGCAATTGGGTTGGCAATAGCAGCTCAAAAGAAGCAACCTACTCTTATTGTAGTTCATCGCAAACAACTTTTTGACCAATGGATAGAGCGTATTCAGTCATTTCTGGGAATTTCTGAGGCACATATTGGCAAAATTGTTCAAGGAAAACAAAAGATTGGTACACTTATAACTGTTGCGATGATTCAATCTTTGTCAGCAATTAAACTTGATAGTTCATTATTTACATCTTTTGGTACAATCATTGTAGACGAATGTCATCATGTACCTGCAAAAACATTTCGGGAAGTAATAAGTCGATTATCCTCTTATTATTTATTCGGGCTTACGGCTACCCCCATAAGAAAAGGGAATGATGAAAGATTAATTTTTGTACACATCGGAGATGTAATTCACGAAATAAAAAATAATTTACATAAAAACACACAATTATCACTTATAGTCCGAGATACTGATTTATTTATCCCCTTTGACTTAAAAACAGATAATTCCGAAACGCTATATAAAGCCCTTATTCACGATGCCCGAAGAAATCAGTTTATAACTGAAGATATACAAGCTGAATTGACTACCGGGAAAAAAGTGCTGGTTCTTACTGAAAGAAAGGAACATATTGAATCGTTGCAGCAATTTCTAAAAAACAAATGCGAGGTATTAACGCTATCTGGTGACGACATAGGGACTGTACGGAAGATTAAGATGAAGCAAGTTAAAAACGGTCAATTTCAGGTGCTAATAGCTACTGGGCAATTTTTAGGAGAAGGAACAGATATTACAAATATCCAATGTCTTGTATTGGCATTCCCATTTTCATTTGAGGGCAAGCTTATTCAATATATCGGAAGAGTTCAACGATCCGAAAATATCCCTGTCATCTATGATTACCGTGATTTGCATATAGAATTCCTGGAAAATCAGTTCAGACAAAGAAATAAATATTACAGAAAACTAATGAATACAGGAAATCTCAACAAGTATGATGAACTTCTCTTAATATTTGATGGAGATTTTGTGATCATAAATTCATCAGATTGCCGTTTGCCAATAAGCTGTCTGGATATTGAAACACCAATTGAAAGATTTAAAGATGGAGTGACCTGGCTTGTTCAGGTACTTAGCTACAGTGATGATAATGGTGAATTAACGACTGAAATTATTAATTACGAAGCAAACCCTGCAACCGACGTCTCTTTCCAAGGGAAATTTCAATTTCTACATATTGAGAAAATAAGATTTCGTACTATAAACACAGCTTATTTACTACGTTCTGTTCACCTACAACACACTTCTGTTAATAACTCTGCTGCAGAACAACCCTCAAAGTTTATAATTGAACCAACACCGCAAACCGCAGCATCTAAACCAATTGATTATTCACTTAAAAAGAACATGAAAGTTCCTTTTGGGAAACTTCAGTTTAAACAAGCCCTTGTTTCTTTTCCAGTTTTTATTGAAGAATTAGGGCAAGAAATTTACTTTGAAATTCAAAACCCTGATGTACGACCGGAGTTTGAGGCAGTAAAAGAATATTTTTCAAAAGTGCTAAAGAAAAAGTTGATTAGTGCTCAACTTGAAATCCTATATACAGATAAAGAAATTCTTTCAGTCAACGCTGTATCAGAAGATATCGATAAAATAAATAGCTGCTTAATTGATACTGTAAGATTTGAATTTGTAAAGAAGGGATTTACGAATTATTCAAGTAAAACCAAAACAACGGCATTAAATACGATTGATGTAATCTTGGAGGATAATAAAGAAGCTAGAAAAATATTTAAGTCTGACCAGCAGATAGTAGATGATATCTTGTCCGTCAAAAACTCAAGACATTATCATCAGCTCAAATATTTATCAACTCAGCATCTTTCCCAAGTTTTAAAACTAAGATTTATTCTGAATCCGTTTTCATTCCTCTTTTTATTAAACGGCGAAACGAAATATCACCTTGTCTGGGAAACTTTGAATAGTGAGGAGGCTACCTATATCTGGCATTTTGATAAAAAAATAGAAGCATTACGGATAGGGTTAAAAGAAATTGATAGAATATTAAAAGAGATTAAGCAAACTGGCAAACAGGATTATTTAAAAAAAGATCATCCTGATTTCAGTCGTGTTATGCACAATTATTCAGATGATAAAAGTGGATTTGTGAGTTGGAAAGGGATGCTCGAAAATTGTTTAATATGAAAATCAATCTTTTATATAAAAAGGGTATAAAAATTTCCGTGCAATTAGAAGTAATTAGATTTTTAGATTATCCTTATTCCCCAATAATTTGAGTAAACATTTGCAAAAAGCAGCGAAAATCACTACCTTTTGCAAAAATATACTCTTTTGGGTGGCCGAAACATAAATATCAACTTAGAGCAATGGGTGAACGATCAGTTATCGAAAGGAAAATTCTCATTTTCGCTGAATACGCTTCGCAAAGCTTTTCCGGAGCACACTGCTGTTGCTATCAAGTCATCTTTATTACGATTAGCTGCGAAAGGCAATATCCTCTCTATTCATAAAGGATACTATCTTATCATCCCGCCACAATATAAATCGAAAGGCGTATTGCCGCCTGTTTTGTACCTCGATTCTTTGATGAAAGAATTGAAGCGTCCTTATTATCTGGCACTACTGAATGCAGCAGCCTATCATGGTGCTTCTCATCAGCAGCCTCAGCAATTTTTTGTAGTAACCGGCTTTCCGGTACTAAGACCTACCATAAAAAAAGGGTTGAAAATAAACTATATCAGTAAAAATGAAATACCGACAGCATTGCTTGAAAAAAAGAAAACAGAGGCAGGCTATGTAAACATAGCCAATCCGATTCTGACAGCAACTGATCTAGTGCAATATTCTAAAAGAGTAGGAGGTATAACAAGAGTAACTGAAGTATTGACTGAATTAGTTGAAGAAATAAAACCAAAAGACTTTGGTGCTGAATTAATAGAATATGTTCCGGTATCTGTTTTGCAGCGGCTTGGCTATTTACTGGATAAAATTCTCCATAATGATTTACTTGCCAATGCACTGGAAAAAGCGATTCAGCAAAAAAAGATTACCCTGTTTCGAACCCCGCTAAAAACATCAACATCTATAAAAGGGATGCCTGTTGACGAACGATGGAGCGTAATTGTAAATACCCAAATTGAACTGAACGAATGATACCTCAGGCATATATCACTGAATGGGCCAATTATGTACCTTGGCAAACTAATGAGCAAGTAGAACAGGATCTGGTTATTAGCAGATCGCTGGTGGAAATTTTTTCTGATGAGTGGCTGAAGAGTCGTCTTGCATTCCGGGGTGGTACTGCATTGCACAAATTGTACATTCAGCCTCAGCCAAGGTATTCAGAGGATATTGATCTTGTACAGATTACATCCGAACCATTTGGATTAATTGCAGACAGATTAAAAAATCGACTGGATTTTCTGGGGGAACCTCAGCGTAAACAAAATGAAAATAATTTCACACTACTCTATCGTTTCCAATCCGAATTTCCACCCGTTGTTAATCTTCGCTTGAAAATTGAAACTAATTGCAGAGAGCATTTTACGATAATGGGGTATCAGCAATTCCCTTTTGAAGTGCAATCGGCATGGTTTACCGGTTCATGTAAGATTACTACTTATCAAATTGAGGAGCTCTTGGGTACAAAATTGCGTGCTTTATATCAGCGGCGCAAAGGAAGGGATTTATTTGATTTGTATAAGGCGCTTACTGTTGTGAACGGGTTGGATATTGATGCTCTTCTGCTCTGCTACAATCGATATATGGAATTTTCGGTAGATCAGCCACCTACCCAAAAGTTATTCTTGAAAAATATGAAACTCAAGCTGAAAGATGATGCTTTTTTCGGTGATATCAAGACCATCATAAGACCAGACGAAAATTACGACCAGGAGATTGCATACAATAAAATCAGAGAGGAAATACTGGATTTATTAAAATGATCATTTCTCGTTAGATATTAGAACGAGCCAAGCTATCAGCTGTATAAAATTTTGGAAATCATCCTCCCAAAAGTTCGAACTTGGGACTGTCGGGACTACTTGTTATTTTAGAAAATAATATTTTTAGTAATACTTTTCCTTCGGTATGCTAATTTGTGATTAAAGCTTCTAATCCGCCAATGATAAAATCCGTTCTTCTTTGTTCTGAATAATCTAGATGTGCGCTTACCCATTCATATAGGTATTTAGATTTCGAGAGGTTCTCGAACTCACTTTTTAGATAATGTTTCAAATGCGGAGAACATGTCTGCATCTCTTCCCAGATCACTTGTCTGTTATTGAGTACAAACACAATATCCTCAAAGTCTGAACTTAAGCGACCATCCCCTGTTCCTCTCCCTTTAAATGCCTCAAGTTTGGAAGCAATAAAATAAGGCGACTGAAATAATCTTATGATGCAATCATTACCAATATCTTTTTGCATAGATTGTGCAAACCCCTCCTTATACCAGAGATTGGTAAAACCCAATACTTCACCACTTGTAGGCATCACATCCACTACTATACCTTGAACTTTATAACGACAAATGATTCCTGATTCAGTATCATTCTGAAATCCTTTTTTACGCAATGCTTCCTCAAGGTCTGCATAGCCTGAATAATTTAGTAACTCAATAAGTATATCCACATCTTCTGTCGGTCGTGATTCACCAGACGGCCGATCG
Source organism: Chitinophagaceae bacterium (assembly GCA_032110905.1). Lineage (GTDB taxonomy): Bacteria > Bacteroidota > Bacteroidia > Chitinophagales > Chitinophagaceae > Lacibacter. The sequence continues at coordinate 14,624 of JAULVS010000057.1, read as the reverse complement.
GCATATAAAGACACTGTTGCACCACCAACATAAATTACCTGTTGATTCAATTCACCTAATGCCTGGTGAACAGCTCTGATACGGGCAATATTTTGAGCATGACTCATGGCAATATATCCTTTTTAAGTTCCTTGATCGCCATCTTGACTTCCCTAACCCGACCGATACGAATCACATCAATACAGGCCAATAATTTGTATAATTTTTCATCTTTTTTGACTGACTCTGTTATTCCTCTATGCAGAGGAGAAATTGCAAGGCCACGGATCGAACCATTAGCATCGGGCCATACAAAATATACTTCTGAATCAAATTGTTTTTTAAAGAATGTGTGCGAATGTGCAGTAGGTATCCCTGTTACCAATGTGCCGGGTACTTGCGGAAATACATATTGCAAGCCATATTCTATAAATTCCATCAAGGATTGCCGGTGTACCCTGCGTCTGCTTTCATCTACCAGTCCCGCGATATGGCTACGATGCAGCGATTCAGAAATTTCTGAAATACTGATAGATAAATCAGCTGCCAAATCACGGTATTGCCAATCGGACTTGGATATCGTAATTATTTTTAGCAGGATGGCAATATCCTGCGGTCTCATACCATTATGCGACTTCATTTTGCAATATTTAATGGTTTGCTAAACAAAGATAGTTCTTTGTTCTTGATTTGCAAACAGCAAACAAGACTAATTTCATACCATTACTCAGAAAGATTCCTGATATCCTGGTCCAAAAAGTTCGAACTCAGGCTCGTCGGGACTACAAAAGGTTTTTGGTAATTGGCTACTTATTGACCATATCATGCAAGCCGACACCTTCAAAAATCTGCTTTTTATATTTTTGAATTCTCGATATTCTAGTCTGAGCCTGTTTGGGTTGAGAAAAGTAAATGATGTATCCTCTCTGCCTACCTGGTGTCAAGGAATAAAATGCCATCTTGAATTCTGGTTCTGTATCAAAGACTGAAATAAGTTCTTCAGGAATAGGCTCCCTATTTTTATTCATGATTACCTTTTTCCCCTTTTTCTCTAAATCAATAGCTTCATATATATATGCGTAAAGAATTTCTTTAACTGCATCAATCTCATTGACATTTTTAAATTTTATAATTCTAGAAGACTGAATTGTGCCTTGTTTCTGAAGTATTTTATGTGGGTCATTTAATAATACCCCTTTAAAAAACCCAAGGGTTGCAGATTCCTTGAGCGCTCCTATTGAAATAATATTTTTCCCGTTTAGTGTATAAACCGGCACCCCCCATTTTATCTCTTCTTTCAACCCTGTCTGAAGTGCAATTTGTCTGAGATGACCTAACTCTATTCTCCAGTTATTGACTTTACATTTAGGCGTAGCGCCGTATTTACAACGCATACAACCATCAAAGAGATACTGATCAACATCGGCAATCATATTACATGAATAAATTATTTCTTTTAGCTAAGATAATTGATTCTATAAAAAGATTGGTAAGGGTGATTTTTCATGTAATATTCGTCGCCTCAGAGTCTGGTGCAAACGATCCTGGGGAAAAACAGGTTTAAAGAACCGTACTCTGGCCAAAAGTGAGCAGATTCTGATCCGGATCAAGTAATGAAAATTCTTTTTGTGCCCAAGGTTTAAGTTGTAAATGTCCATTGGGATGAATCGCAACATTACTATCCACTAACTTCCTATAAACTTGATCAATGTTATCTGTACGAATATAAACTTGTCCATAGTTTACATTTGGATCAAGTCCTTTGAATTCAAATAAATGTATTTCTATATGATCTTTTCCTATGATCAAGTAGTCTCCGTAATCACCTAGTTCCTCAAAACCTAAATGCATCATATAATATTCTTTGGTGAGAGCTTTATCTCTCATCGGGAGTTTGGGGATGATGGATGTCAACATGCTGAAGGTTTTATTAGATGGCTGATATAGAATTGTTTGAAGACAGGTAGTTAATGAATCATTGAGATAACGACGAATGTATTATATGTTGGCGGATGCCCATTTATTTTAATAGATGATCAAAGATAATATCGTATAAGGAATAAAGAATAAATGGCAATTAACAGATAAAAATAGCTATTGCCCTTGCTTAGCTAGAAGCAACAGACCAAGCGGAAAAATTCAACCCGGGTCATATTTGACAGCACCCGGGATGAGCTATTTGTAAATGATAAAGAAGAGAATTTATTTTCTTTCTCCTACCACACACAAACCCCATAACCCTTAACCGGTGTTGGTCGATAATAAAAATATCGGTCATGCCAAAAAGACTTTGCCCAGATAGATTGCTTTAAGTTGGTTATTTTAATGGTATCCGACCTGTATATTAGTTTTACATAGACAGGCTCATCAATCGCTTTTACCCATATGCTTGCTCGTCTGCGAAAGGTTATTACAGGATAATGATAATAACGGTAATCGTTGCCAATGTATTTTTTTAAATTTGATGATATTTCCAGAATACGAACGGAATCCTCCTCGAAAGGAATGAGTTTGGTATATTTGGTATTTATCAGCAAATGATTGTCTCTTCCTTGCATAGTAATCAAATTACTATACATACTCATATTCGCCCTGTTACTCAAGCCGTAATAAGGTTCCATCCCCCACAGAAAAATAAATGTAATGGGCAATACCAACTTAGGACTAATCAATTGTTTAAATGAAAATGATGTTGGTTGAGAAGAAGTAAAAAGGCGAATGCCAAATATAAAGGCAACAAAGTAAATGCCGCAGCAAATAAAAAAGAATAGACTTAGCTTGCTGCCATCATACCTTAAATCAAAAAAATGGCATCCTACAAAACAAAATATTGAAGCCATAGCGGCAATCAGAATATATGGTTTTATTTTATCCCTTATATTTTTTGCAAGAAAAGAAGATTTGAAATCAATTAAACATCCCGGAAGCAAAACCAGGCTCACTGATGCAAAATGTGCAAAGCCTGCCATAAAAAGATACCCATGAAGTAAAAACAAAACATAAACAGACCATTTTGTGGTGCGTTGCCAAAGTAATCCAAAGGGCACTAGTAGCTCTATAAATATTGTCAACAATTGCATCAGTCTTATCACAGATAAAGGGAGGCCATCCCCCTTGTTCAAAACAGATGATACATACATATTCAATTCGTTGACGCAACTCTGATCCGAATCAAGGAATCCATAATTCAGCTTATGAAAGCCTGAAAAGAAATAGATCAGAAAAACTATAACTCTGAAAAGGGCAGTTTTCTGACTTGCACTAAAAAAAGAAGATTCTGCTTTAAAAACAGCAAATAGCGCAAGAATCACTATGCCCAAACAAATAAAAAACTGTAAAACTGCGTGGTTAGATATTTCAGGATATATAAAAATATAATCAGCAAGGGTTACAAACACCGCAAGTAGCGGCAAGGCAATACTGACGGGGCGGTACAATAAATATATACTGGCAAATAATGTTGTTAGAAATTGCCAAGGATAAAATTCATTCGTAAACCCGTAATGTACCATCAACGATACCGTAAACAGATGAAGCAAAAGGTTTCGGTTGGTATACGAAGTTTTAGATTCTGCCATTCAAAAGAATTCTCTGATAGCCGAAGATATTGATTTTGAGCCTTATTCAAATTTGACATTACCTCTATGGTCAAAAAATCGACTATTTTAATTTAAAAAGCAGGTTATGAGTAGGATCATTGAACGGCCTCTACTTGACATATTACCTTGTATAAAAATCAGAAAAATAATAGATGATGCATATCAACATTAACGATCGCACAAAAATTGGCGAAATAGAAAACGCATTTTCGAACTTTTATCCCTATCTGGAAATCCATTTTTACATATCTCAACATAAATCCTATGAAAGATCTGCTGAAAAAGAAAGAATCGCGTCTCACGTAACTGTTTCGGAAATTAAAAAAACCCACACAGACGGAATTTTAGAAATCCATCCGGATTATAAAGTTATTTCGATAGAAAAAGAACTGTATCAAAAGTTTGGCTTGTCTGCGCAGATTCTCAGAAAAGAAAAAGATACACTTATTCAAACGACCGGCGAAGATGATTTTACAATAAAAGAGTTAAATCTCTTTGGACGAAATGCCTCCGATGAATTTATCCTCGAAGAAGAAGATATTGACACCGGTGAAGAAAAACCAGAGAAATTATTGTGATATTATATCAGGCCAAGGCCAGTGGAACTTTTGCTCTCAGATTCACTTCCTGTTCAGCAAGCTCTGATAATCTTTTATCAATCTGCTTCTCACTAACTTCTGCGGCATAAAAAATTTTGCTACTTTTTTCAAATCCAGTGCATTGGCAAATGATGCTGCCGTACCATACATACTGATCTTATAATGATTAATGGCCTGTATTGCAGCCAGCAAACATGCATCTTTTACCTCCGGATCTACACAAACAGAAAGCTTATCATTGATCTCCTCAATCATCTTTCCAACTGTCTTTGCTTTTTTCCCGTTAGAGGCCGATGTCTTCCGTTCAATTAGCCCTTCAACTTGTTTAAAATGCTGTTCTGCGTAATAGAGATAGCGCTGTAATATTGTCTTTAGTTTCAAGGAGTTAGCCTGTAAGATCCAACCAGGTAGAACCTGCCTTAAACCTTGCTCAAAGTCTGTAAATTTTGAATAATCATATATAAGTAAGTCATTCAGGTTAGATATAGTCGGTTTTGATTTTGCCATAACACACATTTTCGGCAAATCTATTAGTAATGAGACTACCATTTAATGACAATACTCAAAATATAAATTGACACCTGTCATAGAAGATGACTTTAAAACTGTATTTCTTTGGATATGAAGAATAATTACTAAAGAATATTTAATGAAAAAAAGTATTTTTTTACCAGATAAAATGAAAGAAATAATAAAAAACAAAAAAGTCAATAATAGTGCCAATACTAAAATAGAAGCTACAGATCAATACGTTCCCGACGATGAAAAAACCCCTTCCATTATGAAAGACCAAGATGATATACCTGAAGAAGACCCGTATGAAAACCCGCTAGAAGAACCTCCTGCAGAAGGAGAAGGACCATAACAGAAAAAATAAAAATTTATGATTCAAGCTGTAAAAGAAATAAGCTATGCACTGATAGATGTTAGCAGTCCGGCTTTTTCAGAAGATAAAATGATCCCAACTAAATATACTTGTGAAGGATTAAATGTGAACCCTCCTCTTAAAATCGGCAAACTTCCTGAACAAACTATGTCACTGGTAATTGTTGTAGATGATCCTGACGCACCGGTGAACACATGGGTACACTGGATTGCCTGGGATATCCCTGTTACACACTTAATCAAAGAAAATACTCATATCGGAATTGAAGGAATGAATGATTTTCAGCATTGTGGATATGAAGGTCCCTGCCCATTTTCAGGAACACATCGGTATCATTTTAAGATCTATGCTTTAGATACAATCCTGAGTTTGCCATATGGCTCACGTATTAGAAACCTGGAAAAATCAATGAGCGGACACATCATTGGCTTTGGAGAAACCGTCGGAAATTATCAAAGAAAATAATATTTTTTTTGTTTAAACCTTCTTAAGACAGATCATCTTCTGAATATATTAGCGGAGCTGGATTAATTCCTGAACTTTACCGGTTTTAAGCCAATAACTTCCATTCTTAAAATGCGATACTGGTATTTGATGAAAACCTTGTTCAACTCTTTTGGTCCATAATATTTGTCCGCCAGCATTTATCATTTCAACCAAACCAGCTTCTTCAATATTAAAACGTAAAATTCCATCTGTAACAGGATTTGCATACACTCGTAGAAGATTTTTATAAGTCATATGCTGTAAAGTAACCACTTTACTGATATTTCTATTTCCTACAGCGTCTATTGAAACAATACGATAAAAATTATTACCTCTAGATAAAGCGGTATGTATATAGTCATATGTTGCTTCAGTAGACGAAATTGATGCTCCACTAACTGTTGCTATATCTACCCACCCATTTCCGGTTTGGCTTTGTTGAATGGTATATTTAACCGGACCCTGCTCTTCAGAGACTGTCCACGTTAACTTTGCACTATTGCCATATTTTTTTACACCAAAACTTTGCCACAAAACAGGAAGTGTTGCTGAAACACTCACTGTATTCTGATCATTGTCAAATTCCAAGGATCCAACATATCCACGAGCGGTTGAAATTAAATTAGAGCCTGCTGAACAAGATGCCGTTGTTGTATATATTAATTTAAGTGAATCACCTGCAGGTATAAGGTAAGAAACAGCCGAACTGGTATTCACACCTCCCACATATTTTAAAGAAGAGTTAGTTCCTGTAGAAGGATAACTAACTGAATTATTTGTTGTAACACCACCATCAACAACTAGAAATTGATATGTAAACCCTGAAGGAAGCTGATCAACCAAACTATCAATGGTCACATCTACTGTTCCGGGATTTTTGATAGTTACAGTAAAAGTTGCTTCTTCACATGTAGCATATATTGTTTTATTAGATCTTTTTGTAATCGTTAAAGGGTTGGAATTAGATGCAACAGAGACCGGGCTCCCATTTGCTAAACTACTATTAAGTGCATATTTATAGTTTGTAGAGCCACTTGTTGAACCTGCACAAGGAAGCAGAAAGTTAGTGAATCCAAAAGACTTAATTCGAAATTGCCAAACTATCTTAACCGTCGCTCCTGTACTGCCGGCACCTGTAATGAAATACAAGCTATCGGTGGTACCAACCGGTATTCCCGGAACAGAACTTTGAACAATACTTGTAGATATCAACTCCATTTTAGTAGGATCGAATGAATTTGAAACCGCTACCTGGAAATCAGACTCGTCACCGTTTCTTACATTCCCTACAGTATAAGTTACTGTATCAATAATAAGCCCCCCTAATGCATCCTGATTCGCAAATGCCTGGGTAGCAATGCCTCCTGCATTGGCACTAATAGAGGATCGATTATAAACGTTAAATGTCTGGGTTTTTGCATTTACTGTAGCATCACTTAATCGAACATTAAACGTTGCAACCGGCGTTGTGTTCGCAGGATAGCTCACATAAAAGTAACAAACTCTTGATGCATTCGGCGCCAAGGTTCCTACAATTACTTCTCGACTGACAGGAGAAACCACATTATAATTCTGACCTGGAACCGACGTTCCTATTGAGGTGATCGTAAATGTCAAGCCAGAATAACTTATCCCACTTATATTTTTTACTTCAAACCCAACATAAGCAGTTGTAATTGTTGAAGTGGAGTTGCCATCTACAATAAAGTACGGTGCTGATATACGAGTAATGGAAAAGTGATTGGGATCTAAGGCTTGACCTTGAACAGACAGCAAAAATGCTGTTAGTACGGCAATTAGTTGTTTCATGTTTTTAGTCTTTATAGGATATCTGATAATACAGACATTAAAAGTAATGCCCTTCTGTATTAAAAAGAATCTAAAAAATAGTCAAATACATTTAAACTAATAATTACCCTAATGGATTACACTTAATTACTAATACATCCGGAATCAAAGGATAGAAAAACCATCGACAAAAAACAAAAAAAGTTCCGGCTTTGACCGGAACTTTTTATTTCTCATAAGTAAATGGATTGGTTAATACACCGTTTTTATCACAGGTATGGTTTCTATTGCTGTGCCTGTGTTTACTTTCAGCAGGTACGCTCCCTGTGAAAGAAAATCAAGTCCTGAGATTGTCACAATATTCTGACCTTTCATCAATGGTTTCATATTAGCATAAATCACTTTGCCATGTGCGTCAACGATGCTGAACTCTGCGTTCACGCTTCTCTCAACCTGAACCATGACTTTCAATTCTCCAATAAACGGATTCGGCATTACTCGTGTAATCTCAATAGGCTGTCTGCGCAGAACAACGGTCTTGCTGTAAATGTACTTACCGTCGCTATCAACTTGTTTGATGCGATAGTAGAACACATTCGAATTTGATAGTAAACTCAATTGATCATTGAAATTGTATTGACGCTTACCATCACTGTTGCCAGCAGCTTTGACTTTTCCAACTGGTATGAAGTTGACATTATCCAAACTACGTTCTACTTCAAAATAATCACTATTGATTTCCTGGAGCGTAGACCACCTGATAGCTGCAACTTGATCTTTGAGAATACCTGAAATCTCAAGACCGGATACAGGCAGTGTAATAGCCAGATAAATTCCAAAATTAGCATTGCTTACACTCTCCGTTCCAACAGAAACAAACAATATACTATTCACTGTTCCGTCATGGCCACTGTTGTCACAGCAGTCTTCTCCGGAACTCGCCCACTCAGTTGGTAACGTTGCAACAGTAAGCAACTGACCGGCTGTTTGTTGAGTTGTTGTCAAAATGATATTATAGCTCGTATTAGGCAACACTCCATTTTCTACTGTAAAGGCATAAGTGCCGTCACTGTTTACAGGTACGCTTGCAATCACCTGATTTGAAACCGGATCCACAAGATTTGCATACAAACCGCCGGCATTTGTTCCGATACCATCAACATTATTATCAGTCAACAGATCCACATCATTGAATACTGTTCCTGTAATAACAATCGGACTGAAATTAATGACTGCTGTTCCTGTGTTAGCGCTTTCCGTACCCGCATTATCAATCGCTTTAAATGGTATGATCACTGTAGTAGATCCGTTGCTTGTTGGATCAACACTGATTGTTTGTGTCGGATTACCGGAAGCATCCGTCGGAACAATTACACCGCCCGCAGGGAACGTAGATGATGTATATGTGATGCCATTAATCGTAATGGAGGTTGCATTGCTTGGGAATGCAGTTATTCTGATCGATGTAACCGTACCCGGTGCAATATCACTGCTCGGTGTAATATTCGTGAAAGTAGATGCTGGAACAGTTACCGAAGTAGTACCGCCCGGATTAAATGTAGTATAGGAGCCAGAACCTGCTGTCGGCGGTTGCTGAATACCAAAGTTGGCATTGGTAACACCAGTCGTTCCGGTGCTTACACTCAGCTTACCATTAACAGCACCATCATCACCTGCATTATCACAACAATCTTCACCGGTACTTACCCAACCCGATGGCAGACTTGCAGTAGTTAGTATACGACCGGGAATCTGTTGCGATGTAGTTAGTATGATATTATAATCTGTATCAGGTTGCACCCCATCTGCATCAGTAAACGTGTAGGTGCCATCGCTGTTCACTGCAACGCTTGCAATTACTTCATTGGTAACAGGATCAACAAGGTTCGCATATAATCCTCCTGCGTTTGTACCAGTACCATCCACATTGCCATCAGTTAATCCATCCACATCATTAAACACATTACCGGTAATTAATACAGTAGTTAGATTGATTACAGCCGTACCGGTATTCACACTTTCCTTGCCTGCATTGTCAATCGCTTTAAATGGTATGATAATAGTTGTTTCACCTTCTAATTCAGGATCAACACTAATTGTTTGTGTCGGATTACCGGAAGCGTCCGTCGGAACAATCACTCCTTCAGCAGGGAACGTAGATGATGTATACGTGATACCATTAATGGTAATGGTGGTCGCATTGCTCGGGAATGCCGTTATTCTGATCGATGTAACTGTTCCTGGTGCAATATCACTGCTGGGTGTGTCATTGGTAAATGTAGAAGCAGGAACTGCTACCTCTGTTGTACCCCCTGGATTCAACGTCGTGTATTCTCCTGATCCTGCTGTAGGCAATTGCTCAATACCAAAATTCGCATTGGTTACACCCGTCGTTCCAGTACTTACACTCAACTTGCTATTAACCGTACCATCACTACCTGCATTATCACAACAATCTTCTCCGGTGCTTACCCAACCTGAAGGCAGGCTCGCTGCTGTCAATACCTGACCGGCAGTCTGTGGCGTTGTAGTAAGAATGATGTCATAGTTTGTATTTGGCAATACACCATCAGCAGCCGTAAAGCTATAAGTACCATCGCTGTTCACTGCAACGCTTGCGATTACCTCATTGGTTACAGGATCAACAAGGTTCGCATATAATCCTCCTGCGTTTGTACCCGTGCCATCCACATTACTATCCGTTAATCCATCTGCATCATTGAATACTGTGCCGGTAATCAATATCGTAGTGAAATTGATTACGGCGTTACCTGTATTCTCACTTTCCTTGCCGGCATTATCAATCGCTTTAAATGGTATGATAACTGTCGTCTCACCATTGCTCGTCGGATCAACACTGATCGCTTGTGTCGGATTACCGGAAGCGTCCGTCGGAACAATCACTCCTTCAGCAGGGAACGTAGATGATGTATACGTGATGCCATTAATGGTAATGGTGGTTGCATTGCTCGGGAATGCCGTTATTCTGATCGATGTAACTGTTCCCGGTGCAATATCACTGCTGGGTGTGTCATTGGTAAACGTAGATGCAGGAACTGTTACCTCTGTTGTACCTCCTGGATTCAACGTCGTGTATTCACCTGATCCTGCTGTAGGCAATTGCTCAATACCAAAATTCGCATTGGTTACACCAGTAGTTCCGGTACTTACACTCAACTTGCTATTAACCGTACCATCACTACCTGCATTATCACAACAATCTTCTCCGGTGCTTACCCAACCTGAAGGCAGGCTCGCTGTTGTCAATACCTGACCGGCAGTCTGTGGCGTTGTAGTAAGAATGATGTCATAGTTTGTATTAGGTAATACACCATCAGCAGCCGTAAAGTTATAGGTGCCATCACTGTTCACTTCAACGCTTGCAATTACTTCATTGGTAACAGGATCAACAAGGTTCGCATATAATCCTCCTGCGTTTGTACCCGTGCCATCTACATTGCTATCTGTTAATCCATCTGCATCATTGAATACAGTACCGGTAATCAATATCGTAGTGAAGTTGATTACGGCGTTACCTGTATTCTCACTTTCCTTGCCGGCATTATCAATCGCTTTAAATGGTATGATAACTGTCGTCTCACCATTGCTTGTCGGATCAACACTGATCGCTTGTGTCGGATTGCCGGAAGCGTCCGTCGGTACGATCACGCCTTCTGCAGGGAAGGTAGATGATGTATACGTGATGCCATTAATCGTAATGGTGGTCGCATTGCTCGGGAATGCCGTTATTCTGATCGATGTAACTGTTCCCGGTGCAATATCACTGCTCGGTGTGTCATTGGTAAACGTGGAAGGTGGTACAGTGACCTTTACAGTTCCTCCTGGGTTCAATGTAGTGTACTCTCCAGAACCTGCAGTAGGCAACTGCTCAATACCAAAATTCACATCGGTAACATTGGTCGTTCCTGTTGTTACAGATAATATGCTATTAGCCGTTCCATCTGAACCGGTGCCTGTTCCTGAATTTTCGCCTGTAGTTGTCCAGCCGGTTGGCAATGTGGCAGCAGTTAAAGTTGCTCCCACTGTTTGTTCAGCAGCTGTCAATATTATAGAATAAGATGTATTGGCTTGAACTCCATTAGATGGAGTGAAAGTATATGTTCCATCACTATTAACCGGGATACTTGCAATGACTGCCCCGGTGCTGGGGTTAACCAAATTAACATATAATACTCCTGCATTTGTTCCGGCACCATCAATCAAATTATCTGTTAATCCATCTACATCATTAAACACCTTTCCGCTTATTGTAATCAGCGTAAAGTTCACAGGTGTAGGTGTATCATTGTCATTTGCATCGCCATCACTGTTCGGATCTACATTAGCACCATCTTCCGAATCATCAACCACGGTTGTGCCGGCAGGACTGGTTCCATAAGCAGTGGCTGTATTCTCATAAGGACCAACAAATAGACCAGGGTTTACAGTTATGTTTACACGTATGATCGCAAATTCTCCCGGTTGTAAAGTACCCATACCTGTGAGGAGATCTACATTAGTAGACCCATTATAAGATCCATTCAATGCAAGGGTTGAACTTGCAGGCTGCGTTGTAATACTTGCAGACAGGAATGTAAACGAAGTAGCATCAAAGTAGGTTACTGAAAGATCTTCTATCACCTGTACATCACTCAATGCCACATCTCCCAAATTCTGTACACGAATGTCGTACGATAAATTATAGGTGCCATTACCGTTACTTGTTGGCCCAACAGATACACGCTTAGCAACACCAATCTTTGGATCCTCTACAAAACTTAATGGTGTAGGAACACTGTTATCACCCGGATCACTATTATCATCGGGGTCAACCTCTGAACCATCAGTTGAAGTATCGGTTACCACAGCTCCACCCGGAGAAGTTGCCGTTACATTGGCATTATTATTGTAGACACCCAGGTTGGCACCAGGACGAACTTTAACTACTATTGTAATCGTTTCAGTTTGACCTGTAGCCAATGTACTTGATGAAGCTACAAGCAGGTTCTGGTCTGAAGAACCATTATAGCTTGTATTTGCTGTTAGCGTACCGCTTGCAGAAACACTAACTACCTCAAATGAAGCAGCTGTGCTGAAAGTAGTAGCCAAATTATCTGTTACTTGAATATTCGTAAGGAAAGGCACATCACCAGTATTGCTCACCTTCAACGTGTAGGTAGCATTATAAGTACCATCACCATTACTGGTTGGTGTGTTTACTGCTTTTGCAATACCTACTTGTGGTGACTCTGTAAAGCTAACTGGTGTAGGTATACTATTATCAGATGCGCCGTCATTTTCAGGATCCACATCTGCTCCGTCATTGGAGATATCCGAAACCGGAGTACCTAAAGGTCCGTTTCCGTTAGCAGTTGCAGAGTTATTATAGACTCCCAAATTAGTTCCAGGTGTAATGGTGATCGTCAAACTAATTGTTCCGCTCTCTCCTACAGCCAGCGTATTGGTGCCGGACAATAATCCTGTATTTGAACCGGCTCCTGTATATGTAGTACTCGCAGTAAGATTCGCACTCGTTGTAACACTATTTACAACAACTGTTTTACCTGGGAAAGTGACGCTGAGTGTATCAAACACTTGCAGATTTTTCACAGGCACATCACCCGTATTGCGAAGAATGAAATCATAAGTAACCGTATAGGTTCCATCCTGATTATTGATAGGATCAGCAGACAATGCTTTCGCAAGTCCTATAGATGGATTCTCTGTAAATGAAACAGGCGTCTGAACATTGTTATCCGTTGGATCACCATCTGCATCCGGATCCGTTAACGCACCATTCTGAGAACTATCAGTTACTGCCGTGTTTGCAGGACTCTTTCCATTAGCAATAGCAGTATTATCATAAGCTCCGAAACCGGCAGGTGAAACACGGATTGTTAAAACAATTGTTGCTGTTCCACGCACAGCCAATACGTCCGTTCCGGCTAACATATTTGTGTTAGACGTACCATCATAACTGCTATTCACTGCCAATGTTGGACTGGTAATACTAAGCACTGAAAGTGGCACACTGCCGAATGTAGAAGTAAGATTATCTGTTACCTGAACTTCTTTCAGCGGCACATCGCCATCATTGCTAACGACCAACGTATAAGTAAGGTCATAGCTGCCATCGCCATTGCTTGTTGGACCTTCGGTAACAGCTTTCGCAATACCAATCTTTGGATTCTCTGTAAAGCTTACCGGAGTAGGCACACTGTTATCACCAGGACCATCACTATCCGGATCTACATCTGTGCCATCCTGAGAAATGTCATCAACAGAGGTGCCATTTGGATCAGTAGAAGTACCGCTGGCCGAATTATCATATACACCCAGCTTGGCGCCCGGTGTAACGGTAACGGTTACCTGAATATTTGTAATCTGGTTAGGAACCAAACTGCCTAAAGGAGCAGCCAGTAAACTGGTTTGAGTTGTTCCATCAAAGGATGGGTTTACAGCAAAGTCATTACATACAACACTGTTAACGGAGAAAGCTGTTGCACCTACAAATGTGTTTGATAGATTTTCCGTTACCTGAATATTGCTAAGTAAAGTAGTACCCCTGTTCTCAACTTTGACTGAATAAGTTAATGTATAAGAACCATCTCCGTTATTTACAGGCGTTGAACTAATTGTTTTTGCAAGCCCCAAACAACTATTACTGATCGTGAAGGCTTTACCCTGCTTACAACCTGCGGCATCAGTTACTATCACTGTATAAGTTCCAGGCGCTAAACCTGATAAATCTTCCGTGGTAGCACCATTGGACCATGCATAGGTATATCCGGGAGTACCTCCGCTAACGGCCAGAGCTTGCTGCTGTGCTGGTATTTTATAATGTCCAGCCCGGAGCCGCTGCTGATTGAAAAACTGATGATGAAGATAACAACAAAAGCTGATAGAATTCCGTCAGCTGGATATGGGCTGATAGCGATATGAAGCTGAGAAAATATTCGTCTGCCAGCATAGCAGCAAACTCCCTGTTATGTGTTCGCCCTTCGTCTTGGTAACTTGAATTGAATGTCTGTGTCCGCTGTGGCAGGGTGTGTCCCGGAAGCTTTGGAACAAGGCAGGCTCTTTTGCAAGGTTGGCTTTTGTGTGTCGGCTTTGTGTGCCTTGCAAATGTGCCTGACTTGGTGCTTCGACTGTCAGAGTATGTCCACCTGATTGTGCAATTTATTTTAGCGATAAAAAAAATCCAGCACTCTTTACATCACCTGGTTGCTATTTGCTGATTGATTATGTAATGTAGTGTCTGCTGTTTTGAAAGTGTCAGGTTATTTA
>JAULVS010000056.1:0-42362 GCA_032110905.1 Chitinophagaceae bacterium | reverse complement strand
TTGCGGAAGGCACGCCAATGGGATTGTTCAAAGAGTAAACATCTAAACTGTTTTGCTTTATTGACAAGGGCAACATTATTTTTTTTCGTTCCTTTGACAAATGCAGCAACATACGGAAAGCATTACTGATTTATTTTTTGCTACATATGGGCAAAAGCCGGATTTGGTTTACAAACTTCCTCAAAGCGGAAGTGACAGGGTTTATTATCGTGTGAATGGAGCGCGGAGTTGTATAGCAACGGTTAATCATCATATTCGGGAGAATCAGACATTTTTACGTTTTACACGTCATTTTAAAGAATATGGAATACCAGTGCCTCAGATTCTTGCGGTAAGTGAAGATGAACGTATTTATTTTCAGGAAGATTTAGGCGATGTTTCTCTTTTGAATCAACTGGAGAAAAATGGCCATACTGATGAAGTTTACCGATTGTTTCAGTCTGCACTTCGCCATCTTGCTCATATGCAGATAAAAGGACACGAGCAGTTCAATTATGAGTGGTGCATCACTTCACAGGAATTTGGCAAACAGGCCATTCTCGCAGATCTGCTTTATTTCAAGTATTATTTTCTTGATACCCTGAAGATTCCTTACGACAAAGAAAAGTTGATTGATGATTTTGAAGTATTAAGCATCTACCTGGCACGTGTAGATGATAAGTTTTTTATGTTTAGGGATTTTCAAAGCCGCAATGTGATGGTGCGCGATGGGGAGGTGTTTTTTATCGACTACCAGGGAGGCATGAAAGGTGCTGTTCAATATGATGTGGCTTCTCTTTTGTGGCAGGCGAAGGCTGAATTACCTGATAAATGGAAAAACAACCTGCTCGATTATTACATTGATTGTGCTGAGGAATTATTGCAGAAAAAAATTGACCGTTCCCGCTTTACCGGTCAGTATCACGGCTATGTGCTAATTCGTTTACTTCAGGTACTTGGTGCTTATGGTTTCAGAGGGTTGTTTGAAAGGAAAGCACATTTTTTAACCAGTATTCCAATGGCTCTGCGTAACCTCAGGTGGTTTTTGCAGAATAAAATTGTAGGTATCAGCGTTCCTGAATTTGAACGAATTCTGTCGTTGGTAGTGAACGAAGAAATCATTAGTCGCTTTGAGCCAAAAAGGGCTACAGATGATACAAAACTGGTGGTTCATGTGAACAGTTTTTCTTATAAAACTACCGGTATCCCTTCCGATCCTTCAGATAACGGAGGTGGCTTTGTGTTTGATTGCAGGGGTATTTTAAACCCGGGAAGGGTAGATGAATATAAACAGCAAACCGGAAGAGATAAGGGCGTGAAAGATTATCTGGAGCAACAAACAAAAATGCCGCATTTCTTAAACAATGTGTATAACATAGTTGACATTGCAGTAGAAGATTATATGAATAGAGGTTTTGAAAGTTTGCAGGTGAGCTTTGGTTGCACAGGAGGTCAGCATCGCAGTGTTTATGCAGCTGATGCACTGGCTCGTCATCTTCGTAATAAATACGGTGTGAAATTGGAGCTGAAACATCTTGTACAAGATGCGAAAAACTGGGAAAACGGAGCCATCCAATAACTAACAACAAATAACCTTCTATGAAAGCCATGATTTTTGCAGCAGGATTGGGAACCAGGTTTAAACCGTGGACAGGTAGCCATCCCAAGGCTTTGGCATTGGTCAATGGCAAACCACTTCTTCAGCGAAATGTAGAGTACTTGCAGGCACATGGCATTACTGATATTATTGTAAATGTCCATCATTTCGCGGATCAGATTGAAGAAGCAATTCAGCAAGCAGAAGGTTGGGGATCTAATGTTACGATCAGTGATGAGCGGGATGTTGTATTGGAAACAGGAGGCGGATTGTTAAAGGCAAAAGATTTTCTGATAGACAACGGACCGTTTGTCATCATGAATGTTGATATTCTTACAAACCTTGATCTTTCCAAATTAATTTCTTTTTATCAGAGCAGAAAGCCGCTGGTTGCTTTTGGAGTATCAGATCGTAAGACTTCCAGAAATTTTTTATTTGATGAAGAGATGCAATTGTGCGGTTGGAGAAACAAAACAACAGGAGAAGAAAAAATATCAAGACAACGAGATGTTTATATAGAAATGGCTTACAGTTGTGTCGCGGTTTTTGATCCTTTGGTTTTTGATTTTATAAAACAAACAGGAAAGTTTTCATTGACTGAAACTTATCTGGATCTTGCTCGTGAGCATACGGTTTTAGGTTATGACCATAGCGGCGATCAGCTCGTAGATGTAGGCAGACCTGAAAGTGTAGCCGTGGCAGAAGCTATTTTCCGATGATGTTTAGCGAAATATTCTCTTAAACCTTTACATAAATCTTTTTGCGGTCCATCCAACTTGCGATTGCCCAGAAAAAGATGATCATTGATAAAGCATAAAATAGTGATCCGTTCTCTGCTTGTCCCGGAATGAATTTTGCGATTTTTTCATAATACCAGCTGAACGGACTTAAGTATTTATTCGAGCCATCTGCATTAAATCCATTGGGAATGCGGATCAGAGAGAGTACTCTGGGTAAAAAGCCACTCAATACAAAAATGAACAAAGGGTTTTTGCCAAAAACATCAAAGAAACGAATCCAGAAGCCCTTGAGACCTTTCAATTCGATCAGGTAAATCAGTACTGCTATTGTATATAGTGCAAGCCCCGAAGTATAGAGGGTATAAGAACTCGTCCATATTTTCTTATTCATCGGAAAGGCCAGATCCCAGACAAGACCGGATACAGTCAGCACCGTGGCAGTTACAAACAGGCCGGTCACCACCTCAAAGTTTTTTCCCTTTTGCAGAATATAGTTACCCGCCAGATAGCCTAGGAGCACCTGTGCTATCGCTGCAAAACTACTCATCAGTCCTTCAGGGTCGAATGGAACCCCTTCTCCTTTATACAACCTGTTTTCTCCCAAAATCTGTTGGTCAATATATGTTCCAAACCAGCCTGAAAGGCTGTAAGGGGCTTCCGGCTTGCCGGCAGAAAAGCAAAGTAGCCAGTAAAATAAAAGAATAAGCGCTGCCAATAGAAAACTGCCTCTAATACCAGCATAAAAAGCAATCACGGACGCAAAAAAATAGCAAATGGCAATTCGTTGAAGAACCCCCATAATGCGCAGTTTTTCCAGGGATTTCATTACCAAAACATCACCATCCCATTTTATGAAAGGACTCCAGTTGAGCAGATAGCCGATGAGAAAAATCAGAAGAGTTCTTTTGATGATTTTTGACCAGAATTGAGCCTGACCGGCTTGCTGTAGTTTAGGAATGACAAATGCCATGGCATTCCCAACGGCAAATAGAAAGAAGGGGAAAACAAGATCGGTTGGTGTACAACCATGCCAGGGAGCATGTTTCAGTGGAGAGTAAATGTATGACCAGGAACCAGGGTTGTTAACCAGGATCATCAATGCGACGGTAGCACCGCGAAAAACATCTAATGATAAAAATCGGCTCTGCAAGTTCTTTTTTGGTAAATTAACAAAAAAGCATTGTTAGATAAAAAGAGTATTTAAATGATTAAAGATTCGCCGCCAACAAGTAAATTGCAGCAATCGGGGGTGAGAAGCCTTAAATGCGAGGCCGGAATATTAATAATTGATTGAAATTCAATAATATAAAGGCTAAACAACCCGGCAAAAGGAGCGAATATGTGAAATACTAAATTCCCATCTTTTGTGATTAACTCGGTTTTTTATTGATTAAATGTGACTGAGGAGGCGAAGCTTTTTTCTGAAAATTCTATGATCTCTAACTGGTATGCTTTATACACAAAACCTCGCTGGGAGAAAAAAGTTGCTACGCAGTTAAATAAAAAGGGCTTTGAAGTATATTGTCCGCTGAATAAAGTAAGAAGAAAGTGGAGCGATCGTTACAAGATCATTGAAGACCCTTTATTTAAGTCTTATGTTTTTATATTTTTTGACATAAATGAACAAAGCAGGGTTAGATTAACTGACGGTGTTGTAAATTTTGTTTATTGGCAAGGTAGTCCTGCAATTATAAAGGAGAATGAGATAAGGCTGATAAAAAGGTTTATGAATGAGTTTTCGGATGTGCAGGCAAGTAGTATTGAATTGAATCCAGGTTTGAAAGTTAGGGTGAAGTCAGGCCTGATGATGAATCATGAGGGAATGGTTGTAGATATAAAAAATAATTCGGTTTCTGTGGTGCTGGAAACTTTGGGTTACCAACTTACTGCAACGTTTGATAAAAAGAATCTTGAATTATCAGAAAGTCTGAAACCCTGCGAATGGAATTAGGAATAAACATACAATTATGAGGAATTACTTTTTTCTTTTTACAGGACTTTTATTTTTGATGATCTCCTGTGTTTCTCCGGAAAAACTTCGCAAGGAGATGGTTTATTTCAACGGCGGATTAGATATCGGCTCGATGGGAAATTTTTCTATTGATGAACCAGTCATACAGAAAGGAGATTTGCTTCAGATTGGTATTTCATCACGTAGCGCCTCTTCCAATCAGCTTTTTTTACAGAATTACGGTCCGGCAACAGTATCTTCTTCAACAGTTTCAGGTTCCGTAACCGGTTCTCCGCTTGCCGATAATGGTTATCTGGTTGATCTCTCAACAGGAGAAATCAGACTTCCTTTGTTTGGCAATATTCATGCGGATGGGATGACTAAAAAACAGTTGGAAAAAGAAATTATTTTAAAAGCCCGGGAATATGTGAAAGAAGACCCGATTGTAGATATCAGGTACCTGAACTTTAGGGTTACTTTTCTTGGGAGTGTAAAAGCTCCTGGAACAAAGGTATTTGATTCAGAGCGGGTATCTTTTTTGCAGGCTTTAGGTGAAGTGGGAGGTGTTGATATTGGAGGCGACTTAAAACATATTCTTTTATTCAGAGAGCAAAACGGGAAAAGAACGCTGGATACAATTGACCTTACCCGCGGTGATTTTTTCAACTCAAAAAATTACTATCTCAAACAAAACGATGTTGTATATATACGTCCAACCGATCGCCAGATGATTGTGATGGATCAGTCAACACAAAGGCGACTGCAATTTGTCTCTTTAGGGTTGAGTTTTCTGAATATTGTTTTAATTCTCACAAATATCTTTCGTTAATAATCATATCGCATGTCTTCTACAGAAATAAATACAAACGATAGCCGAGAGCAACAAGTCCGATTCCTGACGTTTAAAGAGATTATTTTTAAATACATCTCAAATCTTCCTCTGTTTTTCTTTTCACTTGGTGCTGCATTGCTCATTGCTTGGTCTTATTTGAGATGGGCTACTCCTGTTTACAGTGTTTCTGCAAGTATGATGATTAAAGAAGAAACGGCTGCCAACATCAAAGGGGATCAGAAGTACAGCAATCTTTTTGAGGCAGGTAATGAAGTTAATATGGAGGATGAAAAGGAGTTTATTAAATCAAAGAAGTTTCTTGTGCGGGTCGTGGAAGCGCTTAGATTAAATAACCATTATATAGAACACGGTAAAGTTAGAAGCAGTGAGGTTTACAAAGGATTTCCAGTAGAAATAGTTCCGGTTTTAATTAAAGACAGTTCATCAGGCTATGGTTTTGAAATTCAGTTGGTTGGTAATAACGGCTTTTTGTTAGGAAGAGAAACAAAAATCAGGCCTTATTATTCAAATGTGGAAAGATCGGGCGCTGTATTTAGGGTGGTTCCTAAAAATTTAGGAAGTGAAGAATTAATCGGCCGCCGCCTATCATATAAATGGGTTCCATCTTTACAAATGGCGGGGCAGATTGCAGGAAATTTAACTATTAATCAATCTGCAAAAAAATCAAGTGTTTTGACATTGAGTTTACAAACACTTAATACGGTAAAGGGTCTTGATGTTTTAAATGAGATTATGGTGGAGTATGAAAATTATAATATTAAAGACAAAAGTCGAATATCAAATAATACATTATGGTTTATCAATGAACGTTTAGATAAACTTGAAGAGGAGCTCGGAAAGGTAGAAGGCGACTTACAACAGTTTAAAAAACAAAATCAGTTTATAGATCTTGAAAAGCAGTCAGAGGTCTATATGGAAAAAATGACCGTCAGTGAAGATAATTTAAATAAACAGGAAATTCAAATCAGTATACTGGATTTGCTTGAAGACTATGTAGGAGATAAAAAAAATGCATTCAACCTTACACCTACTAATTTAGGAATTGACGATCCTACATTATCTTATATGGTTAGCGAATACAATAAACTTATCCTCAGAAGGGAGAGTGAACTACAGATGAATACTCCCGGCAATCCGGTTATTGCTGAAATTGATCAAGCAATTGAAAAAACCCGATTATCTATTTTAGAGAATCTAAGAAATATCAGGAACTCATATGTTATCACAAGAAACGAGTTTGAAAGACAAGCCAGCCTTGCAAAAAACCTGATGTTTGAGCTGCCTGAAAAAGAAGGTGAAATAAGAGAAATAAAACGACAGCAAGTCATCAAAAATGAATTATATACCTATCTTCTTCAAAAAAGAGAAGAGGTGGGTATGCAGCTTGCATCAACCATTTCTAATTCCAAGGTGTTTGCACAGGCTGAAGGAGGAGGAAGCCCCGTTCTTCCTAAGAAAGGGAACACCTATATGCTTGCTATGTTTTTTGGCATTTTAATACCGGTTGTAATTATATATATAAGAGATTTGATGAATGATAAGATTACTACCAAAGCAGATATTGTCCGAAATACAAGAATTCCGATCATTGGCGAACTGGGTCATAATGATAAAAAAGAAACATTGGTGGTTATAAAAAACAGTCGATCTGTTCTCGCGGAGCAATTCAGGATTGTAAGATCCGGTCTTCAAACATTCTTAAAGCAAGAGCGCACTCCGGTAATTTTGATCACGTCTTCTTTTAGTGGCGAAGGAAAATCTTTTGTCGCCACGAACCTTGCTTCATCAATCGCATTAACAGGAAAGAAATCAGTTGTTGTCGAGTTTGACTTAAGAAAACCGAAAATTCTTAGCGGGTTAGGTATTCAGCGAGGACTGGGATTTACACACTTTGTAATAGGGAAAGTAGGATTTGATGAATTACCCATAAAAGTACCAAACACAGATAATTTATATGTTATAGGTTGTGGTCCTACTCCGCCAAATCCTTCTGAATTATTACTAGATGCAAAAATCGAGGAGTTTTTCAAGCACCTCAGAAATAATTTTGATGTAGTAGTTATTGACACGGCTCCGATCGGTCTGGTTAGCGACTCGTTTACTTTAGCATCATTAGCTGATGCAACTCTTTTTGTTGTTCGTCAGCGTTATACCTATAAAAAACAAATGCAATTACTCGATGAACTATACCAGCAAAAGAAATTCCCTTCTTCTTCCATAATCGTTAATGATATCAGCGTGGAAGGTTACAATAGCTATTATGGTTATGGTGGCTATGGTTATGGTTATGGCTATGGCTATGGTTATGGCTATGGGTACTATGATGTTGACAGCAGAAAGAAAATCTGGTATATGCAACTTCTTCGGTTGATTGGATTAAAATAAAGTTTCTATGTGCCGAATAGCCGGCATTTTTCAACAAGGTTCTACTAATATTTCTGAACAGATTCAGCGTATGCGTGATTCCATGAAGCATGGAGGTCCTGACGATGCCGGTCTGTTTATTCATAAAAGTTTGCCTTTTGCTTTAGGTCACAGAAGGCTTTCTCTTCTCGACCTCAGCGCAGCCGGGCATCAACCTATGCACTTTCCTGAAAGAGGGTTGGCCATCATTTTCAATGGAGAGATTTATAATTTTCAGGAGCTAAGAAATACGCTTATTCAGCAGGGATATCGGTTTCATACACAAACAGATACTGAGGTAATCCTCAAAGCGTATGATTATTGGGGATTAGATTGTTTTGAGTTTTTTAACGGTATGTTTGCCATTGCTATTTGGGATGAAAAAAAACAAGAGTTGATTCTTGCGCGAGATCATGCAGGTATCAAGCCTCTTTACTATTACATCTCTAATGACACTTTGGTTTTCGCCTCTGAAATACGAGCTTTTCACCAGTCTGGAATTAGGTTTGAAGAGAACCCAAAGTGGAAAACAGCTTTTCTGGCATTCGGACATTTGCCTGAACCGATTACAACATTGAAAGATGTACACCCTTTAGAGAAAGGAACAGCACTGGTTGTGTCATTGCCTTCTTTAAAAGCGGCAAACCATACTTTTTTTAAATGGGAATTTTCAAATGATTTGATGGATGAGAACGAGGCGATCATACTTACCCGAGAAATCATTTCTAAAAGCGTTGAGCGCCACATGATTTCCGACGCCCCTCTTGGTCTTTTCTTAAGTGGAGGAATTGACTCCAGTGTACTTGCATTAATTGCATCACAATTAACACCTCATTTAAGTACTTTATCAATCATTTTTAATGAAAAGAAATTTTCTGAAGAGAAGTACCAGCATATCATTCTAGAAAAAATAAAATCTCATCATCAAGCCTATCTCGTTACCCAGAAGGAATTTGATGATTACTTGCCGGATTCTTTGAAAGCAATGGACCAGCCATCCCTTGATGGAATCAATACATATTTTATATCTCGATATGCAAAACATCATGGGTTAAAAGCTGTATTATCCGGACTCGGTGCTGATGAATTATTCGGAGGTTACCCATCTTTTTTCAACAGGGGCAAATTAAATCTCTTACGATTCGTGCCGGATCGTTTTTTGCTGTCATTACAATTACTGCCCGATTACAGAATCAGAAAACTGGGTTATGCGGGTATTCATAATGCTGCAGCGGAGTACCTGACTATGAGAGGAATTTTTACTCCGCTCGCCATTGCCGGTATACAGGACATGTATCAAGATGAAGTAATCCGTGATCTTGTTGAAATAGGCTCACATTATCACTTTGATGATTTACATGGGAGTAATCGCGTCAGCTGGCTGGAAACCAACTTCTATATGCAAAATCAGTTATTGAAAGATTCTGATTACATGAGCATGTGGCATGGACTGGAAATAAGGGTACCCTTTTTAGATAAAGAATTAATGATGTTGGTTTCGCAGGTGAAAAGTGCTATAAAATATAATCCGGCATTGCCGAAGTATTTGCTTGTAAAATCATTTGAAAATGAACTTCCGAATGAAATATGGAACCGGAAGAAACAGGGGTTTACTTTCCCTTTTGATGGTTGGTTGAAAGAAAATGAATATTCTAAACCGGTGAACAGCTTTGAAAATAAACTCTACGAAAAATTTAATAGTGGAAAACTTTCATGGGGGCGTTACTGGTGCGGCTTGCTGATGAACCGCTTTTCTCACGAAATAAAACATGCCGCTTAAATCGATTCGTTTTTGGTTGCTTTCAGCTTTCTCTATGCAGGGAGGCATTGAACGGTTTAATAGGGCAATTCTTCATGCTATGTATTTGCTTGATCAAAAAAAAGCATACAATGTTTCTGCTGTGATATTGCATGATTACGATCAGATGGAGAATTCCTATATCCCCTCGAATCATTTAAAAACATTCAAAGGAAATAAATTATTTTATCTCTTTTTCGCTATTCTCCAATTGTTTAAAAGAGAAGCCTGGGTAATAGGTCATCTGAATCTTGCACCGTTAGGTTATCTAAGAAAACTGGTCAGCCCTTCCGGGCGTTTGATTGTGATTTGTCATGGTATTGAAGTGTTTCAACCTTTAAAAGGGATCAAAAAAAAATTACTTCAAAAGGCTGATCTGATTCTCGCTGTGAGTTCCCATACAAAGTCGGAATTGATATTTAAACAAAATGTAGCGGAGGAAAAAATTGTGATATTCCCTAATACATTAGATCCGTTTTTTAATCTTCCTGTAAATTTTAGTAAACCCGAATACCTTAGAAAAAGATATCATATCGAAGAGCAGGAAAGAGTACTTCTTACTGTTGCCCGACTGAGTTCTAGCGAAGGTTATAAAGGATATGATCAAGTGTTGAACACAATTCCTCAATTATTGAAATCTGGTTGGGATGTCAAATACATCTTGTGTGGCAAAGCGGATGCTTCAGAGGGAATGCGTATTCGTTATCTGATCAAAGAATTAGGGGTCGAGTCTCATGTTATTTTAACAGGATTTATCCCAGAAAATGAATTGGCAGATCATTATCTCCTTTCAGATGTATTTGTGATGCCTAGCAAAGGAGAAGGTTTCGGGATTGTTTATCTTGAAGCGATGGCTTGTGGCAGAGAGGTAGTGGCTGGCAATATAGATGGAAGTACGGAAGCTTTGCAATTCGGAAAATTAGGAACCTTGGTTAATCCAGATGATAATGATCAATTATTCAATGGTATTATCAAGGCATTGAGCCAGCCCCGTGATCCGGAATTAATCAGAAGAAGTATGTTGGACTTTTTTTCTTTTCAAAAATTTAAAGATCGCCTTGATCAAGTCTTTGGTAAGAACAGTTGAACTTTTTTTCTTTTTGTAATAGTAAAATCTAAACTATTTCACAATTGTGATTATAGAAAACCGGGAGATACATTTAAAATTAACTTTTCAATTAATAATATTTTTCCGGATTCATATTTGGTCGATAACTTCTCTTGAAAATCCATTAAGTAATATTTAATATTCTTTTATGAAGCAGAATATTAAATATTGCAGGTGTCTATAAAATTATGCCAGAAACAGTTCTTTCTTTAAAAAATATTTCCAAATTGTATCGTCTTGGCGAAATTGGTACTGGTACAATCAGTCACGACTTGAATCGTTGGTGGTATCGGATGCGTGGGAAAGAAAATCCCTATCTAAAGATTGGGCAAGAGAATATTAGATCTCAAAAAGGAGGTGAATATAATTGGGCTTTAAAAGATCTTTCAATTGATGTTAATCAGGGAGATATAATTGGCATTATCGGTAAAAATGGTGCAGGTAAATCAACGTTGTTGAAATTACTTTCTCGGGTAACTACACCCACCAGAGGTACTATAAAGATAAAGGGAAGAATAGCTTCACTATTGGAAGTGGGTACAGGATTTCACCCCGAGCTAACGGGAAAAGAGAACATTTTTTTAAATGGAGCTATTTTGGGAATGAGTCGCTACGACATAAAAAATCGTTTTGATGAAATTGTAGATTTTGCTGGTGTAGAACGATACATTGATACACCTGTTAAACGCTACAGTAGCGGAATGTATGTGCGTCTTGCTTTCGGTGTTGCAGCCCACCTTAACAGCGAAATTCTTATTGTTGATGAAGTGCTGGCGGTCGGAGATATTGAATTTCAAAGTAAGTGTCTTGGTAAAATGAAAAATATTTCTACCTCTGAAGGAAAGACTGT
The DNA here is from genome assembly GCA_032110905.1 of Chitinophagaceae bacterium. Lineage (GTDB taxonomy): Bacteria > Bacteroidota > Bacteroidia > Chitinophagales > Chitinophagaceae > Lacibacter. The sequence goes on along the minus strand of JAULVS010000056.1, from coordinate 31,083 downwards.
TTTATTTGTTAGCCATAATATGGGAGCAATTAAAAATCTGTGTAGCAGTGCATTGATGCTTCTTAATGGAATGTTATACCAAAACGGACCTACAGGAGAAGTTATCGACGCATATCTTTCAAGTGGTGTTGAGTCCGGTCGTACTTTAGAATGGTTAAACGGGATAAATCCAGGCAATCATGAACTAAGAGTGATATCTATTCAGGTATTAGATCAATATGGTAATTTAGATAAAGCCCTCATAACAGCAGATACAATTAAAATAAAGATTCAATATGAATTACTTTTATCAGTAAAAAATCTAAGGGTTACATTAAACTTATATACGACTGATGGTAGTCTTCTTTTGTCTTCAAGTGATTTCAATCAACAAGATGAATCGCGGATAAGGGAACCGGGTTTATATGAATCTGTTTGTAATTTACCGGCTAATTTTTTTAATGCAGGAAAGTATATTGTAAGTGTTGATTTTGATATTCCTCTATCTAGGCCTATCGTAATGGGCTTGTCGGTCAATTTTATGATTACTGAAGTAATGGAAAATCAGTTGGGAATGCTATCCGATTCAAAAGTGCCGGGATTAATCCATCCTTTATTACCTTGGGATATTCGGAAAATTTAATTCTAGGTTGTTAATGGTGCTTTTTCAATGCCTGAATTGGGTAATAATATATTTATGCTTTGTTCTTATTTATAAATGATTGATCAAATTAATAATCGTATAGATACTCCTAAAGTATCCATTATTACTCCTAGTTTCAATCGTGATAAGCTGATTAAAGAGACGGCTCAAAGTGTTTTTCAGCAGACTTACGAGAACTGGGAATGGATCATTGTTGATGACGGAAGTACTGATCAGACATGGGACATTATAAATGAATTTTCGGCGAAAGATGATCGAGTTAAGATTTTCAAACGAGAGCGTGAACCTAAAGGAGCCAGTACCTGCCGGAATATTGCGGTTGAAAACTGTAGAGGGGAGTTTCTTATTTTTTTGGATACCGATGATCTACTAGCTCCCTTTTGTCTTCAGCAAAGAGTAAATGCAATTGTTATAAAACCTGAATTAGATTTTGTGGTATTCCCAATGTTGATGTTTAAAAACAAACCAGACGATCTGCAAGTATTATGGAATATCAATACTGATGAGGATGATATAGAACGTATTCTTTATGGAGATCCTGTTTGTCAGGGAACAGGTACGATTTGGAATAAAAAAAGTTTTGTTGAAATTGGCATGTGGGATGAGCAACTAAATTTGTGGCAGGATATAGAATTGCATTTAAGAAGTTTGCTTTCCGGTTTAAATTATAGCAAACGTTTTGATCTTGAACCTGATGTTTTTATAAGGATATCAGAAGGTAGTTTATCAAGAAAAGGATATCATTCGTTTCCTAAATTTATAAGTAGGTTTTGTATACTAAAACAGGTTACTGAAAAAATAAAAAATATCGGAATAATGTATAAATACAAAAATGCGATAAAATATATGTTTATTGGTATTTATATTAATGCTGTAAAAAGTCGTTTTCACAGCAAAGTGAAAGAAATGTTACTATTTCAAGCTAATTATAATTTGTTTACTTATATGGAATTAAATAAACTGAGACTTTTTGCTTTTGCATATAAGATTCGAGCTTATTCACTTCCTTTTATGAGTAATTATTTATATAAATTACTTGTTAAAGAAAAAGAATCTCCAAATTATAGAATTGGTAAGGTTGTATATAATAAATAATCGTAATGAAAGAAAAGGTATTGGTTACGGGTGCTGCCGGCTTTATAGGTTCACATGTTTGTGATTGCTTAATTCAAGCGGGTTATGATGTGGTTGCAATGGATGATCTTTCCGGAGGGTTTAAAGATAATGTAGATAAGCGAGCTCAGTTTATCGAAGGAAGTATCAATGACGTCGACCTTGTGAATCGTTTATTTTTCGAAAACACCTTTTCCTATGTATTTCATCTCGCCGCTTATGCTGCAGAGGGGTTAAGCCATTTTATAAGAAGATTTAATTATAATAATAATTTAATTGGCAGCATAAATCTGATAAATGCAGCAGTGAATACGGGTAGCGTGAAATGTTTTGTTTTTACATCCTCAATAGCAGTTTATGGAAAGAATCAATTGCCAATGACTGAAGATATGATGCCTGCAGCGGAAGATCCCTACGGTATATCAAAGCTAGCTGTTGAGTTAGATCTGAAGTCTGCACATGAAATGTTTGGGCTGAATTATATTATTTTCCGACCTCACAATGTTTATGGAGAGCGTCAGAATATCGGCGACCCTTACCGAAATGTAGTGGGTATATTTATAAATCAGATTATGCAGGGGAAGAAGTTGACAATTTTCGGAGATGGTATGCAGACAAGGGCGTTTAGTCACATAGATGATGTAGCACCTATAATAGCAAGGAGTATAGAGGTTAAAGAAGCATACAACGAGGTTTTTAATATTGGAGCAGATTCGCCATTTTCAGTAAAGGAGTTAGCTGAGATTATTTGCGAAGCATTTGATGTGTCTCCTGAAATTGAATTTCTTGATGCCCGAAACGAAGTTGCTCATGCATACAGTGATCATACAAAAGTGCATCAGTATTTCGGGAATCTCATTAAAAATATATCACTTCAGGAAGGTATTATACGTATGGTGGCTGAGGCTAAAAGTAAAGGGCCCAAACAGGGAGTTCGTTTTAAAAACATTGAGGTAGAAAAAAATATGCCATCATCTTGGAAAAAGTTATTGTGAATATGAGGAAGCCTGTTCCTTCTGTATCAGTCGTCATTCCTGTTAAAAATGAGGTGTCTAACATTAAGGCGTGTTTAGATGGAATTTTATCTCAGTCAATTCTTGTTAGAGAAATAATCGTTATCGATTCGGGCTCAACTGATGGCACTTTGGACATTTTGAATCAATATCCCCTTGTTAAGCTTATTGAAATTCCCTTTAATGAATTTAATCATGGAGAAACAAGGAATTTAGGTGTGCGTGAGGCTACTGGCGATTTTGTATTATTGACAGTTGGGGATGCAAGACCTGTGAATGATAAATGGATTGAAGAGCTGCTTAATGGGTTTTTAGATGATGAAGTAGTAGGTGTATGTGGTCAGCAGCTTGTGCCACACGATAAAGATAAAAATCCGGTTGATTGGTATGCTTTCTATTCAAAACCTAAGATATTTCGTTATCAGTTGAATAAAGATGAGTTTGAGCATCTCCAGCCCTCAAAAAAAAGAGAAATTTGCAGGTTTGATGATGTGAATGCTATGTATAGGAGAAAAGCCCTGATTGAATTGCCTTTTCGTAAAACATCATATAGTGAAGATATGATATGGGCTAGAGATGCAATTATTTCAGGTTATGCTATAGTATATACTTATAAATCACGTGTTTTTCATTATCATAAAGAAGATTCAGATTTTACTTTAAAGCGTAAGTTCACAACTTTATATTTCAGTTATAGATTTTTTGGATATAAGCCCGAAATTCAATCATTCACAATTTTCGAAAAGCTCAGATTAATCTATATTATTATTAAAAGAATTGGCCTACGAAAGGATATATTAAAATGGTATTCATATAATGTAAGTAATAGGCGAGCCGCTATAAAAGCTATAGCGCTTTTTTTGGATAAAACAAATGAAGGAGATTCTGTTTTAGATTCATTTCATAATCAATTTTGCGGTAAGCCACCAATTCCAAAAAAATATTGATTCATTTAATGAATCCGGTAGTCATTTAAAGATGGGTTAATAATTTTAATTTATCATAAACCTAAGAATAATATATCGTAAAAGTATCAATCTTTTATCCCTGATAAACATCAACACAAAATTTAAAGTAGCGTTCTTTTTGTTTTTATTGCTTAATAATATTAGATAATATGAATCTGTCTGACACAAATAAAGAACATTGGGATATTGAAATTGAGCCTACAACATCATTGTTCAAATTGAACTTGAAGGATGTTTGGCGCTATCGTGATCTATTATGGCTTTTAGTCAAAAGAGATTTCGTGAGTTTTTATAAACAGACCATATTAGGCCCCTTATGGTTCTTTTTACAACCACTTTTTACAACGATCATATTTACTTTTATTTTCAGCAATCTGGCAAAAATTAGTACTGATGGATTGCCTCAGCCATTATTTTATATGGCTGGCATCACAGCCTGGAATTATTTTGCAGATTGTTTAACTAAAACTTCAACTGTTTTTAAGGATAATGCAAGCATTTTTGGAAAAGTTTATTTTCCACGTTTGATTATGCCTTTCAGTATTGTAGTTTCTAATCTGGTCAAATTTGGTGTACAAATGATTTTGTTTTTCATCCTATTGGGTTATTATAGTTTAACGAGCGAAAATGTACATTTAAATGTATATGCCTTGTTTTTTCCTTTGTTGGTTTTGGAAATGGCTTTGTTAGGACTTGGAGTCGGAATGATTATTTCTGCGTTAACAACAAAATACAGGGATCTTGCTTTTCTTATTACTTTTGGAGTTCAGTTATTAATGTATACAACAACAGTCGCTTATCCGTTATCTGCAGCACCTGATCAATTGTATACAGCAATTGCATATAATCCAATGACCCCTATCATTGAAACATTTAGATATGGTTTTCTTGGTCAAGGTACCTTTTCTTACTTGTCATTGTTTTTTAGTTTTGTATTTACTCTTTTGGTAGCATTCTCTGGTATCATCATCTTCAATAAGGTAGAACGAGGATTTGTTGATACGGTCTAAAGATTTTCAAATATTTATCTCTAAAAAAAATACAGATTGCCAGTTGCAATAAAAGTTGAGAATTTATCAAAGGCTTACCAACTAGGAGAAATTGGTACTGGAACTCTTGCTTGGGATTTAGAGCGATGGTTTGCACGTATGAGAGGAAAAAAAGATCCTTTTTTGAAAATTGGTGAATCTAATGACAGAACTGTTAAAGGGGTAAGTAATGTTGTCTGGAGTTTAAATGAAATTGATTTTAGTATAAGTCAGGGAGACACAGTTGGCATTATTGGACGAAACGGTGCCGGCAAAAGTACTTTGTTGAAAATATTGAGTAGGGTTACAACTCCCACAATTGGGAATATAAAAGTAAAAGGAAGAATTGCCAGTTTATTGGAAGTTGGAACCGGTTTTCATCCCGAATTAACAGGAAGAGAGAATATATATTTGAATGGCGCGATACTGGGAATGCGTAAATATGAAATTACAAGAAAGTTTGACGAAATCGTAAGTTTTGCAGGTGTGGAGCGATACATTGATACCCCTGTAAAGCGTTACAGTAGCGGGATGTATGTGCGTCTTGCCTTTGCCGTTGCAGCTCATTTGGATTGTGAAATCTTAATTGTGGACGAAGTATTAGCAGTGGGCGATGCCGAGTTTCAGAAAAGTTGTTTAGGTAAGATGGAAGATGTAAGTAAAAACAACGGACGCACCGTTCTCTTCGTAAGTCATAATATGGGATCGATCGCTTCCTTGTGCGAAAAGGGTATTTTATTATCTAAAGGACGGATTGAAAAAATCGGATCTTCTGCCGAAGTTATTTCGACCTATCTAAAAGCACATCAGGTAGGTAATGAAGGAGATTTAATCAATCGACTCGACCGCAGCGGTACTCAATCCCATAAATTTTCAGACATCCTGTTTTTTGATCATCTGGGAAATCCGGTTCAACAGGTCATTTCCGGGACTGAAACAAGTATTAACTTTTTTTATCAGGGGAATACGACACTTGATAGACCTCAGTTGAAATTTACAATTTACAATCGTACAGGTCAGCCTCTTTCTCATTTCGATTCTAATTTAACAGTCACGCCATTGTCTCCGCTTCCAAATAGCGGCATCATCCGGTGTGCATTTAATAAATTTCCTTTGTCATCGGGATTTTATACTATTAATGTCGTTCTAGTTAATGATGGTGTCGTTATTGATTATCTGATTGGGGCTATTAATTTTAATGTTTTATCCGGTAATTTTTTCCAAAGCGGTAAGGATGTAACTGTAATGGAAGATATTTCTTTACATGATCATAATTGGTCTGTCATTAAATAGTAACTAGAATGATTCAAGCTTTAATTAAAAGGATAACCAATAGGTTTACCGACGCTGTTAAGAAAACGCAGGATCCTATTCAATATACCGACCCTGTACAGGAAAAAATATTAACCCAATTGTACAGGACAAAAATAGAAACAGGCGCTCCTCTTCCCGATTTGAAGGAAGTAGGATGGAAACATTATTCTCAAACAGACGAAGATGGTATTTTACATTATCTCTTTTCAGTTCTTGGTACTACGAATAAAAAGTCGGTAGAAATTTGTGCCGGAAATGCGAAGGAGTGTAATACGATCAATTTAATTGCAAATCATTTTTGGTACGGATTGTTAATTGACGGGAATCCCAATAACGTAAAAGAAGGGAAGAATTGGCTGGACACCTATCCAAAGACCTACGTATACCCACCAGAATACATTTGTAAATGGATCACACGTGATAATATCAATCAGTTAATTGAAGAAAAGGACTTTAAAGGAGAAGTTGATTTATTATCGATCGATATTGATGGTGTAGATTATTGGTTATGGGAAGCAATTGATTGCATCTCCCCTCGTGTAGTTGTGGCCGAATATCAACAACACTTGGGGCCAGATCGATCCTGGACGGTTCCATATAAAGAAGACTTTTCAGCCTGGGATCATCCAACGGAGGGATGGTTGCCGAATTATGCTGGAGCATCTTTGGCGGCCCTCACAAAACTGGCAAATAAAAAAGGCTATAAATTAGTTGGGTGTAATTCGCTTTGTTTTAATGCGTTCTTTATTCGTAGAGATGTTGAAAAAAGTGAATTACTTAAAGAAGTAGAAGTTAAGGATTGTTTTTACCATGAGCGCGCTAAATGGAGTATGCAAAAACGTTTTGCTTCAATTTCAAAAATGGAGTGGGTTGAAATTTAAAATGAATAAAAACTAAACATGAAAAGTAGGATCAAAAAACTCGTTATATTATTTATTAATTATGCAACAGCATTTATCTACTGTATTACAGGAAACAGGAATTCAAATCGAGTACTTGTTGTAACTCCTTCCTTGGAAGGTAGTTTGGGAGATGAAGCCGTTCTTACCGCCATTACAGCCCGACTTTCCAAAGAGGGTAAAGAAGTTACATTAATTCACTGGGGTGACTCCAATGAGTGGAACTGTCTGAAGTATGTGTCATCAAAAATATCAATGACCTATTTTTTTCAGACCGGTGGATGGAAGGATCAATTACGATTGATATTTTTGTTGCCACGCTACAATGGGTTTTATTTAATGGGCACAGATATGCTGGATGGCTGCTATGCTGATTTTATTACCCTGGGAATGCTGCGTATAACTCACCAGGCGGCTATGACCGGTATGCGAACAACCTTGATAGGGTTTAGTATCAATGCCTGGCAAAATTCCAACTGTATAGCCGCTTTAAAACGATTGCCATCTTCGGTCCGTTTTTGTGTTCGTGATGAGGTTTCACTGGAACGAATCAAAAACCTTACGGGAAGAACATCGGCCATGTTAACAGCAGATATGGCATTTTTATTGGCGCCGGATGCCAACGATGCGGTTGTATCAAATGCATTAGAGTGGATGCGTATTCAACATACAAATCAGCGCATTGTAGTAGGTGTCAATATTAATCCTCAGCTGTCAGATGGTTCGGAAACCTTTCTGGATTCGCTGGTAATACATTTGTCGGATGCCATGAAGCAATTACAAAAAACATACAATGAGCCATTGTCCTTTTTGTTATTGCCACATGATTTCAGATCGAATAACAGTGATGTGATGTTGCTGGAGTCCTTATTCATGAAATTGGATGTGTTAGAGACCGACTCAGTATATTTTCTTAAAAATAAGTCAAGTGCTGCCGGAATCAAAGCAGTCGTTCAGGAATTGGATGTGGTTATGACCGGTCGTATGCACATTGCCATTGCAACATTAGGATCTCAAAAGCCTTTAGGTTGTCTGGTTTACCAAGGGAAATTTGAAGGACTGTTTCGTCATTTTAAACTTTCGGATCAATTTTTACTGCAACCGGGTTCTGCATTGAACAAGAATGTCTTATTTGAGTTTCTGAAGAACTTATTGAATCATCGAAGCTTCCAGCAACAACAAATAAGCGATCATTGGGAAGATGTAAAAAGGCGATCTGCCGCTAATCTTTAATTTAGCCGTTTGTCTTAACTGTATCGTATCTTGAAAGTATTGGTCATTTTACCGTATTCTTCCATCTATCCGCCTGCAAATGGAGGAATGTTGCGTTGCTTTCATGTATTGCATCAATTGGTGAAGCGTTTTGAAACAACGGCTATTATGTTTCAGGAGAAGGAATCTTTTTTAAAATGTATTCAAGATTATCCTTCATTTGAACGATGCAATGTTGTTTCCGTTTCGAGTCCTTTTTTTAGTGATATTTGGAAAAAGTGTCCTTCTTTCTTACGTGCGGCATTGCAGTACAGATTATGGAAACGTACGGTCAAAGGTCCGGCTGACGGACATTTTCTTCAATACTATAACGCATTACGATTGGTGTTATTTGAGCAATCGCCCGATGTAATCGTTTTAGAGAATACAAGTTGTTTGAATGCCGTTCCGGTTATAAGAAGATTTAGTCCAAGGTCTAAAATTGTCTTAAATGCACATAACGTTGATTCAGATCTTGCGGAAATAGAATATAAAAAAGGAACAATACCCCTAATTGACTGGAAAACAGCATATAAAAATGAAACAACTTTAGATAGAAGAGTTGATGCATTTATTGCTTGTAGTGAAATTGATCGTAAACGTCTTTTAAGTTTTAATAAAAAATATATATTTTCCGTTGTTATTCCAAATGGCGTTGAGATCAGAAAGGAATCCAGTGTAAAAGAAAAAAAGGGAAAACGATTTTTGTTTTGCGGTTCGCTGGACTACCATCCCAATCGGGAAGGTGTTCAATGGTTTTTGCATCATTGTTGGAGCAAAATCAAAGGACAGGAACCGGAAGCACATTTGGATATTATAGGAAGTGGTGATCCGGGTGAACTGAAGGATTTGGTTTCGAAATTTGAAGGAGTGTCCCTGCATGGTCGTGTACCTTTAGTAGAACCATGGTATTCCAATTCGGATATCGTAATTGTTCCTCTGCTACATGGCAGTGGAACACGATTGAAAGTATTGGAGGCGATGAGTTTTTCAAAGCCGGTTGTTTCAACAACGAAAGGAGCTGAAGGCATAGACTATATAAAGAATGAACATTTGCTGATTGCAGATAATGGGAATGATTTTTCAGACGCATGTTGTCAATTGTTAAACCAACATCAATTGGCAACTGATTTAGGTTCGAATGCCCGTAAATTGGTTGTGCAGCATTATGATTGGGATATTGTAGGTGAACAACTTTCTCAGTTTATTCAATCACTAACTACTTCATCGAAGAATGCAGACTAACTCTTCTCCATTGGTAAGTGTCTTGATGACTGCTTATAACAGAGAGAAATATATTTCGGAAGCGATCGAAAGTGTATTGGCGTCTTCCTACGAAAACTTTGAATTGATTGTAGTGGATGACGGTTCAACCGATTCTACAGTAGCCATTGCAAAGTCTTATGCGCAGAAGGACAATCGAGTAGATGTATATGTTAATGAAAAAAATCGCGGTGATTATCCTAACAGAAACCAAGCTGCTTCTTTTGCACGTGGCAAGTATATAAAGTATTTGGATAGTGACGATATTATGTATGCCCATTGTTTGGAAGTAATGGTCTCGGCAATGGAAAAATATCCCGAAGCAGGTTTTGGCTTATCATCAATGGGAGATGCAAAAAGGCCCTATCCTGTATGTATTTCACCTGCGCAGAGCTATCAGGAACATTTTGCAATTTATGGCCATTTTAATCGATCACCGGGGTCATCAATAATTCGTAATGAAGCTTTTACACAGGTAAAAGGTTTTAGTGGAAAACGTATGATCGGCGATTTTGAGTTTTGGTTTAAAATAGCACGTAGTTTTCCAATGGTCAAGTTTCCGGTTGATTTGTATTGGTCACGACAACATGAAGAACAGGAGTCCGGAAGTTCTTATGCGAGAAGATATACTCAACTAAAAGAACAAGTTATCAAAGAGGCGCTGTCTTATGAGACGTGCCCGTTAAGCGAGGAAGAGAAAAAGTCCATCTTGCTCTCTTTAAGGAAATTGAAATTTAAGAATAAATTGGCTAATCTAATCCGATGATAAAAGTAGCTGTAATTTTTGGCACGAGGCCTGAAATGATCAAGTTGGTGAGTGTAATCAAAGCATTTGCTGCAGAAAAAATGGTTCGGTTGGATGTATGCTTTACAGGACAACATAAGCAAATGGTTTTGCCCTTATTGAATTTTTTTGGGATACATACAAACCATTCTTTGGATATTATGAAGCCCAATCAAACACTTGCTGCTCTTACATCAAATGCTGTTGCGGCTATTGACAAGTATCTTGAAGAGGTTCAGCCCGATATTGTATTTGTTCAAGGCGATACGACTTCTGCAATGTGCGCAGCAATCGCTGCATTTTACAGGCGAATAAAGATCGCGCATGTTGAAGCAGGACTGAGGACCCATCAAATATTTTCTCCCTATCCTGAGGAGTTTAACCGACAAGTTATTTCCAGAATAGCAGATCTCCATTTTGCACCTACAAAAACTGCCCAGGACAACCTGATAGCCGAAGGTGTAAAAATTGAACATGTGATTGTAACGGGAAATACAGTTATTGATGCGTTGTTGTTAACCAATGGCAAACTTCAAAATTCCGGGAATCAGATTTTTGCAAATGAAGAGTGGTACAACAAGGAAAAAAAACTAGTTCTTATAACCGGACACAGAAGAGAGAACTTTGGTGCGGGATTTGAGAATATTTGTAGTGCAATCAAAGAATTGGCATTAACGTATCAGGATATAAATTTCGTTTATCCTGTACATCTGAATCCTAATGTGCAGCAACCTGTAAAACGTTTGTTAAGTGGCTTGTCGAACGTTTTTCTTATTCCGCCAATGGATTATGTTCAATTTATTTCTTTAATGAATGAGAGTTATTTTATTCTCACTGATTCAGGTGGTGTGCAGGAAGAAGCCCCTAGCTTACACAAACCTGTTCTGGTTATGCGTGATACGACTGAACGTATGGAAGCGGTGAATGCGGGTGCTGCAATTTTAGTAGGCACTGAAACTAGGGATATTGTTCAAAATGCTTCGTCATTGATTAATGACCAGGAACTGTTTCATAAAATGTCAAATGCAGGAAATCCATTTGGAGATGGAAATGCGGCAGCAAAAATCATTCAGGAAACTCTATTATATTTTAGTTAAATGAGATTGTTAATTCTTGATGAAAATTATCCTCATTTAAATAATTTAATGGGAGATGTTTTTGTGCACGTTAGGGCAAAAGAATACGCTCGGGATCATGAATTAAAAGTGTTTTCTTTTTTTCATAAACCCGGTATGCTGGAGTATGAAGGAATAGCTATTGAGTTTTTTGATGATATCCCGCAATTAGCATACGCGATAAATAAGTTTAATCCGGATAAGATCCTAATACATTTTTATCAGTCGTGGATGCTTGAGCGAATCATTAAGATATGTGAGAAACCTGTTATTGTTTGGGTGCATGGATATGAAGCGCTTGGATGGTATAGAAGATTGTTTAATTACACCTTATACTCTCCGGTATTGTTCAATTATATCAGACGAAATATATATCAACAGTATCACTTTCGAAAATTGATACAATTTGCCAATAAAACGGGAAAAGTTGATTTTGTTTTTGTTTCAAACTGGATGCGAAAGATAACTGAATTTGACAGTTTGTCTAAAATCAAGGAAAAGTATATCATAGCAAATCCAATTGATACCAATTTGTTTGCGTATAGTAAAAAAAAGGAAGAGCAAAGAAAACATATTTTGGTGCTTCGCTCATTTAATTCCAATAAGTATGCGAACGATATTTCAATAAAAGCAATTTTGTTGCTTTCACAAAAATCCTTTTTTAGCGATCTCCATTTTACGGTAATTGGAACAGGATATTTATTTAAAAAACTTACAGCTCCGTTACGAAAATTTAAGAATGTTGATATTCAGGAACGTGCCGTTCGTCAAATTTTAATTCCCGAAATTCATGCGCTTAATGGTGTTTTTTTATGTCCAACAAGACAAGATGCGCAAGGGGTTTCAATGTGTGAGGCTATGAGCAGTGGACTTGTGCCTATAACATCGAACAATACGGCAATTCCTGAATTTGTTCAGGATCAACGAACGGGGATATTGACAAAAAGCATACAAGAGGTAGCGAATGCTATTGAGATGTTATACTTTCAGCCGGAATTATTTATGGCAATATCTTCCCGGGCTGCCACCTTTATAAGAGAGAAATGCAGTCTGGATGCGATTGTGTCTAAGGAATTAGCGATCATTGAAAAATAAAAAGCATGGTAAAGAAATTGTTTGAACGGATACTCGGAAAACAAAATTTTAACTCTATTGCATACTGGGAAAATCGTTATGCTAATGGGGATAATTCAGGTGATGGATCTTATGGCAGACTGGCACATTTTAAAGCTGACTTCATCAATCAGTTTCTAAAAGAAAATGGAATTGATACTGTTCTGGAGATGGGATGCGGAGACGGTCACCAGTTGTCAATAATCCATTATCCTTCATATACGGGGATGGATGTTTCCTCAACGATTATCGACGCCTGCAAAAAAAAATTTCAGGGAGATTCAACAAAGCATTTTTTAGTTTATGATCCTGCAAGCTTTATTCCTTCTGATGAACAAAAAGTCGATCTGTCTTTGTCTTTGGACGTGTTATATCATATAGTGGAGGAGAAGAATTATTCCAAGTATCTGAAAGACTTGTTTCATGCAAGTAAGCGGTTTGTAATGATTTATTCAACCAATTTCTATCTCGAGGAAACTTCTCATGTCCTGCATCGAAAGTTTACGGATGATGTTGCAACAATGTTTCCTTCCTGGAAATTGATCATACACAAACCCAATCTTTATTCCGGAAATGGTGAACAGGAATCCATGGCAGACTTTTATGTTTACGAACGAAAATGAATATTCTATAAGGATTTGTAAATAGATTGATAATTCATGGTTCTGTTCAAACACTCAATTATAAAACCGATTTAATCCTTCTAAGCATTGATATGAATTGCTGTAATGGATGTGAATCGAAAACTGTCAATTGCATAACGGCGCATCATCAATTCCATTGACTGATGATGCAGAATAAGTTTGAACTTCAGGTAATTCGTTTTAAGTGTGGCGCTTTACTTTTCCCCCAGGACGGCAATTTCATTCTTAACGAGGAGCGATTTGTTAAGTTAGATGTGTTAGGAAATCATCAATACAAATTGATGATGTGTGAAATTTGAAACATAAAATGTTTGTTCATTTTAAAAGAATAAATAGGTACTTCTAGATCATGGTCACAATCATCGATTACGGTGTTGGTAATCTTACATCTGTATTGAACATGTTTAAGCGAATTGGTGCTGAAGCAGAGGTTTCGAGCGATAAGAAAACAATTGAAAAGGCAACAAAATTATTATTACCCGGCGTAGGTGCTTATGATACTTGTGTTGCGAAATTGAAACAAAGCGGGTTAATGGATTTGTTGCAAAAAAAAGTAATCGATGAGGGTACTCCGGTTTTAGGTGTATGTGTTGGCATGCAGTTGCTTTTTCAGGGCAGTGATGAAGGGAGCCTTCAAGGATTGGGGTGGATTGAGGGGCGGGTTGTAAAATTCAATGATCTTGTTTTTGAGATGGGGCTAAAAGTGCCTCATATGGGCTGGGCAGACGTTTTGCAAAAAAAGAATTCCCAGCTTATGAAGGAAATGTATCCTGATCCAAGATTTTATTTTGTTCATTCATTTCATGCTCAACCTGCGAATTCAGAAGATATTCTACTCGAGGCAGATTATGGCTACACCTTTATGGCTGCCGTTCAAAAAAATCATATTGCGGGAGTGCAATTTCATCCGGAGAAAAGTCATAAATACGGCATGAAATTATTAGAAAACTTTGCATACCATTTTAAATGAAACGAATTCGAGTCATACCGGTTTTGTTGATTCATGATGGCGGATTGGTCAAATCCGTACAATTCAAAAACTACCGTTATGTTGGAGATCCCATTAATACAGTGAAGATCTTCAACGAAAAGGAAGTCGATGAGATCATTGTTTTGGATATTTCAGCAACCGCTCAAAATCGAAATCCCAATTTGAGCCTTATCAAGGAAATTGCAAGTGAAGCTTTTATGCCCTTGGCATACGGAGGCGGGGTAAAAAATCTGGAAGAGATAAAAGCGCTTATATCTTCCGGCGTTGAAAAGGTAGTTATTAATGCAGCTGCAATTGAACAGCCTTATTTAATAAGAGAGGCCGCTGAGTATGTGGGTAGTCAAAGTGTGGTTGTTTCAATTGATGTAAAAAAAAATGTTTTGGGGAAATATCGTGTTGTAACTCACAACTCTCGAAAAATATCTAACCTTAATCCTGTTCTATTTGCAAAGAAAATGGAAGAATATGGAGCAGGTGAATTATTTATCAATGCTGTAGATAAAGACGGAACCTACAGAGGGTATGACCTGACTTTGATAAAGTCAATTACTAGGGAGGTTACAATACCTGTAATAGCTTGCGGGGGGGCATCTGTATTAGAAGATTTTAAGAAAGCGATTGATTATGGTGCATCCGCTGTTGCTGCAGGAAGTATGTTTGTTTTTCAGCGGCCCCATCAAGCCGTACTTATTAGTTATTTCTCTCAACAAGAATTAAAAGATAAATTGTATAAGTTATGATACTGTCTAAAAGTGATCCTAGCTATCAGCAATGTTCTATTAGCGTGATGGATAATATATCAGATCCTGATATTCGGTTTGATAAAGAAGGGATATGTAATTATGTATACGAGTACCGCAATAATCTAAACTATAATGTTCCAGATAATCCTGAGCCATTGCTTGCGCAGATGATAGAAGCAATTAAAACTGAGGGGAAAGATAAACCTTATGATTGCCTCACTGGTATTAGTGGAGGAGTTGATAGCTCATTTCTCATATCAAAAGCTAAGGAATGGGGTTTAAGACCATTAATTGTGCACTTTGACAACGGTTGGAATTCTGAAGTTGCTGTGGCGAATATTAAACGTATTATTGCTAAAACTGGTTTTGATCTTTATACAATAGTAGTTAATTGGGAGGAGTTTAGAGATTTGCAACTAAGTTATATAAAGGCAGGTGTAGTTGATTTGGAAGTTCCTACTGATCATGCAATATATGCGACATGGCATATATTGGCTAAAAAATTTAAAATTCGAAATGTTTTAAATGGGAATAATTATTTGACAGAGTCGATTATGCCTCCATGTTGGATTTTCAATAAGACCGATGCCGTTAATTTGATGAATATACATAAAAAGTATGGAACAATTAAACTGAAAACATATCCGCTGTATAGACCATTAGATCAAATAAAATATAATTTATTTAATAAGGTAACTGTTGTCAAACCACTCAATCTTATAAGATATAATAAAAATGAAGCTAAAGAATTTCTTAAGAATGAGTTTGATTGGGTTGACTATGGGGGAAAGCACTATGAGTCATTTTATACAAAGTTTTATCAGGCGTTTTTATTGCCGCAAAAATTCCACATTGATAAACGAAAGCCACATCTTTCGAATCTAATCTTATCAGGTGAAATCACGAAGCAAAAAGCTTTGGAAGAATTAAATCAGCCTCTTTATCAAGAAAATGATTTACGATTAGATAAGGAGTATTTCCTTAAAAAGATGGGATTGGATGAAGATTTCCTAAAGGTGTATCTTAACTCGCCGAGGGTTCCCCATGAAAATTTTGGGATTCAACCTTTTCTGAAAGAACAATACCCAATATTAAAACTTATAAAACCGTTAATTCAACTCTTCAAGAATTAGTATGTTTAGAGGATTGGGTATAAAGAGGAAATTTATTCGGTTAACTGTGAAGCTAATAAAGGTTCTCGATATATTTTCGTTATTTCACAACACTCCAAAAAAAGTTTGCAGTTTTGATGTTGCAAGATGCAAAGAACTCAGAATAAAGGAATATAAGGTATACGCGGGAGAAACACATAATGAAAAAGAGCCCTTAATCTGGAACTACAAGATTACAAGGCGCTTCACGTCTTTGTATAAAAGAAACAATCCTGATGCTTTTGTAGCCCAAATACCTATGGGTAGAGTAGCTGGTGATAGTTCAAATTGGATTATTTTCTCCGATGGGACCTTGTCTGAAGAATTATCAAGGGAGTTTGGAGCCTATGGTGGAATTAATGTAAAAAAAGGGGTTCTGATTTTTGAAAAATTACGCTTTAAGAAAATTAATAAAATAAGAGGGAATGTAGCTGTGATAACCACTTGCGGGTTCAATAATTTTCATCACTGGCATTATGATTGTTTGCCAAGATTGCATCTATTAAAGCAGGTAGTTTCCTTTGACAAAATTGATTATTTCGTCATACATCATAATGAATTGTCTTTTCAATTACAAAGTATAAAGGCTTTTGGCATATCAAATGAAAAGATAATTAAAATAAAAAGCGATGAGTGTCTGGAGGCGGACTTATTGTGGGTTCCCTCTCTGCCCTCACCATTAGGGACAGTTTCAAAATGGGTGGTTTCTTTTTTAAGAAGGTTTTATTTGTGTGATGAAAATGCATTTGTTGCAGGAAAAAGACTATTTATTTCCCGTAAATATGTCAGCTCGCGACAAATTCTAAATAACAACGAGCTTATTAAGACTTTAAAAAAATATAATTTTCGAGAAATATTTCCAGAAGATTATGAAGTAGCAACATTTGCTTCAATGATTGCTTCATCCGATTTTATTATTTCAGTTCATGGTAGTGGATTAGCAAATTTATGTTTTATTAGTGAGGGCACTAAAGTTGTAGATATATTGGCTCCATATCATCAAGATGGGTATTATTGGCAAATTACCAATATATGTAAGGGGAAATATATTGGTTTTTTTGCAGAAGGAGAACATCCGGACGATGATCTTGACCTTGTGCGTACGAGTATAGATAATAACTTAATTATAAATATTAAGAGTTTTGATGAATTGCTTAAAAATGAAATTATGTCATGAGTAAGTGGTTAAAAATATATAAACTGGGATTTTTTAATATATTTAAATTGATAGTAGCTTATATCGGAGATAAATTTATTAAAAAAGAACTTTTTAAAGATCAGCAAGCACTTATTCACCATTTTAACTTTATTGTGAAGTTTGACTTAGACCATGTCTCAGATAATGAGAATTATTATGTGGTACAAAGTGCTAAATATGGTAAAGCTGCGATTAGGAAATATCCATCAAGTGATCCGGTTGTTTTTCAACAAATATTCCCAGACGGCGAATATAACCTGCTTGCTGATCTTGTAAATGAAAAACTCCAGCCGGGTGTAATTACAATGATAGATGGAGGCGCAAATATTGGATTGACAAGTATTTCGCTATGCAGACTTTTATTGCCTCATTTCGAGCTTCATTCAGTACTTGTTGAACCATTTGCTACTAATATTGAGCAGGCGAAAATCAATATTGACTTACAGGATATAAAGACTTTTTCTATTTTACAAGCAGGTATTCACAACAAAACGGGGTATTTAAAAATTGATTATACTTTTAGAAACCAGTTGGAGTGGTCAATACGGGTTGATGAGTCCCTGATACCAACGGATTTGCGATCAATTGAATTACTTGACATAATGATGACTAACAATTGGAGCATTATAGATATTCTAAAACTTGATATTGAAGGATCTGAGATGCATTTATTTGCCTCAAAGGACTATATAAAAGATATACTAAAACATGTACGGATATTAGCGATAGAAATACACGAAGAATTTGTAGAAATAGCCTATGTTTTGAATACTCTTTATGAACTTGGTTTTCATCTGCAAAAACACGGTGAATTATATATTGGCCATAACAAATATTTGATTAAATAGTCATTTTCTATTTTATGAGTAAAATTAAATTTGCTATCATCGGTTGTGGCCGAATTGCACAACGACATGCTGAACATATCGCTAACAATGGGAAGCTGGTTGCAGTATGTGATATTCAAAAAGACAAAGCAGATGCACTCGCTTTAAAATATGATGCAAGATCTTACTCTGACCTCAATGAAATGCTTACGAAGGAACAATCGATTGATGTAGTTGCTATTTGTTCTCCCAATGGATTACATGCTGAACATTCTATTGCAGCTCTACGTAAGGGATTTCATGTTTTGTGTGAAAAGCCTATGGCTTTGACTGTGCAGGACTGTGGCGAAATGATTAAAGAAGCAGAGAATGCAAATCGTAGATTGTTTATTGTCAAACAAAACAGATTCAATCCTCCCGTTGCAGCCGTTAAAAAATTGATTGATGACGGGAAGTTGGGTAAAATTCACAGTGTACAGTTAAACTGTTTCTGGAACAGGAATAATGAGTATTATCAAAACTCCTGGAAGGGAACGAAAGATTTGGATGGCGGAACCTTATTTACACAATTCAGTCATTTTATAGATTTGCTTTATTGGCTTGTTGGAGATATCAAAGAAGTGCATTCGTATATTGGCAATTTTAATCATCAGGGTATTATTGAGTTTGAAGATGCTGGATCTGTTGCATTCAGGTTTTACAATGGGGCAATCGGTACAATCAATTACACTGTAAATAGTTTTGAGCAAAACATGGAAGGTTCGCTAACCTTGTTTGGTGAAAATGGAACGGTTAAAATCGGAGGTCAGTATTTGAATGAATTGGAGTATCAGAAAATTGAAGGCTATCAAATAACCGATTTGCCTCCGGGAAATCCTCCAAATAATTATGGAAAATACTTAGGCTCAATGAGCAACCACGATAAGGTTTATCAAAATGTAATCGAGGTGCTTACCGGAAATGGAGTAATCGCAACAAATGGATATGAAGGATTGAAAACAGTTGAGATTATCGATAAAATTTATACTTCCGCTTTTGTTGTAACGACACCCAGATAAACTTTGTGAAGTTTGTCGGATCCTCATATAAATGCTGCATCCAATTCGTTAACATCATTTTTCTACATTTCAATTAGAAGCATATGAGTTACCAACCGGTTATATTTCAAAGTTCGATAAAAGCAGATGTTGTTTTCGGAGAAGGTGTTAAGATTGTGCTGCCGGTCAATTTATATGGATGTTCAATAGGGAATGATTCTTTTATTGGACCCTTTGTTGAAGTTCAAAAAGATGTTGTCATTGGTGATCTTACAAAAATTCAAAGTCATACTTTTATTTGCGAGCTTGTTTCCATCGGAAATGATTGTTTTATTGGCCACGGTGTAATGTTTATAAATGACCTGTTTAGTGGTGGAGGCCCTGCAAGAGGCGACATTACTAAATGGAAGCATACCGCAATTGGTAATAATGTTTCTATTGGCAGCAATGCCACGATCCTTCCGGTTACTATTTGTGATGAAGTGGTTATTGGTGCCGGATCTGTTGTTACAAAAGATATTACTATTCCCGGAATTTATGCAGGCAATCCGGCTAAATTTATTCGACGTTTATAACTTGCTAAATAATTCCTTTGGATCTTGTCAATAAAAATATCTTGATTATATCTCCTCAAGCCTGGGGTACGATGAAACTATCGAAGCATCATTATGCAATAGAGCTTGCAAAAAGAGGGAACCGCGTATATTTCTTAAATCCACCTGAGATTAATCCTTTTTTTAAAAGAGCATATATTACTTCAGAATCTAAATCAGATTTCATCAATCTAACAGTTCTCAATCATCGTTTTGGATTTTCCAAATATATTTACTTTCATTCTACCCTTTTATATAATTTATTCATTAGCAAACACATAAATAACATACTTGAATACATCAATAAGCCTCTAGATATTATTTGGTCGTTTGATCTCGGAAATCTATATCCACTATATTATTTTAAAAACGTAAAACTGAGAATATTTCATCCGGTTGATGAACCTTTAACTAAAAAAGCAATAGCTGCTGCAGAAAATGCGGACATTTTATTTTCTGTTACAAAAGAAATATTGAATAAATATGCTCATTTAGGAGTACCTAGATATCTTATAAATCACGGCGTTTCTGATTCTTTTTTCAAGCTGCCCGTGAGTAATATTATTTATAATCAAATAAATGTAGGTGTTTCTGGAAATTTAACCAGGGTAGATATTGACAGACCAACACTCATAAGTATTATTCAGCACTATCCTGAAATTACTTTTCATTTTTGGGGAGTTTATGATTCTAAAAAGTCAAACATAAGCGGTAGTGAAGATCAAGATACTAAATCTTTCATTCAGGTTTTGCATAAATTCAAAAATGTTAAACTGTATGGCGCAGTACCTACCAAAGAGCTAATTAGAGGTTATACTACAATGCATCTTTTTCTGATTTGTTATAATATTCAAAAAGATCAGAGTAAAGGCACCAATTATCATAAGGTAATGGAATTTCTTTCTACAGGAAAACCAGTTGTATCTAATAACATAACAGCATTTCACGAGACACAAGATTTGGTTTATATGAGCCCGGAGCGAGACTCCAACAAAAGCCTCCCTGAACTATTTCGTTATGTTATCACGAATTTGAATCAGCTGAATTCGGATGCATTACAGACGAAGAGGAGGGAGTATGCATATGATAACTTGTACGATAAACAAATTGATCGTATAGAGGCTATTCTTCAAGGTGGTCTTTTTCAAGCTTAATTTTTTGGATGTTTTTCTTTGAAGCTTTTTGTCGCGCATGTTAATTCGGAAAAAAAAACTGGTCGTCCTTCATTTTCTGCCTGTAGAAAAGTATCCGCCGGTAATGAACTTTATCAACACGGCATCAGAGCAAGAAGAACTTCAAATAACTGTAATTACGACATCGTCTAAACAGGGTGACTGGTTTTCCAATTCAAAATGTAAAATATATCGTATCGGCTTTGGTCTCGAAAGGCTTTTAGAGCGAGGGGCAACTTATTTTTTATTTCAACTTATTTCTGTTTTCAGGCTTGTATTGACTAAGCCTGATGTAATCTTTTATTATGAAACCTTATCATCACTGCCGGTTTGGTTGTATTCTAAGGTGCGCAGACATTTTCGACTGTTTATTCATTATCACGAGTACGTGAGTCCGGCGGAAAAGGAATCCATGAGTGGATATGCTCGTTTTTTGCAAAATAAAGAACAGTCGATACTCGTAGATGCTGAATGGATTTCACAAACCAATGAAGATCGTTGTGAATTGTTTTATAATGACTTCCCTTTTTTAAGTAAAGAGCAATTGCGGCAATTACCTAATTATCCGCCACAATCATGGATTAATAAGGGCAATGCCAGCGTTTCGATTCCATCTGATTCTTTGCGGATTGTTTATGTGGGGGCTGTTGGTTTGAATACAATGTATTTGCGTGAGTTTGCCGATTGGGTGGTGTCAATGAAGGGCAAGGTCATTTGGGATTTATATTCTGATTACTATTCACCGGAAGTGCGGTCTTTTTTTAACCGACTTAAATCGGATTTCATCCACTTAAGACAGGGTGTTGAGTATTACAATTTGCCTCAAGTTTTGTCCTCGTATCAGGTGGGAGTCGTACTCTACAAGGGGCACATTCCTAATTTTATATTCAATGTGCCGAATAAAATTGTTGAATACCTTATGTGTGGATTGCAAGTTTGGTATCCAAGGCAGATGAAGAGTGTGTCAGACTTCAAAGAAAAGTATACATGGGCGCAACTGGAACCTGTCGATTTTCACGAAGATCTTACAAGGATGATTGATTTGAAATCAAATAGAAATTATACACAGGAGGATTTAATTGAACTATCAGCGGAGGCAAGCTTCAAATCTATTTTGGATATCATGAAGCAATAAATTAAATCCATTTAATCGGCTCATTCCTACAATAATAATATTTAATAGGGGTAATGAAAATATCTATATGCATACCACAATATAATCGTGTTGAATACCTAATTAAAAACCTGGATATAATTGGAAAGCAAAATCATCAGAATTTTGATGTGATTATATCTGATGACTGTTCAACCGATGATACTAAAGTACGTATTTCTGAATATAAGTCGCGCTCAGGTCTTAGTATAAACTATTTTAGGTTCGATCAAAATCAGGGATATGATCGAAATCTCCGTAAATCTTTAGAATTAGCAACTGGGGATTATTGTTTTATTCTTGGTAATGATGACACACTTGCGTATGATGATGTGTTAAGTAATCTGGAAAAATTCCTAATTGCTAATCAACTCCCGGATATTGGATTTTGCAATTATTGTGATTTTCTAGATCCCCAAACTGTTACATCCAGAGCCTTTAATACAGGTATTGTTGGTACTGGTGTCGATACGGCGATTCTTTATTACAGTTCATTTAGTTTTGTAGGCGGAATTATTATAAAGAAATCCACTTTTGAAAAGTATAATACTGCTGTTTATGACAAGTCAATATTTGCACAAATAGCACTTACGCTGCATATGATTTCAAACGGAGCAGTATTATTCAGCATTAGAGAAGTTTGGGTTAAAAAAGATATTACAGTTGATAATGGAATAAAAAGTAATTCTTATCGGGATGTAATCAATCGGTCATGGCGAAACATTCGCCCTGTAGATGGAGGTTTAAAATCAGTAGTAAATGTTCTCGTACGGGTATTAAATGAAAACAAGGCACTGACAGCAGCCCGATTGAATTATATATTTTATAAGATATTGTTGAACACATATCCCTATTGGATTCTCGATTACAAATATAATAAGGCAACTCCTGCAGCCATTGGGCTTTTCCTGGGATTAAAACCCTGGACCTTCGATGAGTTTCATCTTCTTTCATTCTGTAAAAGATTCAAATTTGTTGTTGCTTTCTATATTGTTTCGATCGTTGCTTTTATGACTCCATCTCATGTCTTTTTTATTTTCAAAGAAAGGGTTTATGCATGGCTAAAGAAAAAATAATCATCATCGGCTCTAATCATGAGGCGGCGCTTGAGTTGATTTTTGTTAGGGAATTGGAAAAGCTAGGTTTTTCTGTTTTGCTTTATCCTGCTCAAAATATATTTTTTGAGTATTACTATAAGTCGGTATTTAATAAATTCTTGTACAGACTGGGTTATCGTTCGATTATTTCTAAAATTCAAAAGTCTATCAAGGATTTGATTCTGAAAGAGCACCCAGATAAAGTACTTGTTTTTAAAGGTATGGAGGTAAGGCCTGATTTGTTGAAATGGATTCGATCAAAAGGAATTCAATTATTTAATTATAATCCTGATAATCCTTTTGTTTTTTCCGGCAAGGGAAGTGGAAATCGTAATGTATTCAACTCTGTTAAGCTTTTTGATTGCTATTTTTCTTACGATAGGCAAACGGTTCTTGAATTAAAAAAAAGGGGAGTATATTCTTATGAATTGCCATTTGGATTTGATCATAATGCCTTTCATCCGGGTGATTTTGAAAAGGATACAGAGGTGTTGAAGGTTTCTTTTTTGGGTAATGCCGATAAATACAGAGTCCGATTTATTAATACTTTGGCAGGTAAAGGTGTTGAAATTGATGTGTATGGCGAAAATTGGGGACAATATAAATTGCATCAGTCAGTATGTAGTTGTGGCCCCAAATACGGAACAGAATTTTGGCGTACGTTGCACAGATATGCATTGCAATTAAACTTGCTTCGTATTCATAATTATTTGTCTCATAACATGAGAACTTTTGATATTCCGGGCGCAAGTTCTATCATGTTGGCGCCGCGAACCCAGGATCATCTATCTTTTTTTGAAGAAAATAACGAAATCTTTTTGTTTTCTGATGTAAATGAGGCCTATGATAAAATCAAGTATGTATTTTCTTTGAAGAATGAGGAAAGATACGCCATTCGATCAAGGGCACGTTTAAAAGCACTACAAAAGCATACCTATGAGCAAAGGGTTGCTGAGTTTGTTCAGATTTGTAGAAATTTATAATTGGAAATGCTTTTGCTTTACATTTAAACTATTCAATGAAGAAACGTTTAGCAATTGTAACAACACATCCTATTCAGTACAATGCGCCTTTGTTTAAATTGTTGGCAGAGCGCGGTGTTATTGATTTGAAGGTTTTTTATACATGGGGTAATGCTCCTGCGAAAATGTTTGACAAGAAATTTGGAATTGTACGAGAGTGGGATATCCCTTTGACTGAGGGATATGATTTTGAAATGCTACATAATTTTTCACCGATACCTGATTCAAATAAATTTCTTGGCATTTTCAATCTGAATTTACAAAAAAAAATTCGGGAATGGAAGCCGCATGCTGTATTGGTTTATCGCTGGAGTGTTTGGAGTCATTTCTTTCTTTTGGCTTATTTTAATATAAGGCATTGTCGCTTGTTCTTTCGGGGAGACTCTGTTTTACATAAGGGATCTTCTTCACTAAAAACATTTATAATAACAAGGGTTAAGCGTTTTGTTTTTCGATGGGTTCATATTGCTTTTTATGTTGGAACTCGAAATCGTTTCTATTATGAAAATCTTGGTTTTGATAGCAGTAGATTGGTTTTTGCTCCACATTGCATTGATAACAAACGCTTTCAGTCAAACACTATAGAATGGGAGATGAAAGCGCTGGAAGTAAGAAAGCAGTTAGGATTTAACAAAGAAAATATCGTTTTCTTATATGTTGGAAAACTTTATAGCTTGAAGAATATTGAAATCTTAATTGCAGCATTCAAGAAAATCGAAAACCAGAAATTTAGATTGTTGATAGTTGGAGACGGTAATGAATTTGTTAAACTTAAAGAGTTGGCGAAAACGGATAGGCGTATTTTATTTGAAACATTTAAAAATCAATCTGAGATGCCTTGGGTGTATCGGGTTGGTGATGTGTTTGTTTTACCTAGTAAAAGCGAAACATGGGGACTAAGTGTAAATGAAGCAATGGCCTGCGGACTACCGTCAATCATAAATAGAAATTGCGGCTGTTATCCTGAGTTAATTATTGAAGAGAAAACTGGTTTCTCGTTTACTAATGAAGATGATTTATTAAATAAAATGAAATTGTTTTCGGATCTAAATATGTTAGCTACAATGAAAAAAAACGCTCTTAATCACATAGCTAATTTCAATATGAATTCTTTCGCTTCTGCATTAGAAGAATCTTTAACATCTTAATATTTATTTTGTAATTGTTTCTTGAATATGCCTATCCGGAAATTTCTGCTTGCAATATTTAGTCTTTTTATTTCATTACTAGTTCAAAGATGGATGAACGGAGAGTGGTATGAATTCGTATCTGTCTTTCTTTTTATCTACTTTTTATCTGTATTTATTGATTCAGTAGGAAATGAGTATAATATTAATCAGATAACTGTATTGCTGGCAATATTTCAACTATTGTTAATGCCAATCGCAATGTACAGATTTTATAATAATGATGAGAGAACGCTTTTGTATATATATCAGATGATGGTAGACGAGGAACAGTATTTTAGCTTTGTTATACCAGCATTTATAGCTATGGTGTTTGGAATCAGCTTGCCATTAATGAAAACTAAACGCAAATCAGAATTAATTATAAATTCTATCAACACTACTAAGCAATTTTTAAAAGGGAAAAGTACTGTTGGGGTTACTCTATTCGGCACAGGGTTAGCAGCGAGTGTTGTTGGTGTTTTTTTGCCGGCTGAATTTCAATATATCGGCTATTTGTTTAGTAAATTATTGTTTATTGGGATTTTCTATATTTATTTTTCCGAAATCAAATATAAAAACCTTTACCTGATTATTGGTTTTGTAATTTTGATTTCACAGTCTTTAATTCAAGGGATGTTTGGTGATTTAGTTTACACTCTTTTGCTGGGTTTTTTATTAATATTATTAGGCGTAAAGATATCTTTGAATAAAAAATACTTTTATGCCATTATAGGAATAATCTTTGTACTTTTAATACAGTCTATAAAGGGAGAGTACAGGGATGTTGCGTGGAACAGAACTGGAATAAACACCCAGGAAACAACATCCACTGGATACTTTTTTAGTTTAATTATTGATAAAATATCAAATCCTTCTCAGTCCTTTGATAAAGATGGTTTGTTTCCCTTTGTAATTAGATTTAATCAAGGGATGCTGCAGGCCAGAGTTATGGATTACGTCCCGCAATATCAGCCTTATGAAAACGGAAGGACTATATATCAAAGTATTATTTCAACATTTGTCCCTCGTTTTTTGTGGCCAGATAAGCCAGTTGCAGGAGGAAAATGGAACATTGAGCATTTTACAGGACTTGTACTACAGGGATACAGTATGAACATTGGCCCATTTGGTGAATCATATGGCAATTTTGGTCCGAAGGGGGGTGTCTACTTTATGTTCTTTTATGGATTGTTTTTTAATATTGCTATTACCCTATTATTGTTAGCCGCAAAAAAAAGACCAACAATTATATTGTGGTTCCCAATTTTATTTCTAAATGCTATTCAGGTAGAAACAGACATTTTAATGACAGTAAATTCAACAATTAAGAATTGTTTATTTATGGCCTTTTGTTTTTGGGCTGCTAATCGCTTTCTGCGCATTAAACTGTAATGAATTCGCCTTCAAAAATACTTATTATCTATGATCACTTTTCACCCGCATGGAAAGCGGGAGGACCTATAAGATCTATTGAACAGCTGATTCAACAGATTTCTTCTGATTATCATTTGTATGTTCTTTGTTCCGCATATGATTATGCAGAAAATAAAGTCATAGATAATATCACAACGGATAAATGGGTTGACTGGCAAGGGAAAGCAAAGGTTTACTATAATAGCAAGCATAACCTCGGGATTGGCGGTTTTTTCACTAGAATCTATAATGAGATAAATCCGGATATCATCTTTATTAACGGACTATATTCCCTAAGTTACAATATAAAGCCTCTGATAGCGGCATGTGCTTTTATTAAAAAGCACAAACAAACGAAACTTATTCTATCTCCAAGAGGTATGTTGCATCCGGGAGCACTTTCCCAAAAACGGTATAAAAAAAAGATTTTCTTCCTTGTCTTCAAATTGTTACGTATTCAAAAATATATATCTTGGCATGCAACGGATGATAAAGAAGTTCATTTTATTCGTAGTAAATTTAGAGATGCACGCATCACTATCGCCGGTAATTTCCCCAAATTGTCTAAACCCTTGCCAACTCAGGTAAAGGAGCGTGGAAAACTGATCATGGGTACCATTGCGCTCATCAGTCCCATGAAAAATCATCTCGAAATCATCAAAACCTTGCATTCAATCAAACAACAGATCACTTGGCATATATACGGTCCGGTGAAAGATCAAGCTTATTGGGATTTATGTAATAAAGCCATAAATGATCTTCCATCCAATATACAGGTAGTGTATCATGGATCTATTCCTCCAGACAAGGTTACACTAGCGCTAGAGCAAATACAAGTATTTATTCTGCCAAGTAAAAGTGAAAACTTTGGTCACTCTATTTGTGAGGCACTAAGTGCGGGGCGTCCGGTCATTACTACAGATACCACCCCTTATTCAAATCTGCAGCATTTTAAAGCGGGATACACTAGTAATTTACCAAAGCTGAACGAGGGTCTTTCTAAAGCAATCCAATATTTTGCAGATATGGAAGCGGTTGAATTTGATTCGCATAAAGAAAATGCAATCAATTATATTCATAAAAAAATGGATCTTCAGAAAATAATATCCCATTACCAAAATCTTTTTTCCATTGCTTGAGTCAGTAGATTTATCCAAATATGATAATTCCTGGTATAAACCCGGAAGAAATGTTTTTGTTCGTGCCTGCTGGATTTTATTCAACGCATTATTTGTTCAATGCAATTGGAATCCTTCTTCACATTTAAGGGTATTTCTGCTTCGCTTGTTTGGAGCAAAGATCGGAAGAGGGGTGGTGATTAAACCAGGTGTCAATATTAAATATCCATGGCATTTATCCCTTGGTAATCATGTCTGGATTGGAGAAAATGTGTGGATTGATAATCATACACTAGTTTTCATCGGCAATCATACATGCATATCTCAAGGCGCTTATCTATTAACTGGTAATCATCATTACGGTCAGACATCTTTTGATTTAATTGTGAAATCAATTACGATAGAAGATGGCGTTTGGATAGGGGCCAAGTCGACTGTTTGTCCGGGTATAACTTGTCATAGTCATTCTGTCCTCACACTTGCTTCAGTTGCTACTCGCGATTTGCCTCCATATACGATCTGTAGTGGTAACCCGGCATCTGTTGTTAAAGAAAGAGTCATCTCTTGAAAATCTCCCTCATCACTGTTGTTTATAATCGCGTCTCTACAATAGAGCAAACAATTCGTTCTGTGTTAGATCAATCTTATTCAAACATCGAATACATTGTTGTTGATGGGGATTCCACAGATGGCACTCTGTATATTATTCGTAAATATGAAAGCAATATATCTAGAATCATCTCCGAAAAAGACAATGGTGTTTACGATGCTATCAACAAAGGAATACAGAACGCAACGGGTGAAATCGTTGGTATCCTTCATGCCGACGATCGCTTTGCACACAAAGATGTGCTTTCTCAAATTGCAGAAACATTTCATAACAATCCGGCTACAGATTGTTTATTCGGTGATGTCGGATTTGTTCGTTCAAATGAGCCCGATAAGATAGTTCGCTATTTTTCTTCCTCTATTTTTAAGCTGAATCGTTTTAAGCTGGGCATCATGCCCGCTCATCCCACCTTTTACTGCTATAAAAAATATTTCGATCAATACGGCGACTATCGTACAGATTTAGAGATCACATCCGACTTCGATTTGCTTCTCCGTTTTCTGTACAAACATCAGCTTCGTTATCTATATCTACCACAGATAATGGTGCTAATGAACTTGGGTGGAAAAAGTACAAGTGGATTGAGCAGCACAATTAAAATAAATAAAGAAAACAGGAAAGTACTTCGTGAGCATGGAATTAAGTCCTCTTATATACACCTATATTCACGTTATTTGATAAAAATCAGAGAGTGGTTTTAGAAGAATATAATCGATGTTCGTTTATCGTTTTTCGAAAAATGAATAACGAATAGCGGGAAACGAAAGGGGTATCACGATTTTTTCTTTATTTAATCCCACTTTATTACATTCGCAACACATTAAAAATGAGTCACATGAAGAAAGCCTTACTGACAGGTGTTACCGGACAAGATGGTGCTTATTTATCCGATCTTCTCCTGCAAAAAGGATACGAAGTTCACGGAATCAAAAGACGTAGTTCTCTTTTTAATACAGATCGTATCGATCATATCTACGAAGATCCACATGTAAATAACCGCCATTTTGTATTACACTATGGTGATCTTACAGATAGCACCAATCTCATTCGTATCGTACAGGAAGTACAGCCCGATGAGATTTATAACCTTGGTGCAATGAGCCATGTGAAAGTAAGTTTTGATACACCGGAATATACAGCAAATGCTGACGGAATCGGAACATTGAGAATACTCGAAGCTGTTCGTTTACTTGGACTTTCACAAAAAACAAAAATCTACCAGGCATCTACTTCAGAATTATACGGACTTGTTCAGGAAGTTCCTCAATCGGAAAAAACCCCATTCTACCCGCGTTCACCTTATGGGGTTGCAAAAATGTACGCATACTGGATTACAGTAAACTATCGTGAGGCATACAATATGTTTGCCTGCAATGGAATTCTCTTTAACCATGAATCGCCATTAAGAGGTGAAACATTTGTAACGAGAAAGATTACACGCGCAGTTGCTAAAATTTCAATGGGCTTACAAGACAAAATATATCTTGGAAATCTAAATGCTCAGCGCGACTGGGGGCATGCAAAGGATTATGTGGAAGCGATGTGGTTAATGCTCCAGCAAGACCAGCCTGAAGATTTCGTCATCGCTACGGGTGTGACAACTGAAGTAAGAGAATTTGTGCGCATGGCCTTCCGTGAAGCAGGCATCGAAGTGGAGTTCAAAGGAAGTGCTGAACAGGAAGTTGGTGTTGTAGTTAGCTGTGATCCTTCTGTTCATCAGATTCCTGCCGGAACAGTCGTAGTTGCTGTTGATCCGCGCTATTATCGTCCCACCGAAGTGGAGCTTCTTATCGGAGATCCTACTAAAGCAAAAACAAAACTAGGCTGGAAACCAAAATATGATCTTCCTGCATTGGTAAAAGAAATGGTCAGAGCAGATATTGAATTGTTTACCAAAGAGAAATTATTGAAGGACAGTGGTTTTCAAGTGAAAAATCAGTACGAATAACGTTGTTCGTTTTTCGATGCTCGAAAATTTCATTCTATTTTTAAAATATCTTATTGCTAACACTAAAATAAAACACATGAAAAACAACCTTGATGTATGGAAACTTGCTCATGAATTGACAATAATGGTTTATCGACTGACGGATCATTTTCCTAAATCAGAACAGTTTGGGCTGATTAGCCAACTGAGAAGAGGGGCAGGTAGTATTCCGGCAAATATTGTAGAAGGTCAGAGCCGACAATACAGGAAGGAGTTTCTTCAGTTTTTATACATATCAAAAGGTTCTGCAGAAGAAACGCATTATCACCTATTTCTTTCAAAAGAATTAGGTCTTATCCCGACTGCTGATTATTCCAAAGTTGAGGAGTTGTGTATAAGAGTAAAAATGATGCTTAATAAATTGATTAAATCATTATCATCAAAAGCCTCCGAACAACGATTAACGAACAACGAGTAACGTTTTTTCAATGAATAAGAATTCACTCATCTACATCGCCGGCCATCGCGGTATGGTTGGTTCAGCTATAGTTAGAAAATTACAGCAAGAAGGGTATGAAAATTTATTAGTTCGCACCTCTTCCGAATTGGATCTTCGGAATCAGGAATCTGTAGACGCTTTCTTTAAATCATATAAACCCGAATATGTTTTTCTGGCTGCTGCAAAAGTTGGCGGTATTGTAGCAAACAATACCT
>JAULVS010000055.1:0-7636 GCA_032110905.1 Chitinophagaceae bacterium | reverse complement strand
GCCTGTGTGAATCCTGTTACTCATTATAAATTGGATGTTGGTTTATTAAGAGAAGGCGATGACGCAGATTTTGTGTGCGTGAATAATCTAAGAGATTTCAAAGTGAACGCAACTTATATTAGTGGACAGCTCGTTGCGAAAGACGGTGTTTCGTTTATCCAATCAGCCAAGCCCGGAATCGTGAATCGCTTCCAGTGTGAGGAGCAAGATGTTGAAGGATTTTTATTTAAAGAAGAGGAATGGGTCAAAGAAAAAGATTCATTTGTCCCTGTTGTGGAAGTGTTGGATGGGCAACTCATCACCAATCGTTTATCTGTTCCTGCATCATCGTTTACTATTGAAAACGGAATCATGCAGGCTAATGCGGAGAAGGATTTTTTGTATATGGTGGTGGTGAATCGTTACAATCCCGCACCTGTTGCCAAATGTTTTGTACATCGCTTCGGTTTACAAAAAGGAGCCATTGCTTCTTCGGTTGCGCACGACAGCCACAATATCATCGCTGTTGGCACGAGTGCCGATTCGTTACAAAGAGCAATAAATCTGGTTATACGCGAGAAAGGTGGAGTGAGTGCGGTGTATGAAGAAGATGGGCAATGGACAGAGTCTGTTGTTGCATTACCCGTAGCCGGATTGATGAGCAATGAAGATGGATATAAAGTTGCGGAAGCATACAGCAAGATTGATGCTATGTCAAGAGAACTGGGAAGCAGTTTACAAGCGCCTTATATGAGTTTATCGTTTATGGCTTTGCTGGTGATTCCACATTTGAAACTGAGCGACAAAGGCTTGTTTGACGGAGATAGGTTTGAATTTGTTTGATGATCGATGTTCTTCCTCCCCAGCGATTGGTTTAAACCCATCGCTGGGAATTGACAACCGACAACCGATAACCGACAACTCCTTTCAAGCCATTAAACAAAAAATAACAGGCCTTTTGTGTAAATCAGGCTTTTCTTTTTTCCAGTTGCTGATTGTTTTTGTAGCAATAAATTCTGAGGAAGAGGTTATGTCCGCTGCTATACACAACATAGTAGTTGGTTGAGCATGAAGTAAAATCGTCTCCAACAACTGATTATTCCTGTAAGGTGTTTCAATGAATAATTGTGTTGAGCCATTGCGTTTCGATTGTGCTTCCAGCTCTTTTATTTTTTTAGCACGATCATTCGCTTCAATGGGTAAATAACCTTGAAAACAAAACTGTTGTCCGTTTAATCCGCTTGCCATCAGAGCCAGTAAAATGGAGCTTGGGCCAACCAATGGTTTCACTGTTGCTCCTTTTTGGTGGGCCAGGGCAACCAGTTCCTGTCCCGGATCCGCAATGCCCGGACAGCCAGCTTCAGACACGATACCGATTGTATCGCCTGCTTTTAATTTCTCAATAAATATTTTTTTTGCATTTTCATCCCCATTAGAAAAAGAAATCCACTCGTAATTGTCAATGACAATTGCAGGATTGATCTTCTTAAAAAAACGTCTTGCTGTTCGAATATTTTCAGCAAAAAAAACCTTGCATTCTACAATCACTTCTGAAACAGAAAGGGATATTGTTGTTGCTGCATCTTCTGATAAAGGAACGGGGATGAGATAAACAAGTGCCATCAAATTTCTTCATTAACATGATACAAACTCAGAGTAGCTGCAATTACTGCATAAGCAGGCGCAAGCACCCAGCCGACTATAGGAATTAAGTGCATGAAATAAAACATCATACCATTTCCGATGGCAAGTCCTTTCTTGGTACTTATAAATTCAATGCTTTGCTGTGGAGATAATTTATGACGTTCAGTGCTATAGTCCATCATCGAAAATCCATAATAATAACATTCTATCATAAAAGCAATTAGCGGACTTACCCAACCAACTACGGGTATAAATGTGAGGAGCAGAATGGAAACAACGTAAACAGTTTGCCACAATAGATTGCGGGCCGCCAAACGAATTCCCCGCCAGATGTCCTTAGTTAGTTGGAGAATACTGAATGGATAATCATTGCCCTCAATGATATTTTCTGTTTTTTCACTGAGCCAAGCAAATACAGGTGAGCCGACAATCAGAAACAGTGACTTGAATAAAGAGAAATAAAAGAAAAGGAGTATCACGCGGAAAAAAAGCGTGGTAATGACAAATAAAAAATTTAGAAAACCGATATCTTTTTCTTCAAGCCAGGCCATTACACCAATGAGGTTGAACAGCCATTCAAGAAAATCTCCAGAAGAAGTCCAGAATAACCAGATTCCGGTAGAAAAGAGAATAGCATAAATGATCCCTGGTATCAGGATCCATTTCCATAGCTTATGGCGAATGATAAACCGGTGGGCCTGAAAATAGGCCTGTATTGATATGACAAGTTCTTTAAGCAAACGAGTTTTTTTATTCTTTTATTTGCAGAGGAGGCTGCCTCAAAACCTATAAGCAGGCAAAATACAAAAAATGCAGAAGCTTAGCGCTGATTTTTACATCCGGGAAGAAGTAGATCTCATTGCAAAAGAGTTGCTTGGCAAACTTTTGGTTGTTAAATCCGGAAACCATAAGTATATAGCACGAATCGTAGAAACCGAGGCATATGCCGGTGTTATTGATGCCGCTTCGCATGCCTATAAAAATAAAAGAACACAACGGACAGAAACAATGTATATGAAAGGAGGCGCTGTCTATGTTTATTTATGCTATGGCATGCACTATCTTTTAAATGTTGTAACCAATCAGAAAGATGTACCGCATGCAGTATTGATCAGAGCAGTTGAGCCATTATTTCAAGGGCCTATTCCTTTGAAAAAAAATAAACGACTTCCAGGTTCCGGACCGGCTCTTGTCACCAAGTTATTGGGAATCGATAAATCACATAACGGGGCATCTCTGCTAATGAATGACTTGTATATAGCTGACGACGGATATCTGCCCGCATCCATTGCTGTATCACCAAGAATTGGTGTGGATTATGCCGGTAATGCTACAAAATGGCTATATCGCTTTTTTATTGAAGGACATCCTTATGTGTCGCCTCATGTTTATAATAAAAATGCAGTTAAGATTATTTAGGGTGAATCTGGTTACGTGTTATGAGTTATGAGTTACGGCTGTATAACTTCTATCGGACTACCGTTCTCCCGGACTCTTCGGCGCTGAGAAAGAAGAGCGCGGAGATTTTACGGAGTTGATCTCTGCTTAAAACCAATTATCTCTTTTCTCTGAGCCAAATAAAGTCTTGAACTGTGATTAAACGGATTAAATGATTCGTATGATTTTATGGACTAATGGACTTCCGGTCTTTTAAATTTTTTAGGCGTTTAGGGGTTTAGATAACTCTTCGATTATCTCTTTTTCTCAGCGCCAAAGAAATCAAATGAAAGCGACTACTAACTATACTAACTTTACGGATATGTGGTAAATAATATGCAAAAATCAACGCAACAACATCTTTTAAAACTTCTTGCCGGTCCCTTGATCGCATTGATATTACGGGTACTCAATCCTTTTCATTTAGACGAACAGGCAAATAATACGATTAGCATCGGTGCGTGGATGATTGTCTGGTGGATACTGGAAAGCATACCAATGCCTGCAGTTGCCCTGATGCCTCTGCTTATTTTTCCTCTTTTAAATATCAGTACCATTGAAAAAACAGCGCAGGCATACAGCAACCCGGTTATATTTTTATTCATGGGAGGATTTATGATTGGACTGGCCATTGAGAAATGGCATTTGCATAAACGCATCGCTTTACAAATAATACGCATCACTGGAACGAGCGGAAAACAAATCATCCTTGGTTTTATTCTTGCCTGCGGTTTTTTAAGTATGTGGTTGAGCAATACAGCCACCACCATGATGATGTTTCCCATTGCTTTAAGTGTAATCAATGTATTAAAAGCACACGAGCCTCCTGGGAAAAATATGGAACATTTTTCATTGGTATTGATGCTAGTGATTGCCTATGCGAGTAATATTGGCGGTATGGCTACCATCATCGGCACACCACCCAATGTGGCTTTCGCAGCTTACATCGAAAAAACATATAATTACAATATTCAATTTGGCGACTGGATGCTTTTATGCACTCCACTGGCAATTATTTTATTATTTGCCATTTACTGGGTGCTTGCATTTTGGTTATTCCCTGTCAAGATCCGTCATAGTGATGATGCTTCTCTGTTTGTACAACAAGAATTATCGGCACTGGGGCCTATGTCAACTGCAGAAAAGCGGGTCATGGCTATTTTTTGCTGCACTGCATTGCTATGGATCTGCAAGGACTTAGTGAATAAAATACTTCCCGTAACCATTGACGATACACAAATAGCTCTGATTGGCACACTTGCCTTATTTATTTTTCCTTCTCATGATAAACAAGGAAAATCAGAACGCTTACTTGAATGGAGTGATACCAGTAAAATGGCATGGGGGATTTTACTATTGTTCGGAGGAGGCATTGCACTTGCCGCTTCACTTGAATCTGCAGGTATCATTCAGCAAATTGGCAAAGGACTGGCAGGAATCAGCGGCAGCAATACGTTTCTACTAGTGCTGGCAATTGTTACCCTCTCAGTTTTTCTCAGTGAGCTGATGAGCAATGTAGCACAGGTAATTGTCTTTGCACCTGTGCTTGGTTCACTTTCAGATGCCTTGCAAATTAATCCTCTTTTGTTAGGGATACCAATGACGCTTGCAGCAAGCGCCGCCGCGATGTTGCCAATGGGAACACCTCCCAATGCAATCGTTTTCGGAAGCGGGCATATTCCATTAAAAAAAATGATCAAGGCCGGCTTTGCCGTTAACCTAATTTGTATCTTGTTGATTACTTTATTTTGCTTTTATTTTCTTCCATTTGTTATGAGCCATATTCAACATTAGTGCATCTTGTATAAACTTTTCATTATTTTCTTTGTTATTCAAACTTATGAGCAAAAACATACCTTCTAGACTGGCTGTTGCAGTTTTTTGTCTTTCAGGAACTTTTTTCATTTCTGCTAATTTGTTTTTTAGCAGCCAACCACCTGAAGGATTTACTGGTGCAAATGGTGCAACCTGTGCGCAGTCGGGTTGCCATTCAGGAAATACACTCAATGCCTCAGGTGGATCAATTGTTATTTCAGGGATACCTGATACTTATACGCCGGGAACTACCTACACTTTCAGTGTTTCCATTACGCATAGTGTCTCCAACAGAAGCAAGTGGGGTTTTGCTGTCAAAGCGATAGGATCTACCGGAAATAGTACCGGTAGCTTTTCTTCTTTAAACCCGAATGCAGGAGTGATCGGACAGGAAATCGGGCATGTGTCTGCCCCTTCACAATCAGGCTCAACTTTTACTTTCAATAATTTAAGATGGACAGCTCCGGCTACTCCGCAAAGTACGGAACAGACAGTGCGTTTCTTTGCAGCAGGCAATGCAGCCAATGGCGCCGGCTCGAGCGGCGATTTTATTTATACATCAGTTAAAACGATTACCCAACAAACTTCAAATATTACTGAGAGTATTCCTGAAGTTGATAAATGGGTTGTACTCTCTGCATCGAATACACCTACTATTCAAATAGCGATGAAGAAAAGTGCTGTTTTGCAGGCTGCTATTTATACATTGAGTGGACAGGAAGTGGCGCGTATTTCTTCCCGACAACTTACTTCAGGTCAGCACAAACTCCAGTTTTCAACAGGCGATCTTGCTGCCGGCACCTATATCGTTACACTAATGAGTAATAATCGAAAAGAGACGAAGAAGTTATTGATTCAGTAATTAATTTATTCTTCTTCGAATGCCTTCAACCCGCATTCAAGCCAGGTTTTAAATTCTATGGGATCGGGAGTATAACTTTTTGTTCTTGTCAATAATTTTTCATCACCATTAATAATGGCATATTGGGGTTGAGCCACAGCTTCAAAGTTTTCACTCTGGAAAGTTGCCCACTGATCTCCGATTGTCCTGATTTGTTTTTTCTGTCCGTTACGTGTTGTGTAGGTCTGCTGTCGATCTGCAGGTAACACAGTACGATCATCTACATACAAACTCACCACCACAAATTTTTCTTTCATCAACGTCAATACCCCGGGGTTGGTCCATATATTTTCCTCCATGCGTCTGCAGTTAACACATGCCCATCCAGTAAAATCAATCAATAATGGTTTCTTCTGCTCTCTAGATAAACGCAAAGCTTCTTCATAATCGCGCAAAGGCTCAATACTTTTTTCACATAAAATCGGATGCTCATATAAACTATAGCAAACGGGAGGTGGGAAGCCGCTGATCCATGAAATATTTGCCATCCTTGTGTTAGTAACACCTGGAACAAGTAACAATGTAACAGTCGCAAACAAGCCTGCAAACACCATGCGTGTATTGCTGCGAACAGGTTTGGCATCATCATGCGGGAAACGAATAAAGCCTAAGAGATAAAGAACAATCGCTATCCCAATGAGTATCCATACTCCAAAAAATAATTCGCGTTTTATCAGTCCCCATTGCTCTACAAGATCAGCATTGCTTAAAAATTTCAATGCCATTGCCAGTTCCAGAAATCCCAAAACGACTTTCACTGTATTCAGCCATCCGCCGCTTTTTGGTAAAGATTGCAACCATTGGGGAAACAAAGCAAACAAAGCAAAAGGCAATGCAAGTCCTAACCCGAATCCGGCCATACCTGCAGTAAGTTGCCAGGCACCTCCTTCATTCGTTAACGCACCGGCGAGCAATGAACCTAATATCGGACCCGTACAGGAAAAAGATACGATGGCAAGTGTTAACGCCATAAAAAAGATACCGCTAAAACTTGTCATGCTCGACTTAGAGTCTGATCCTGCGGCCAGTTTTCCCGGAAGTGTGATATCAAAAAAGCCAAAGAAAGAAATTGCAAAGACAAGAAAAATAACAAAGAAGGCCAGGTTCAGCCACATATTCGTGGAGATGGTATTTAATATCTCGGGATTCGTTTGGTCGAGCAAATGAAACGGGATGCTCAGTAACACATAAATCAGTAATATAAAAAAGCCATACAGTGAAGCACGGCCTACTGCCTGACGATGCGTGCCACTGCGTTTGGTAAAAAATGAAACGGTCAATGGAATTAACGGGAAAACGCAGGGTGTGAGCAGTGCAATGAGCCCGCCAAACAAGCCAAGAAAAAAAATATGGAACCATCCTTTTCCCTGAGTTCCTTCATCGCCACAGGCCGACTGTGGATGATGAACATCGATGGTATTTATTCGAATCCGCGATTCATTGGAAATGCCTCCTTCAAGCGGTAATTCAAATTCATAAGTTTCTCCCGGAAAAAATTCATTTTCACCACCAACTGTATATGTAAGCCTTCCTCTTAGAACTGCAGGGATGGTTCCGTTTATGCTGATGAGTTGTTTGAAAACAATTTCTTTTTCTGCAATCTGCACTTCTGCTCCATCAAAGAGAGCGTCTTTATAAGTTCGAATTCCTTTTTCAGTTGAAACAGATGCTGCTTTGATGCTGCTGTCAGAGAAGGATGTATTGGGTGATTCTATTCCCGTTTCTGCAGGAGCAGACAGATAAATAAATTTCCCGGGAGGAACAGTTGCAGTTGCTGTCAGCTCATATTCGTTCGACTGATTTTTTTTTGTGCTTAGCTGCCATTTTATTGCCACCGTGTTTTGGGCACTCACAGAGGCA
>JAULVS010000054.1:0-30023 GCA_032110905.1 Chitinophagaceae bacterium | reverse complement strand
ACGGCAGGGAAACGCGACTGGCAATTGAACAAGCAAGAAAAACTACTGCAAAATTGTTAGGTGCTCATCCCGCAGAGATTTTTTTTACAAGTGGCGGAACAGAAAGTTCCAATACTGTGATTCTTGGTGCGGTTAGAGATCTGGGGTGTACGCACATCATCACTTCACAGATTGAGCATCATGCAACATTACATACGGTTGAATATTTGGCACACAGGGGTGAGGTTACTGTTGGGCTGGTGAGTCTTTTGTCGGACGGGCATATTGATTATTCTAACCTGGAAGAACTGCTACAAAATGCAAATGGAAAGACACTTGTTTCGCTGATGCATGCAAACAATGAAATCGGCAACATTACTGATATTCATCGGGTAGGAGAATTGTGTAAGAAGTATGGCGCTTATTTTCATTCTGATGCAGTGCAAACAGTCGGCCATTTTGAATTCAACCTACGCGAAACACCGGTGCATTTTATAAGCGCATCGGCACATAAATTTCACGGACCTAAAGGAGCCGGTTTGTTGTATATCAATGAAAATGTACGTATACAGCCATATATACACGGAGGAGGACAGGAGAGAAATATGCGTGCAGGAACGGAGAATGTATATGGCATCGTTGGCTTTGCAAAAGCACTTGAAATAGCAAGTGAAGAACTCGAGAAAGATAAATCAACTATTCAGGGGATTAAAACATATATGATACAGCAGCTAAAACTGCGAGTACCATCTGTATCATTTAACGGAGATGCTGAAGGCACTAGCAATTATACTGTTCTCAATATCAGTTTGCCTAAATCGGAGAAATCGGAAATGTTGCTGATGAATCTTGATATGTCGGGCATCTGTGCCTCCGGGGGAAGTGCCTGTACCAGCGGAGCACAGCAAGGTTCGCATGTAATTCGTGCAGTTAACCCGGATCCTAACAGTATACCTGTTCGTTTTTCCTTCAGTAAATACAATCAGCTTCAGGAAGTTGACTTTGTTATCGACCGGCTGCTGGAATTTATATGAAATAGCCATAACGGTTGGCCGATACCACCAACGATGAGAATAAAAGGGCATGACATAATGCTTTTAAAAAAAATAACTAATAACATATAAAATAATGACTTAATTCATTATCTTACATTTCAATTCTTTTATTAAATTTAATTTATTTTAAACTAAATTATTTATGAAACACGCCATTAATTTATCAATTCTTACTTTATTCTTTTTTGTTTTAAACTCCTGTAAAAAAGAAGATGCCAAGTCAAAAACGGATTTAATTACACAGAAAACATGGATGATACAAAAGGTAGAGTCAAAAGAAGGAACTAACCCATGGGAGGATGATTTTCCTAATTGGGATGCCTGCTCTAAAGATGATCGTTATATTTTCAGGGTAAACAATACTTATGAATTTAATGAAGGACTCACAAAATGCGATCCGACAGATCCTCAGATATTTGATTCAGGCAGCTGGGCTTTTACCAATAATGAAACAAAATTACTTATCGGCAGCGATGAGTTTACAATTATAGCACTCACTGAAACCAACTTAATTATCTCAGTACAGGAATCGGTAGGAGGGGTTGCGTATCAAGTGCAGATTACTTTTAGTAATAAGTAAG
The DNA here is from genome assembly GCA_032110905.1 of Chitinophagaceae bacterium. Lineage (GTDB taxonomy): Bacteria > Bacteroidota > Bacteroidia > Chitinophagales > Chitinophagaceae > Lacibacter. The sequence goes on along the minus strand of JAULVS010000054.1, from coordinate 28,408 downwards.
TCTATATAGGTATTTCAGATTATTTTCATTTACTCAGGATGTTATTATAATAACCCGAAAGGTAAAAGCTTCGGGTTTATTTTATTGTCCACCCCGGGGTCTCGCGAAGCGGACCCCGGGAAGATTACGTAGGGTCGGCTACGCCAGACCCTGCGTGGGACAAATCCCTGGATTTTTTAATTTCAAGAATTTTACCACTAAACAATGAATTCAAATAATCTAATACTGCTAACTGAAAACTGTTTACCTATTGAATGTTTATTTCAGGATTATTTTCAATGATCCTTTTCGCATTGGCCTAACTCAAAGCCCTTCCCACGCCTTCGGCGTGGTTTGGCTTTTTTCTTTGCTCGCTCCAGAAAGCAAGCTTTCTTCGTTCGCAATAAAAAAAGCCCCCCGCTGTTAAAGCGGGGGGCTTTGTGACCCCGTCAGGATTCAAACCTGAAACCTTCTGATCCGTAGTCAGATGCTCTATTCAGTTGAGCTACGGAGCCATTCCCCGATTGGGGGTGCAAATATAAGTTGCTTTCGGGAATTTAGAAAAGCTTTCTATGCGTATTTCAATAATGCCATCGCACAAATGCTTCCATCGCTGCATATTTCGTTAAGCCAAGCTGCCCATATAAATTCGCAGTTTCTGCATTTCTTGCTTCGGCTCTTTGCCAGAACTCTCGATCATCCTCTCCCTGAAAAGGCACCAAATCCTTCTGCGACTGATGAATAAATATACCATGTCGCTTGCGTATCACCTGTTCCGGACTCATCGGTATGGCCATTTCAATTTCCTCTAGTTTCCATTCCTGCCAGGCGCCTTTATATAGCCACATCCAGCAATCATTCACCCATTCATCACCTTCTTCCTTTATTTTTTGCAATGCTTTTTCAACAACCTGAAAACAAACTATATGGGTGCCATGCGGATCTGCAAAATCTCCTGCACAATACACCTGATGAGGCTTTATCTTTCTTAATAATTCTACAGTTAGTCGGATATCTTCATCTGATATCGGCTTTTTCTGAATCGCACCTGTTTCATAAAAGGGCAGGTTTTGAAAATGCCATCTTCCTTCCGGCAAACCAACATATCTGCAGGTTGCCGCAGCTTCGCAACGCCTGATCAGTCCTTTGATAGCACGTATCTGTTCGCTGTCGGGTTGGTTTTTGCGCTTATCTCCGATATAAGTTCTTGCCCTGTTTAGTATATCTTTTGCATCTGCATTGTTGATGCCGGATAGTTCTTGGAAACCTACTGCAAAATCAAGAAAGCGCGTTACAAATTCATCTGCCACTGCAATATTCCCGCTGGTCTGATAAGCAACATGCACTTCATGTCCCTGATCGTGTAATCTTTGAAATGTTCCGCCCATCGAAATGATGTCGTCATCCGGATGAGGAGAAAATATCACTACTCTTTTGGGGTAGGGTGCACTTCTTTCCGGATGTGCAGGTATGACTGCATTCGGCTTTCCTCCCGGCCATCCGGTAATGCTGTCGCGCAACATATAAAACACCTGCAGGTTTAGCTCGTATGCATCTCCCTTCTCCGCCAGTAAATCGCTTAGTCCGTATTCATTATAGTCGGAATTGGTTAAACTTAAAACAGGCTTTTTCAAAGCAAGTGCCATATTGATAACCGCTTTGCGGATCATTGCTGACGACCAATCACATTCACCTGTTAACCACGGACTTTTATAACGCGTGAGTTCGGAAGCTGCCTTATCATCAATATAAAAAGTAACATCGTCGTGGTTTTGCAGCAAGGACGCAGGCACCTGTTCGGTGTCATCCCCTTCCACAGCTGCACGTACCACCGGTGCTTTTGCTTGTCCCCATGCCATTAGAATTATATGCTTTGCCTGTAGTATCGAATGAATCCCCATCGTAATAGCAAGTCGGGGAACTTCACTGATATTGGCAAATGCATATGCATTGGCAAAACGTGTCGATTGTGTAAGTGGAATGAGTCGGGTTTTAGTGTAGACAGAAGATCCCGGTTCGTTGAAGCCGATATGACCGTTTACACCAATGCCTAAAATTTGCAGATCTAATCCACCGGCATCACGTATTTTTTGTTCATAGTCGGAACAATGCTGTTTTATGTGTTCTTTAGGTATGGTGCCATCAGGAATATGACAATTTTCGGGAAGAATATCTATCTGATCAAACAGATGGGAGTGCATAAAATGATAATAACTCTGCACTTCTTCGCGTTCCATCGGATAATATTCATCCAGATTAAAAGCAATTACATTTTTAAAGCTCAACTCTTCTTCTTTATGCATTCGTACCAGTTCAGCATAAAGGGAAAGAGGAGAGGAGCCGGTAGCAAGTCCAAGCACACAGCTTTCTCCGTTTGAAGCTTTCTTGCGAATTAACTCCGCAATTTCCTTTGCAATCTGAATGGAACCTTCTCTCGCATTGGGGAATATTCTGGTAGGTATGCGCTCAAAAGAATCGAGCAGACGGATGTCTTCCGAAGCAGTAGGCATGCAATAAAATTGAGATTTAAAGTTAGTGAAAACTGTTAACTGTTGGCGGTTATCTGTTATCCGTTATCCGTTGGTATTTATCAGTTGTCACAATTAACTGTTAACCGCTAACTGTTATACCCCAACTCCTTTATCAGCTCCTCCGGCAATCGCGGCAGCTTTCTTCTTTCAATGAGATAAGTAGATAAACCGGCAAGGTCTTTAAAGATATAATGTTGCTGCACAGCTCCTTCCAGGTAGCCGGCACCACTGGTATTTCCGGTGCCTACGCGCATGCCAATCATGCGTCGTACCATCACATAGTGCTTGTGGCGCCAGCCTGCAAGCAGATGGTCTATTTCTATCAAGGTGTCTAGTATCTGAAATGAACTTTGAAATACAGGGAAATCACGGTACAAAATGATGAAAAGAGCACTTCGGAGCGCTGTATTACTGAAACCGTTTTCTGTTTCGTTCTTTTCTTTCAGGATACGTTCTTTTAAATCCTCCAGTTTGGGTATTTCTCTTTCAGACAGGCTGGCCTTATAAAGCGCATAGTAATCATTCCAGAAGGGATGATCCTGATCGTTCAGATCAGAGAGCGGCTTGTATGATTTCCAGAATTCTGTATTGAAAAAGGGCATGCGCTCCAGCCATTTGTTAATCAGTTGAAGTATCGTCGCACTTTGTTCTGTAGATTCGATCGCATTAAAATCATCCTTCGTAAAGCCCCCCTCGTTGGTTCGTTTGTAATAATCATGATGATGGCGCTTTTGCATTTCCAGTCCGAGTGTCGCTTCAATTAACCTGAACTGCTTACTTTGAAAGCCGGAAGCAGGGGTGAGCAGGTTACGGAATTCAAGAAAATCCATCGGTGTCATCGTATCAAGTACGGAAACCTGGTTGTTAAGCAGTTCGAGAATGCGAACAACTCTTTTCAAGCGGTGACGACAAAGATTGAGGTCTTCACTGTTATCGTCCACTTTCGTTTTTTCAAACACTTTTTTTACGTATTCAAGCTCAAACAGTATTTGTTTAAACCACAGTTCATAAGCCTGGTGAATGATGATGAATAGCATCTCATCATGTGCCGGTTCGTTACCAGCTTCAAAGCTCAGTGGTTTCTGACTGTTTAAAATCTTTTCCAGCTGCAGATAGGAGGGGTAGTATTGGTTGTTGGATTCCATACGGCAATGTTTAAGCGGTGCAAATGTAATTAGATGTTAGCAGTTATCTGTTTTCCGTTATCAGTTGCGATCAAACCGACAACAGCTAACCGCTAACCGTTAACTGAATTTTCTTATCCACAATCACCCTTTTTTTGTTAATAAATTATAGTGAATACGACAGCAATTTTATCACGCTTAAACCCCCTGATTTCGGTATCTTTGGCGACCTTTAAAAGTGACTATGGATCAGCTGGAAAATAATCTGGAAAACGGACAAGACAGGAACGGGAAAATCATACCTGTAAACATTGAAGAGCAAATGAAAACGGCCTATATCGACTATTCAATGTCGGTGATCGTTGGTCGTGCTCTTCCGGATGTGCGCGATGGGTTGAAACCGGTGCACCGCCGTATTCTTTTTGCCATGAGTGAGCTTGGCATTCAATTTAATAAACCGTATAAAAAGAGTGCAAGGATTGTTGGGGAAGTACTGGGTAAGTACCATCCACACGGAGATACTGCTGTGTACGATGCCATGGTGCGTATGGCACAGGAATGGAGCATGCGTTACACGCTGATCGACGGACAGGGTAACTACGGTAATCAGGATGGGGACGGACCTGCTGCGATGCGTTATACGGAAGCACGCATGGAGAAGCTCACGGAGAGCATGCTCGATGATATTGATAAGGAAACAGTTGATTTCCAGCTCAACTTTGATGACTCTGAAAAAGAGCCCACAGTTCTGCCTACTCGCATTCCTAATTTGCTGGTGAATGGATCCAGTGGTATTGCCGTAGGGATGGCTACCAATATGATGCCGCATAACCTTTCTGAGGTGATTGACGGCTGTATTGCTTACATTGATAATCGTGAGATCACCATTGATGAGCTGATGCAGTTTATCAAGGCGCCCGATTTCCCAACGGCAGGTACAATCTATGGTATGGAAGGCATCAAGTCCGGATACCATACAGGAAGAGGCAGGGTAGTGCTGAGAGGAAAGGTAAACGTCGAATCAAAAACAAGTGGCAGGGAGCAAATCATCATCACCGAAGTGCCATATCAGGTTAACCGTGATGCACTGACTGACAAAATCGGGCAACTGGTTAATGGTAAAATAATTGAAGGCATTGCGAATGTAAATAATGAAAGTAATCAGAAGGAAGGCACACGTATTGTGATCGACCTGAAGCGCGATGCGGTGGCCAATGTCATCATTAATCAGCTTTACAAATTCACCGAACTTCAAACTTCCTACGGAATTAATAACGTAGCACTGGTAAAAGGAAGACCCAGAACCCTTAATCTGAAAGATCAGATTTCTGAGTTTGTGGAATTCCGACATGAAATAGTGGTGCGACGCGCGAAATATGAACTTCGAAAAGCGCAGGAGAGAGCGCATATTTTACAGGGTTATCTCATTGCACTGGATCATCTCGATGAAGTGATTAGTTTGATCAGGCAGTCGCCTACACCGGAAGTGGCAAAAGAAAACCTTATAAATGCAGGTTGGGGACTTGATGAAATTCAGGCGAAAGCGATTCTTGAGCTGCGCTTACAGCGCCTTACAGGCATGGAGCGTGAGAAGATCAAGCAGGAATATGATGAGTTGATGCAGTTGATTGCCCGTTTGCAGGAACTGCTTGGCAATGAAGGGCTTCGTTACGAGTTAATCAAAACAGAACTCCTTGAAATCAAAGATAAATTCGGAGATGAGCGTAAAACGGAAATCACTTATCTGGATAATGAAGTGAGAATTGAAGATTTGATTAAAGAGGAAGATGTGGTGATTACAATTTCTCATCTGGGATACATCAAACGTACTTCGCTTACAGAATACAGGGAGCAGCGCAGGGGAGGAAGAGGTGCCATCGGCAGTAGAACGAGGGATGAAGATTATGTAGAACATCTGTTTGTGGCTTCTACGCACCATACCTTGTTGTTCTTTACGGAGAAAGGAAGGTGTTATTGGCTGAAGTCGTATGAAATTCCGGAAGGAGAGAAGACCGGAAAAGGAAGGGCTATTCAGAACTTGATTCAGATTGCGCCCGATGATAAAATACGTGCGGTGATCGATGTGCCACGTTTGGATGATGAAGAATACATCAAGAATCACTACATTGTTTTGTGTACCAGGAAGGGTGTCATCAAGAAAACAGAGTTAGTGGATTTCAGTCGCAGAAGAGCAACAGGGGTCAATGCCATTAACATTTTGGATGGCGACCAGTTACTCGAGGCAAAAATGACCGATGGTAATTCCGAGATTATGATGGCAGTGAAGAGTGGTCGAGCCATACGTTTCCCAGAAGAGAAGGTTAGACCGACCGGAAGAGGCGCCATAGGGGTTGGCGGTATTGAGGTGGATGATGAGAAAGATGAAGTGGTAGGTATGGTATGTGTGAACAAAGAAGACAAGACTCGCACGATTCTGGTGGTGAGTGAAAAAGGTTACGGTAAGCGTACGGCGGTGGATGAGTACCGGATTACAAACAGAGGCGGAAAAGGCGTTAAAACGATCAGTGTAACGGAGAAAACGGGTACATTGGTGGGTATAATGGATGTTACGGAGAAGGATGGATTAATGATCAGCTGTAAGAGCGGTATTACCATCCGGATGGCAGTTGGCCAGATCAGCGAACAGGGAAGAGCAACGCAGGGTGTTAAACTGATCAGGGTGGATGAGGGAGATGAAATTGCAGCCATTTCAAGGGTGGACGAAGAGGAGCCTGTAGCTGATGCGGACATACAGACTGAGGAAAATATCCAAAATGATGAAAGCTCTCAAAATATTGATAATCAACCAACTGAGTAATATTAACTAATATAAAATTAAAAATGAAGAAGTTATTCTTTTCAGTATTAGCAATCCTGTTTTTTCAATCAGTAATCTCTCAGGATATCAAGAAAGTACGATCTGCTTTTGATAAAAAAGATTGGGCAAAGGCGAAGGAAGCTGTTGACCTTTATTTAGCCGGTGAAAAAGGAGCTGGAGATTGGGAAGGATGGTATTACAAGGGATTGATTTATGCGCAGGTGGCTAATGAGCTAGGAAAAGAAAATCTTAATCAACAAACATGGCAAGAGTCATTCGATGCATTCAAAAAAGCACATACTATTAATGTTGACAATGTAAATAAATTCATGATAATAAACAGTCCTCTGATTTCTGTTTATTATGGTTTATTCAACATAGGTATTCAAAATTATCTATCACAAAATTATGAAAATGCCTTAACCAGGTTTGTTGAAACAGATCAAGTGGGGAGGTACATTTATGAAAATAAATGGGGTCTTTATGAGCTTGATACATTATTATATCTCTATTCTGGTGATGCGGCAGCTAAAATTGCAAATAATTCAAAAGATTCTATTGTCATTAAAAAAATGGAATTAGAATCCATTAAATATTTCAAAAGAATTGCAGATAAAGAGATAAGTGATGAATCATATAGTATTGTTTATCAATATTTAGCACGATACTTTATCATTAATTCAAACAAAGAAGAATTTATTAAATATTCTAATTTAGGCAGAAAACTTTATCCGAATGATGCCTACTTTGATAAACTTAATATTGAACTTGAGAAAGAAAAAGGGATTAGTGTTGATTTATTTCAAAAATATGAATCGATAATACAAAAAGACCCAAAGGATTATTACATTCGAATTAATTATGCTAATGATATGTTCGACTGGCTTTATACCAAACAAAAGGGTACAGAGAAAGAACAAGATATTGTTTTCAAATCAATAAAAGACCAGCTAAATGCTTGCTCTCAATTAGATCCAGGAAATACAGACCCATTAACAATGTTAGGTAATTCATATTTTAATGCTGCTGTAAACAAACAGGATAAATTTAACAGCATTAAATCAAGTACACCTACCGAACAAAAAAAGAAAGCCGATATTAAAATAGAAATAGAAGGTCTTCTGAAAGATGCGATTATTTCATATGAGAAAGCGCTGTTGATTTTTGAAAAATATACCGCCGAAGAGCTAAAAAAAGAAAGAAGCATCCGCAACGATTACAAGCAAACTTTATACCAACTTTCTGAATGTTATAAAGTCCTGGGCGACACGAAGAAATCTGAGATGTATTTGAAGAAAGAGGAGACTATTAAGTAGGTTGTTAGTTTTTTGTTATTGGTTATTAGTTAAATTAGTCTTCATCTGCGCCGTGGTTCGTGAAAGCTCCAGCATGTATAGATAACAAACAATTTTCCATCATTCTGCTTGTCCCGTAGCGCAGCGTAAACGGGGAGCGAAAGCGTAGGTTACGTCATCCTGCCTGTCCCGTAGCGCTGCGTAAACGGTGAGCGAAAGCGTAGGATCTCAAAGCATATAATCAGCACTCAGAAGCCAATTATAAAGATGTAATTTCATCTAATAAGCTACCGTCAAAAAGTACCATTCTTGAGATGTTTCGCTAATGCTCAACATGACGTTTATGTTTTTCCATCATTCTGCTTGTCCCGTAGCAAAGCGTAAACGGGGAGCGGAAGCGAAGGATCTCAAAGCTTATAATCAGCACTCAGAAGCCAATTATAAAGATGTAATTTCAACTAATAAGCTACTGTCTAAAAAGTACCATTCTTGAGATGTTTCGCTAATGCTCAACATGACGTTTATGTTTTTCCATCATTCTGCTTGTCCCGTAGCGCAGCGTAAACGGGGAGCGAAAGCGTAGGTTACGTCATCCTGCCTGTCCCGTAGCGAAGCGTAAACGGTGAGCGAAAGCGTAGGATCTCAAAGCATATAATCAGCACTCAGAAGCCAATTATAAAGATGTAATTTCATCTAATAAGCTACCGTCAAAAAGTACCATTCTTGAGATGTTCCCAATTTTTGGGACTTATTCGCTAACGATCTCCGATGATACTTCGTATATCGGAGCAGGCAACATGACGTTTATGTTTTTCCATCATCTTGCCTGTCCCGTAGCAAAGCGTCGGCAGGATCTCGCAACTGTCGGTCTTCGGTTCGGCAAGTCCATAACTAGGGGGCGGGCAAAACTACTATCAAATTGCTATACTGTTTGACTTGAGAGGATTCACACGATCTCTATCAGCGGCTTAAAAACTAAATATCTATTTAACATAATATTAATTATGCGTTAAAATAATAAGGTTAAAGTAATGAATAAGGTTGGGCTGCTTAAGAGAAATATGAAGGTTCTGATTAATAAATATTATATTCAGATAATCAATCCTATCGTATTGTATTTCAATTATTTAAATAATTCTACTTCTTGATTAAAATCTAAAAATGGGTATTCTTTTTGATAACCAATAGCCTTTTCAAGAAATAGATTTCGAAATTTATGGTGTTGTTCCGTATCAGCATGTTGTGGTCGATGTCGACCTGCTATTGCCAGCTGCTTAAATTCCCGATTCATCTCCAGGGTCTGTTTGTCAAACGCATAGTCCGAAAACTTCTCCATCACAAACTGTGTCGCCGCGTAATTCGGATGTGCAAGATCTATATCGTAAAACCGATAATCCCGTAAAACATCCACCACCAACTCATAAGCCGGGAAATAAAACAAACGATCGAATTTCGATACCAGATGATGAACCGTCTCGAGTAACCGGGCCTTGCTGCGGTTATTGTCCACCACACCATCCCGTAAATGCCTAACCGGACTAATCGTAAAAATGATCTTCAGTTTATTGTTGAAATGAAATAATCGGTGAATAAGGTTATCAAGTCTGGCTACCTGGTCTTCAATGCTGACCATAACCTTCTCAAAAGCCGTACCCGGGTATTTATGGCAATTGGCAACCCACCTGCGTTCTTCGATTAACCTATATGTAAAAGATGAACCCAGTGTTATGATCAGCCAGTCGGCATCTTTCAATTGCTGATTGGCCTGCTCCTGTGATTCATTAATTTGAGAAAGACAAGCATTTTTATCCGGATGAGAAAACCGACTATGATGATCCCAGCTTTGCCATAAATCATTGAAAAAGAACAAATCCTCCTCCGTATAAACCTTCCTTTCTATATATCCCTGTAAGCTCCTGCAAACACTCTCTGTCTCAAAAAGTATCCCATTCGGATTCATACACGTACGAAACTTCAAATCCTGTAGCTCCTTGCCAATATGCTCGGTAAAACAACTTCCGATCAAAAAAATCCCCTGCCTGTGCGTAATCGGCATCGGCAAGGGTTTAATTTCAATGGGCGACATCCAGTTCATTAGTCTACCTTATTAATAACTATATACATAATAACCCCATGGTTCAAGTGCAAATTTCTGATTTGCCTTAAGGGTTTCTTTCTTCCCCGAGAAAACATTTACGGCTGATCCTTCAATCTTTCCGCCTTTCAGTTCAGCATCTTGTTTCTTGTCTGATAAATTCAAAATAACCAGCACCTTTCTTCCGTTTTTCTCCCTTAAATATGCATATACCTGGTCGTCATTGTTCGATTGAAGTTTAAGATAGCCCGCATCTGCTGCCAGTGCCGGATTTTCTTTCCTTAATGTCAATAATGTTGTATAAAACGCTGCTCTTTCGTATTTTCCAAAGGTGATGGTGTCTTTGTAAAAGAAAGAGAGTGAATCGAGAAATGGTTCTTCTTGTCCGCTATAAATTAATGGGACGGTGTTTCTCCAGGTTTGAGTTAACACGGCAAAAGGTGCATGCATTGCTCCGGGCATGGTGGCATAATCGGCCTTGTTCCAGCTGTTCTCATCGTGGTTGCTGGTGAAATACATTTTTAGATAGCTGGGAGGATATTTCTCATCGAGATGGAGAAGCACGGTATCTAAAACTTTTGCACTGCTCTTCCCTCCTGCAACATCCTTCATTTTATGAAAACCATTCCAGCCATAAGAAGCATGAAAACCCGCATCATGAATCCACGCGTCATCTGCCTCCGCAAGGAAAAACAAGTCTGATTTTACTTTCTTCAACTCCGCAATAGCCGGTTGCCAGAAACTGCGTGGTACTTCCATGGCAACATCGCATCTAAAACCGTCAATTTTTGTTTCTGTTACCCAGAATTTCATCGACTGAATCATGCTGTCTTTCAAAACCGGGTTTGAATAATTCAGATCGCGTGTATCACTCCAGTCGAACGCAAATTTCAATTTGCCATCAGGTCCTTTCACAAAAAAATCGGGGTTACTCTTAATCCAGCGATTATCTGCTCCTGTGTGATTTGCAACCCAGTCGATAATCACTTTCATGCCAAGCTCATGGGCTTTGTTCACCAGTGCTTTCCAGTCGTCCATCGTTCCGAATTCAGGATTAACCGCTGTATAATCGGCTACTGCATAATAACTACCCAACACTCCTTTTCTGTCTTGTACACTGATAGGCGTAATAGGCATAAACCAAAGGATGTCCACACCCATTTCCTTTAGTCGCGGTAAGGATTTTTCAAAAGCCTTGAACGTTCCTTCAGGCGTATACTGACGTACGTTCACTTCATAAATATTTGACTGCAAAAGATAAGACGGGTACGAAAGATCATTGTTATTCCCGCTATCGGTTTTTGAGGGATTTTTGCAAGCTATCATCATTGTGAAAGACAGTGCAATAATGGGCAGAATGGAAAATGGTTTGCTAAGCATGTGCTGTAATTTTGAAGGCACAAGTTATTAAATTAAATGAATTGTGCTGTTTATCCGAAAAATGGCTCCTTTGCTCACAAATCTTTTAACGCTGATGCAAGCCAAATAACAACAGCGTTATTAATAAAATCCAATCGAATTAGTTTTTCGCAACTTACCTAAATCACCATTAAAATGACTTACTTATTTGTAGATTGTGTTAAAATATAATACCCGTATGATCAATTGGAATAATATACACACTCCTTCCCCACCCTATATTGCATCTGTTTTTCATTATTATTTATCTGATGATCTTGAAGGATATCAAGCATATGATGAGCAAACGCTTGAACTTGCAAAAGAGATGCACGGGTTTTTAGGGTATGAAAGCTTTAAACATGATGGCAGAGGTTCATTTATCAGCTACTGGAAGGATATGGATGCTGTGCGTAACTGGGCCAAACATCCGATACATATAAAAGCTAAGCAAGAAGGGAAATCAAGATGGTATAGCTATTATCATAGTTTTATCGCGGAAGTACATTCAATGCATACGCACATAATTGAGTAAATCAAAAACAACTAAGAACACTTTATCTTTTTATGACCTTAAAAGCTATATTTCGTCCATGACCCTGCATGATGGCTAAATTGATCCAATACAAGGCCATTACATCAGATTCTCCAATATTTATTGTATGTCCTTTATTTGACTAGTTGGTAGCCAGTGCGCCACCCACATTTTCCGTTCCTACAATTGCGATATTCATTTTTTGATAATTTTTTGATGAAACTTGTCAGGTAAAAAAAACCAAATAGGTATGCCTATAAAAATAATAAAAGAGAAATAGACAGACGCTAAAGCCAATGGGATCGACATTAGATACAATGCTGTTGAGATCAAATTACTTTTATGCACTATTTTATTATATGGAATTAATTTAGCTTCTACTTCAACGTATCGGCGCATTAAAAGGAAGGCCAGCGAATTCAAAAACATAATGAACCCGTAGAACATAGTCGCATGATAAAGTGTAGGGTAATTTGCTAAGAAAGCAGTAGGCAATGGAATTAAGGATATGGAGAAAAGTAAAAATGCATTATACCAAACCAAACCGGAAGTAGTATGGGGTATTTTATCAAACAGGTAATGATGATTGATCCATAAAATAGCTATTACGATAAAACTTAAGAGATAGGCCAGGATTTTAGGAACCAATGACAGTAGTACAATCCATGGATCTTTATCGGTAAAATTTTGATTTAAATCCGGAATATGTAATTCCAGCACCATAATGGTTATAATGATCGCGATAACACCATCACTTAAAGCCTCTATCCGGTTTTTTTTCATGCTAAACCTCATACCTTAAAATTACTTCAATATTATTGGATGCATTGAACTGATTTCTTCTGGCTTGAGAAAAACAAACTAACAAAATATGACAACCAATAACTGATAACGAATTACTTCCAGTGATCCAACTACTTCTGCGAGGGGCTTACCCAATTCCCCCGGGTCTGCTTCGCAGCCCCTTTGGTTTGTCGTCACCCCCCGGGGTCTCGCGCAGCGGACCCCGGAACAGAAGAACGGCGAAGCTCCCGGGGTCGCCAAAGGCAGACCCCGGGTTGGACGAGCAAGCTTGCAACGGATAACTGATAACGGTTTACTTCCAGTGATCCAGCTACTTCTGCGAGGGGCTTACCCAAGCTAAAAATCCACACTCGCTTCGCTCGCTTGGATTTTTATTTAATCGCTCCTTGATACAAGCTTCAGTCGCGCTCAAATAAAAATCCCGCACTTCGTGCAGGATTTTTTGCTTGTGCCCTTTTCTGAACCCAGATCGAACTCTATCCTGGCCGATTTGCTGCTGGTTATGAACCTGTTCCTATAATCAGAAAAAGAATTTGTTTTATTAAATTTGAAGAATGATGATCCAAATTTTTAGGCAAACCAAATGAGCGATATAATCATATATAAAACCAAGGATAAAAAAACTCAAATTGATGTGATATTTGAGGATGAAACCGTATGGTTGACCCAAGAGCAGATGGCGAATTTATTCGGCCAATCCAAACAAAATATCAGTCTGCATATTAATAATTGCTTCAAAGAAAGAGAATTATCTAAAAAGGCAACTGTCAAGGAATCCTTGACAGTTCGTATAGAAGGCACTCGTACAGTAAAAAGGAGGCTTGAGTTCTACAATTTGGATGTTATTATTTCAATAGGATACCGGGTGAAGTCAGTTCGAGGCACACAATTCAGGCAATGGGCTACTCAGCGCCTTAAAGACTACCTCGAAGAGGGTATTGTAATCAATGAAAAACGTCTGGATCAGAAAAATAAGGAAATTAAAATATTACATGACGGGATTAGAATACTCAGCAGAGCAATTGAAGAAAAAGTGGCTAATTCTGATGATTTTCCATGGTTACATCAATTCAGAACGGGTTTACAATTATTAGATGACTACGATAACGAATCGCTAGACCTTTCAGGAAAACATCATAAAGTGGCTCGATACCCATCAACGACTGAATACATGGATTTAGTCAATACGATGCGATCGGAATTTTCTTCTGGTATATTTGGTAAACAAAAAGATAAAAGTTTTGAAAGTGCAATAAACCAAATTAAGCAAGGGTTTGGCAAAAAAGATGCATATCCTACTATTGAAGAAAAAGCAGCTATGTTGCTTTATCTTATAGTAAAAAATCACGCTTTTGTGGATGGTAATAAACGGATAGCAGCCGCATGCTTTTTATTATTCCTCAAAGAAAATGGCATATTATATAGTCCAGGAAATCAACCTGTAATTAGCAATGAAGCACTGGCGAGTTTAACATTATTTGTAGCATCCAGTAAAGCTGATGAAATGGAAACGGTCAAAAAGCTACTGATAAGTGTCTTAAACAGAAATCTTAAATAAGTTGGCTTAAGCCGTATAAAAATAACATTGCCCGGAACAGGATTGACCTACCTGCGGAATGACGTCCTTACAATTTGGTCTTACCCAAGCTAAAAATCCCTGCTCGCTTCGCTCACAGGTCTATTTTATTTGATCGCTCCTTGATGCAAGCTTGCAACGAATAACTGATAACGGTTAAACGATAATAGTTAATGGATTACTTCCAGTGATCCAGATACTCCCACGAGGGACTTACTCAAGCTAAAAATCCCTGCTCGCTTCGCTCGCAGGTCTATTTTATTTGATCGCTCCTTGATGCAAGCTTGCAACGAATAACTGATAACGGTTAATGGATTACTTTCAGTGATCCAGATACTTCTGCGAGGGGCTTACCCAAGCAGAAAAATCCACACTCGCTTCGCTAGTTTGGCTTTTTTATTTGTCTGCTCCTTGAAGCAAGCTTCAGTCGCGCTCAAATAAAAAATCCCACACTTCGTGCAGGATTTTTTGCTTGTGCCCAGAACTGGATTCGAACCAGCACATCCTTGCGGACGCTGCGACCTGAACACAGTGCGTCTACCAATTTCGCCATCTGGGCAGATAAAACAGGTATCTGTTTTTCAGGAGTGCAAAGATAAGATCTTTTCAGACTTGATATCAATCCTCTATGCAAAATATGATATTGACTCAAAAACCTTTAATGACTAGATCTGTAGACAGATAACTGATATCGGTTAACTGCTAACAGGTAACATCTTTCCCCACCACGTGAATAACTTTCCCTTTTTTCTTTTATAAACTGTTCGCAACTTTCCACCCGTATGCTTACCAACCCTCACGAAATAAATGCATTGCTTCGACTGGTAGATGACCCAGACAATGATGTGTTCTCTAACGTCAGCAACCGCATCATCTCTCTCGGAAAAGAAGTCATCCCCTACCTCGAACATCATTGGGAAACCAACGTAGATCCGCTCATACAAGACAGGGTTGAAATGCTGATTCATCGCCTTCAATGGCAAGACCTGAAGGTCGAGATAAACGACTGGCTTCAACTTGATTCTGAGAACCTGTTATCAGGTCTTCTCCTGCTTTCAAAACACCGTTATCCGGAATTAGACTTTACAATAACGCACAAAGAACTTGAAAAGATAAAAAGAAATATCTGGCTCGAACTGAATGGATTTATGACTCCGCTAGAACAGGTGAATGTACTGTGTAATATGCTGTTCAACTACTATAAACTGAAAGGGAATGAAGTCAATTATACGAAACCGGATGAATTTCAGCTTTCAAAACTTATTGAAAGCAAACACGGTAACGTTGTAAGCAACAGCCTTCTTATCCTCATTCTCTCTCAAACTTTTGATATTAATCTGAAACTGATCGGTATCCCGCGTCAGTTTATATTAGGCTGCTTCGACTCCCATAACGACTCACAAATTCTTTTCTACCTGGATGGAGCTACCGGCATCATGTATTCAGAAGCTGAAGTAAGCACCTATTTCAAAAGAATCGGCCTCACTCCTTCACGTTCCTATTTTAAAGCAAAAAATAATCCCGAAGTAATTGCTGAACTGATCAAAGAATATAAAAAGTGTTTTACGGCCGAAAACCAATCTGCTACTTTATCGGAACTTGAAGAGCTACTTGAAATGATGAACAGATCCTGAACCTCATTAAAGTAATTATTAATAATTCCACCGCGCACGATATCCCCGACAGTCAAAGTGTACCATTTGTCTGGAAAAGAAATTGTTTGATTTTAAGTAAACGCCAACCCCTCCCTTACTACCTACTATTTCGCTTTCCAGTAACTCTTTTACAATCAACACATCCTCTTTGTTGGATTTGCCGTCATGATTCACATCTCTAACGATAACATCTATGGCCTTAGATTTTAGATGAAAGCTTTCTTTAGCCGCACCGGTTTCAAAATAATGAAGCAAATCATTGTGCCACTTCCACCTTGTTCCGCTCACAATAACAATATTATCTTCATACCCTTTTTCTACTAATTTATTTTTCAATTCTGTATAAAAATTCTGCGTAGTTGGATCTACTCCATTTATGTTGTTAAAATATGTAAAAAACAAAAAAGTAAATAGGAGAATAAATATCAATGGAATACCGATTAAAAAGTAAATTATTCGTCGATGCATATGTGAATTATTAAATTTTTATCAAAACTCATTCATCGTTTTGTGAAACGCTCCTGTGCTGACTACAGAATACTGTACATAATTTTTCTTTCTTTTTAGAATTATATAAGCATGTCCGTTATCCCAGGATATCTCCTTCCTTTTAATTTTATAAGGTTCGCCGTATTTTTCTTTAAATATTTGCTCTATTTTTTCAAATTTCTCTTTATTCTTTTGTCTGTTTTCTGAACTATAATTTGAAGTGCCAAACCAGACAGTCTTGGATTCCGGAGAAGCAAAAATGTTAAGTCTTGCTATTCCCAACTGACTTACCACACAAAAAGATGCTACATCTCCTTTTGTCTCAAGGTATTCATGTCCCCTCTCTTTGCCCAACTTTATGGTTTTTTCAAGTGACTCTCCAATGTAAACCTGTTCAATAAATTGAGCAGATGAAAATTGATAAGAAATAATCATGATGATAAAGAAAAATACTGTTCGCATAGTGAAATAGATTTTTGTTTTATTAATCTTGTATCGTTTGAATCAAATAATTTTTAATTTTTCGATTCGAACATTCTAAATAAAAACGTAATCACCAGGATGTTCGTTTATCGCTGCTGCTAAAAGATCGTTAAAGACTATTACACAAATAACTCGATAGCACTTAACTTTAAACCGACAAAACAATACGAATGAAAATTCATTGCTGGACAATCGGTAAACCAAATGAATCATATGTCTCGGAAGGGATTGAACTATTCACCAGGCGTATAAAACATTACTATCCCATAGAGTGGAATATACTCCCCGTTCCAAAGCAAACGGCAATGCTGAGCGAAGCAGATCTGAAAAGAAAAGAAGGTGCTATGATACTCGACTGGCTTCAACCAGACGACTACCTGGTGGCACTGGAAGAAAGAGGAAAACAGCTTAGTAGTGAAGAGCTGGCAACATTCATCCAAAAACGCGCCAATGAAAGTAAAAAAAGACTGATATTTCTCATTGGAGGTGCTTACGGACTCGATGAGCTTGTGTTAAAAAGAGCAGATTATAAATGGAGCCTGTCTAAACTGGTCTTCCCTCATCAGCTCGTTCGTCTGATTCTTGCAGAACAATTATACAGAGCCTGTAGCATTATCAGAGGAGAAAAATATCATCACAGCTGATGCTTAACTTTGTGCTTTATTTCAATCAAAATTAATATCTATAAAATGGATTTTTCTCTAACGATCACCATCATTATTCTGACAGCTGTCATTTCCTTTTCCGCTTTTGGAAATCCGAAAGTGATCAATGACCTGATTTTTTGGCCACCCAAAATCAGTAAACATCATCAATATTACCGTTTCATTACCTCCGGTTTCATTCATGCTGATATTGCCCACCTGGCATTCAATATGATCACTCTTTATTTCTTCGGAAGGGCAATGGAGGAGTTTTATGTAGAACGCATCGGCAAAGCAGGTTTTCTTTTATTCTATGCATTCGGCATTGTTTGCTCTGAAATTCCATCCTACCTGAAAAACCGTAACAACTATAATTATAGAAGTCTGGGTGCTTCAGGTGCTGTTACTGCAATCCTTTTCTCATTCATACTTCTCTCTCCCTGGTCGACATTACTTGTTTTCTTCATTCCAATGCCTGCTATATTATTTGCAGTATTGTATTTAGTTTATACTACATACATGGCAAAAAAAGGAGGCGACCACATCAACCACAGCGCTCACTTGTGGGGAGCTATCTACGGTATCATCACCACCATCATCATTGAACCCAAAGTGCTATCACTGTTCATCTATCAACTGCAACACCCACGGTTTGAGTTTTGAAAGTTTTTTCGGTAGGAAGTTAGCTGTTTGCGGTTGGCATTATGTTTACCAAGACCCTTAATTCTTTACATGATAACTGATAACTAATAACGGCTAACAGCTAACCGTTAACACTTCCCCCGTCTTTTCCGTCACCTTAAACCGATCGTCAATTCGTTTCCCAACAACCCAGAGAATACGGTTCTCCGATTCAAGAACCCATACATATGATTTTTCAGCCATCGACAATTTTAAATCAATCATAAACCGGGCAATCTTTTTCTTTTTCGGCATGCCCAATGGATAAAAATAATCGCCGGCTTTTACGCGTCTGAGTATTAAAGGAAAAACAATATCCTTTGCATCCAGATTGGCAATCAATGGATCATCTGTTATTTTAACCTTGTCGCCAGTTTTATTTTTAAATGTCAACTTACCTCCTGGATAAACCAATTCTTTCGTAGTCCTTTCAATTAAAAAAAGTTCTCCTTCGTCGACAGGCAGAATAGAAAGTATCAGGTGATTTCTGTGACGAATCAAACGATATTCGCTCTCTGCTGCTTTCACCCACCTACCTGAAGAAGAATCACAGAGATGCATTAAATCCAGCAATTGCTTCTCCGTAAAACCATACGGATTTAATAGCTCAAACCATAGTGCACTGTTGACCTGCTTTTTCATTTGCGCAACAGATAGATACCAGTCTTGCCCTTTCTTCACAATCAACTTCTTCTTCATTAGATCCACCCCCTGATGATAAAGTTGCTCAATCGACTCATATCTCTTTATTGCATGTAAAAGCGTTTGCCGTATACCGGGATAAACATTTTCCAGTTTGGGTAAAATCTCATGCCGAAGATAGTTTCGGGTATACGCCGTCGTTGTATTCGAACTGTCTTCTCTCCAATCCAATTGACGTTCTTTTGCGTAGCCTTCCAGTTCTTCTTTAAAAAAAGGCAATAAAGGACGACGAATGATTCCACTTATTGCAGGTATGCCGGTCAACCCCTTTAACCCGGTGCCCCTGAAAAACTGCAAGAGCATGGTTTCAATATGGTCGTCGGCGTGATGGGCGGTGAGTAAACAAACCGAAGATATACCGGAAGCAAGCTGCCGTTCTGCCATCTCCTGAAACCAGTTGTAACGCAATCGTCTCGCTACTTCCTGCACTGAACCTCCTGCTGTTTCCTGCTCCCGAACCACATCAAAACGCTGAACAAATACTTCTTTCCCATAATTCAGCGCAAGCTGTCTGACAAACAATTCATCCCCTTCACTCTCCTCCCCTCTTAATTGAAAATTACAATGCAGCAAAACGACATCATAACCGGCACGAATGCAAAGATCCGTAAGGACTACACTATCCAATCCGCCACTAACGGCAATCAACAACCGATCCTTCTCAGAAATGAAGCTGGTTTGCTGAAGATGAGCTTTGAATTTATTTAGAAGTGACATCGAATCTTTGTAATTGTGAAGTTATGAGAAGTTATCTAAGTCATAATACCTATAACGCTTTCGTAGCTCCGACTTATGAATTAAGGATATTTTGAGGGTTAAAGTTTTTTCTCTTAAAAATCTTCTTACCCATTATCACCATTATCGAGATGTTTCGCTTACGCTCAACATGACGACCTGTAATAACAATAACTAACAACTAATACACCATCTCCTCATAAGCGCTCCGCAATTCATTGAATGCATGATGATCCCCCTTTTCCTTTGCCACCTGCATACCCTGCTCAAAGTAGCGAATTGCTGCATCCCGATCGCCTTGTCTATCTAGCAAGAGGGCCAGGTGATAATAACTGCCTACATAATGCGGGTTATTTTCAAGCAAATTGATGAAAGTTTCCTTTGCAGATATCTCCTCACCTGCTTTCAGGTACTCCAGTGCCAGGGCATGTTTCAAAAAATCATCCGCGGGTGTCTTTTCGAGCATTTGCTTAATCTGTTCGATACGGTTCATTGCCATTGTTCAAATGTTCGGTTTAATCCATCTCCCGTTAAGCAATCTGCATTATCTTTGCATGGTTGCATAAACAACTAACAATCGGAAGCTTTTTTTTCTTTTTTTTGCTGCTGATTTAGTGGTTTTGCCTCAATCATCAGAATCTTCACAAAGAAAAGATGATTTTTGCATAAAGCCGATTAAAACAATAAGAGAATCTTTACCAATAACTATTAACAAACAACTAATAACTTACAATGAAAATCCTGGTTTGTATCAGCAAAACGCCCGACACTACGTCGAAGATTGCATTTTCAGATAACAACACAAAATTTACACAGGACGGTGTTCAGTGGATCATTAATCCATACGATGAATGGTATGCCCTGGTACGTGCTGTTGAAATAAAAGAAAAAGATCCCTCCACTACCATTCACCTTGTAACCGTTGGTGCGGCAGATGCCGACCCCATCATCCGCAAAGCACTGGCACTCGGAGGAGACGAAGCCATTCGTATCAATGCAGAAAGCAACGACAGCTATACCATTGCTTCACATATTGCTGCTGTGGCGAAAGAAGGCGGCTACGACCTGATCCTTACCGGTAAAGAAACGATCGACTACAATGGTTCTTCTATTGGTGGAATGGTTGCTGAACTGGCTGATATGCCTTTTATATCCCTTGCAACCAAACTAGAACTGAATGGCGCAACAGCCACTTTACAACGTGAAATTGAAGGTGGTGAAGAAACCTGCGAAGCAAATCTCCCACTTGTAATCAGCTGCCAAAAAGGAATGGCTGAACAAAGAATCCCCAATATGAAAGGGATCATGGGTGCGCGCACGAAACCACTCAAAGTAGTAGAGCCTTCTGCGGTAGAAGCCCTTACAACAGTTCAGGCTTTCGAACTGCCTCCTGTAAAAGCAGGTGTTAAACTGGTGGATCCGGAGCAGGTTGGCGAACTGGTTCGCTTGCTGCACGAAGAAGCAAAAGTCATCTAACCCTTCAACAACTATTTAAAATTCATTCAGAAATATGTCAGTACTAATATTCATCGACGCGGCAGACGGACAAATTAAAAAATCCTCATACGAAGCACTTTCTTACGGAGCTCAGGTAGCAAAACAACTCGGAGTTTCAGCCGAGGCATTGCTACTCGGAAATGTGTCGGACGATCTTCCTTCATTGGGAAAATATGGCATCACCAAAATTCACAATGCATCGGATAATCAGTTCAACCATTTCGATGCACAGGTATATGCAAAAGCAATTTCAGATGCTGCCACTTCTGTTAATGCCTCTGTTGTGGTACTTTCAAATAATGTAACCGGAAAAGCGGTGGCTCCAAGGGTGAGTGTTCGTTTGAAAGCCGGACTGGTTGCAGGTGCCGTTTCTTTACCGGATACCAGCAACGGATTCACAGTTAAAAAAGGTGTTTTCAGTGGAAAAGCATTTGCGCACATAAGCGTACAGACAGCTGTCAAAATCATTGCCATTAGTCCGAACTCCTTCTCAGTTCAAACCGGAGAAGGTACTGCCGAAGTGATCTCTTCCGGCATTCAGGCTGCTACTCCGAAAGTGAAGGTGACGGCTACGCAAAAAGTGACCGGACAAGTTCCACTAAGTGAAGCAGAACTGGTTGTGAGTGGTGGTCGTGGATTGAAAGGACCTGAAAACTGGGGAATGGTGGAAGAACTAGCCGGATTAATCGGTGCTGCCACTGCGTGTAGTCGAGCCGTAGCTGATGCACATTGGCGTCCGCACCACGAACATGTAGGACAAACCGGCGGCTCCATTGCTCCGAATCTGTATCTCGCCATTGGCATCAGCGGGGCTATTCAACACCTGGCCGGTGTGAACAGAAGCAAGGTGATTGTCGTAATAAACAAAGATCCGGAAGCTCCATTTTTCAAAGCAGCCGATTATGGCATCGTTGGAGATGCATTTGATGTGGTTCCCAAATTGATACAAGAAGTGAAGAAGCTGAAAGGTGTAGCCTAAACAATAGGGTTAAAAACTTGAACGGAATCCTGATCATTCAGCGATTCCGTTTTTTTTGGCACATGTAGGTTACTAACATCATGAGGAGATACGGAACAAACGCATTAAATTTGCAACGTAAGATGAAAAAAATCGAACTGGAAATTGTGGCCCTATCGCACAGCATCACACGTACACAAAGCTATGCGGTTATTTTAGGTGAAGTGAACGGACTTCGTCGTATTCCTATTGTAATTGGCGCCTTCGAAGCACAAGCCATTGCTGTTGCTTTGGAAAATATGCCAATTAGTCGCCCGCTCACACACGACCTGATGAAAAATTTTATGACAGCATTCCATGTTGAACTTCATGAGGTTGTTATCAGTCGTTTACACGAAGGTGTTTTCTATTCCCAGCTTATTTGCAGTTCCGATAATGACACCATAGAAATTGACTCACGCACATCCGACGCACTCGCATTAGCAGTACGTTTTGGTTGCCCCATCTATACTTACGAATCAGTTCTGGAAACAGCCAGCAATGTTACTGAAATAGAAGAAACAAAGGAAGAAGGAGAATCTGAATCGATAGGCATTAAAGGATTAGAACTGCCGGCTGAAGAACTACAGGGAAACCTTTCTAGTTTAACATTGGAAGAATTACAACAAAAATTGGCCGAGGTGTTGGAAAATGAAGATTATCTGCAGGCCATTGCCATACGCGATGAAATTTCAAATCGAACCAACCCGGGCAACAAATCAGCCTGATCTCGCACGCAACCAATACTGAATGATTGTCTTTCCAACATGTAAAATCAATCTTGGACTGAGAGTCCCTTCCAAAAGACAGGATGGATATCACAATATAGAAACTATCTTCTACCCCATTCAACTAACAGATGCGCTTGAAGTAATCAGACAACCCGAGTCCGTAAATCAACCTGTATCTTTTTCATTCTCCGGATTACCAATCAGCGGCAATGAGGAAGATAATCTGTGCATCAAAGCCTATTCTCTTTTAAAAGAAAATTACCCAGATCTCCCACCTATCGCAGCCCATCTTCATAAGATCATTCCTATGGGTGCCGGACTTGGTGGCGGAAGCAGCGACGGAGCATTCATGCTTAGATTGCTGAATCAATTATTTTCATTGAATCTATCTGATGAAAAGCTTTGCGAATATGCACTCAAATTAGGAAGTGATTGCCCTTTCTTTGTTTATAACCGACCTTGTTATGCGGAAGGTCGCGGTGAATTGCTCGAACCGGTTTCATTATCCCTAGATGGATATAAAATTGCCCTGGTTTATCCGGCATTGCATGTATCAACTGCGATGGCTTTCAGCGAACTCAATCGCACCTACACTCCGATTGAATATACGGATTCTCTTAAAGACATCATCCGTTTGCCGGTATCAGAATGGAAAGATAAGCTAGTCAATGAATTTGAAATCCCGGTAATGAAACAGTTTCCTGAAATAGCTGAAATCAAAACAACCCTTTATGAAGCCGGTGCTTTCTATGCTTCTATGACCGGCAGCGGAAGTACAGTTTACGCTCTTTTTGATGAATCGGTAAAGCCTGAATTAAAACTCCCGGACTCCTATTTTTTCAGAATGATTGAGTGAATTTATATTAATATTTTATTTGATTAAAATAATATTAATATCTTATAAATCAATAACTTAATAAATAATATTTATCTCAATCTTTGACGCATCTGACAGAATATCCATCTTGTTTACTAGCCCCTCCTCTTGTTGCGGATGAGCTGTTATAAGAGGCATAATATGACCATGAGCCATTGGGTCCATACTGGTTGGCTGTCCACCACGCTGCACCTCTGCCAAGATTAACATATGTACCTCCATTACCCCTGGAACCGGCAGGAAGTGCCGAGAACCCGCTGCTGTTTGTAGCTCCTGTATTCGGAGCATTCCAAAGAGGCGATACTGCTTTTAATTTACCGCCTGCCTCTGCACTTCCACCTAAAAAAGCAATAATTTCCTTCCATTCGGTATCCGATGCTACATGCCATCCTTCTGGAGCGAAACCTCTCGAGTCGTTTACAGCATACCAATTATACAAAAGACCATAAGTCGCTTCTGAAGCGGGATCATTGTTATAATAACACCAGGCTGGAGTTTTCAGTGTAGCCCATGTAGGCCCCCAGCTTACATACGGAATAGATTCTCCGTTTCTGAAATTTTTGACTGTTGTATTTTCCTGCATCCAGATTCTCCCACCAATCATTACGTTTGGATAGTTTTCAAAACTCAACTGCTGAGCCATACTAACAGATCTGTTAAATAAGTCCTGATTGTAATTAATGCGAATATTGAATTTTGTTCCGTCAGCAATCGTATTAATATCACTATTAAAAGATAATCGAAGTGCCCCATCGGTGTCTGTCGAACCAACAACGGAGATGCCAGGCTCACTTACTTTACTAATTACAAGGACAGTTGGCGGAACTTCAAATGTTTTGTATTTAGAAAGAACAGGTAATGGAGAAGTATAGAAAACATAAGTAGTCGGGATAGATACAGTTAAATCATTGTATTTTGATTGCAGTCTACTCCATTTCTGATTTATTGTCAGATCACTTTTAGCAAGTCCATTACTTAAATTAAATAGCTCTTTTACTTTACCGTTTAATAAATTTTCATCCGATTGGTTAATGGTACGTAGGTTAACCTGCAATCGTTGGTTGATATATCGACCTCTGATTACCCTGACCGGGACTGCACCTGTAGCGCCATCTTTAATGCTTAAGCCACCTTCAGCAATGCAGGCAAAAGATGAAATTTGCTTGTTCAAAATCACAGCTCTGCATTTTTCTATCATATACAATTGCAATGAAAGCAGATAAGCAGCTTCATTTAAATCAGATGATATTGTGTTCCATAAATCACCTGCCGTCAAGTTTACTGATGAAAGTTTGTTGATATTCTGGTGGATAGGCAGTATTAAATTAACAATGTCAGCAAGCTGTTCTTCGGGATTGAAACGAGGAAAAATAAGTGCAGTATCGAGCGTTGGTAATGACAAAGAAGACTGGTTAGTAATAAACTCATCTGTTAAATAGGCTAATAGCTCTGACTGAACTGGATTTAGCCGAGAAAGTTTACTGTCAATGCGGCTTTTCAATTCACGTAGAAATTTTAATTCATTTCCTGCCAATAGCCCTCCAGATTGAAAACCTTCTAAAGAATCAGTCAACGATCCTGCATCTTTTTGCAAGTTGATCAAAAAGTTTTTCGGGTCAGTTATGGTATTGTAGGGCAAAACACGAACAGGAAGTGAGTCCTGACCTCCTGCATTTTTCAGATTGATATTGTAATTGCCTATCGGAATTACCGGTACCCACATGCCCATCCGAAATGAATCAAGTTTAATCAGTGTTGCTGCTATATTCCCAATTTGCGCTGTAGCAGTATCTTTTGTAATAATTTTTGTTGTTGTGAAAATCATCAGCATCCCGGGTGTCACTTCATTGGTATTTGCGTTAAACGCTGTAATCTCATTGGATTTCTCTTGCAGGAAATCATTTTTTTTACATGCAAATAAAAAAACAAGAAAGCCAAATAAAAAGATCTTCTTTTCCATAACAAAACATTATTTTCTAAAATTACAGTTAAACAATCAATCCCTAAACTGTGTTTAACCAAATTTTTATTTCATTTCTTGAGGCATACTTTTAAAAATATTGATGCTTCATATGTTCTTTTTTATTGTTTTTTAATGGTCATATAGAATAGCCTAAAAGATCATTCCGGTTGGTATCGAATTTTCGTTATGGCTATTTCATATGTTCTTTTTTATTGTTTTTTAATGGTCATATAGAATAGCCTAAAAGATCATTCCGGCTGGTATCGAATTTTTGTTATGGCTATTTCATATATCCTTATTCCATGATTTAAAGAGATTATTCAAAATTCAAATCATAACTCCCGGACGCGCTTTTTTTCAGGGTCATAGAGTGAATTTTATTATAATTATTTATTTTAGTTAAATGCTTATTAACTCTTGTAAATCAAGATAATCTGTAAACATATTTAAGGACCCATCATTCTGTTTTGGCCATTCATTTACAGGTCTGTCCCAATACAGTTCAACACCATTTCCGTCCGGATCGTTTAGGTAAACTGCTTCACTCACACCATGATCGGCTGCCCCTGTTAAAGGATACCCGTGTTCAAGCAAACGGCGAACGATAACCGCCAGATCCCTGCGTGTAGGATATAGAAATGCAACATGATACAACCCGGCAGCTCTTTGCGGAGCATGTCCTGCATCTTTGCTCTGCCAGGTATTTAAACCTATGTGATGATGATAACCTCCGGCTGATAAAAAGACCGCACTATCACCGATATTCATCGTTACCTCAAACCCAAGTAAATCACGATAAAAACCCAGTGCTTTCTCGATCGAACTCACTTTAAGATGAATATGTCCGACTTTCGTTTGTGAAGGAATAACGTATGACATAGAAATTCTATTCTTTTTTCTGTAATTTCGAATAATGCAAAGATGCAGTAGTCAGATATCTTTTCTCGGCAGCAACCTTGATTTGCTCAACCACTAACCTGCTTTATAGCAATCCTTACTGTCTTTTACTTTTTTTAATTCTTTAACCTCATTTTTTATGCATACTTCATACGATGTTGCTGCGGCAACACAACAATATATTGACCGCGAACTTGAATACGGCGCTCATAACTATCATCCCCTGCCGGTAGTCCTGGAAAAAGGAAAAGGTGTTTTTCTTTGGGATGTAGAAGGGAATAAATACACTGATTTTCTGAGCGGTTACTCTGCGGTCAACCAGGGCCATTGCCACCCCCGGCTGGTGGAAGCTATCACAAAACAAGCCGAAAAACTGACACTGACTTCGAGAGCCTTTCATAACAACTTGCTCGGCACCTATGAAGCATATATCACTAATTATTTCGGTTACGATAAAGTACTTCCAATGAATACCGGAGTAGAGGCCGGAGAAACAGCTGTTAAACTCGCCAGAAAATGGGGATATGAAAAGAAAGGTATTGAAGAAAATAAAGCAATCATCGTCTTTGTAGAAGGCAATTTTTGGGGAAGAACCATGGCCGCTATCTCTTCATCTACCGACCCATCCAGCTACAAAGGATTTGGCCCGTATATGCCCGGTTACAAAATCATCCCTTATAACAACCTGAAAGCACTTGAAGAAGTCGCATCTGATTCTAACGTTGCTGCCTTTATGTTTGAACCCATTCAGGGAGAAGCCGGCGTGGTTGTTCCGGATGAAGGATATCTGAGCAGAGTAAGAGCAATCTGCACGAAATACAATGTATTAATGATTGCAGATGAAATCCAAACAGGACTTGCACGCACCGGTAAAATGCTTGCTTGTGATCATGAGAATGCTCGTCCGGATATCCTTGTTCTTGGAAAAGCTCTCAGCGGAGGCATGTTGCCAATCAGCGCTGTGCTGGCAGATGATGAAATTATGCTCACCATAAAACCCGGTGAACACGGCTCAACTTATGGAGGAAACCCGCTAGCCTGTGCTGTGGCAATGGAAGCACTTCAGATCCTGAAAGATGAAAGCCTTGCAGAGAATGCAGAAGAACTTGGACGCTATTTTAGAGCAAGAATAACGGAACTTCATTCACCTCTTATTGAAACAGTAAGAGGAAAAGGTTTACTAAATGCAATCGTGATCAAACACCAGGATCCCGAAGCGGCCTGGAGTATATGCCTTGCTTTAAAAGAAAACGGCCTATTGGCTAAGCCAACACATGGCGACAAGATTCGTCTTGCTCCGCCACTTGTGATCACAAAGCCTGAACTTGATGATTGTATCGGCATCATTGAGAAAACGCTAAGAGAATTTGTGTAATCAACAAAAAGACAATAACGAAAACATCTTTTATACAACAAGTTGTTATCCTTCTAAACATTAAATTTGCGACATAACTAAAGAGGCATGAGCGAAGAAAAAAGTCTGAATTTCATTGAAGAAATCATTGAGGAAGATCTGCGTAACGGAAAACACAAAAGTATCCTTACACGTTTCCCACCTGAGCCGAACGGCTATCTGCATATAGGTCATGCCAAAAGTATCTGTCTAAATTTCGGACTGGGCATTCGCTACGGCGGTAAAACCAATCTGCGTTTCGACGATACAAACCCTTCTACTGAAGAAACTGAATATGTTGACAGCATCAAAGAAGATGTTCGTTGGCTGGGATTTGATTGGGCAAATGAATTTTATGCGTCCGACTACTTTGAACAGCTGTATGCGTTTGCTGTAAAACTGATCAATAAAGGCAAAGCCTATGTAGACGACAGCACCAGTGAAGAAATTGCCACGCAGAAAGGAACGCCTACTTCCCCCGGAAAACGAAATCAATACGCCGACAGAAC
>JAULVS010000053.1:0-20940 GCA_032110905.1 Chitinophagaceae bacterium | reverse complement strand
AACAACCAACAACTAACAACCAACTTCCTTCCATGAAACTAGGTTTTGTCTATAACGGCCGATTAGTAAAGAAAATTATGATAGGGAACAACCAGGAGCTGATGCTTGGTCGTTCATCTACCTGTCAGATTATTTTACAGATTGATGTTGTTTCTTCTTATCATGCTCAATTGATCAGAGACCAGCAGGGTAATTTATTCCTGATTGATCAGAATAGCACGAATGGGACTTTTATAAATGGGCAGCGACTTCCTCCCGGTAAACTCTTTCAGGTACAAACCGGAAGTGATGTATGGTTTTCCAATCAGGGGGTACGTCTCGTATTTAATCCCGATGATGCAGCATTCGCTTCAGGCGGAGGATTCGATCCTTCAAAATCAGGCATCCAGACTAAGCCGATTAAGAGCTTGTCGGAAGAGTTACAAAATAAAAATGAAGTATACATAGGTCGTTCTGAAGATTCGGATATCGTTCTCAAATCAAGTATTGTAAGCCGGCGGCATGCAGTGGTAGAAAGGAAGAAAAATCAAAGCATTGTCATACGCGATCTTGATTCTGCAAACGGTACTTTTGTTAATGGTAAACGAATCACATCGGCTACAATTATTAATGAAAATGATGTTATTCTGATTGGTCGCTTTAAGCTTTCATTACAGGGTGTAGCTACAGACCTCTCCAGTGAAATTGCCATACGTGTTACTTCTATTGCTAAAAAATTCGGGAACGGGAAATATGGGTTACATAACTCAACTTTTGACATCCGGTCAAATTCACTTCTGGCTATTATGGGGCCATCAGGTTGCGGTAAATCGACAATGTTAAAAGCAATGAACGGGGCTTCTCCTGTAACAGAAGGAACGGTTCACGTATGCGGACTGGAGCTTTATGAAAACTATGATTATTTAAAAACACAAATTGGTTACGTTCCTCAGGATGATATTGTACACAAAGAACTAACTGTTGATCAGTCGCTTCGCTATGCTGCTCGTATTCGAATGCCGCATAAGAGTGATGAGATGATCGAGCAACGCATTCAAAAAGTACTTGAGGATTTGAATATTTCTCATATCAGACACAGCTTTGTTGGTGAAATCAGCGGCGGGCAGCGAAAGCGAGTTTCAATTGCGGTAGAGATTTTAAATGAGCCCATGATTCTTTTTCTTGATGAACCAACATCTCCGCTTGATCCGCAGACTATCGAAGACTTTCTTGGTAGTTTAAGAAAATTAAGTGAACAGGGCACAACTGTTGTACTGGTAACACATAAGCCGGAAGATTTGAATTACGTAAATGACGTGATGTTTCTTGCAGAAGGAGGTCATATTACATATTACGGGAAAGTAAATCAGTATCTGTCTTATTTTGAGGTTGATGATACAGTGAAGGTATATTCAAGCTTATCAGGTAACAGGTCACAAAAGTGGATCGATAAATACAAGAATCATAACGGTAGCAAAAAACAAAGTGATAATGTTACCACCAAAAAGCTGCAGCATTCTACAAAAATCAATTATTTTTCTCAGTACTGGTGGCTCACTATGCGCTACTTTACCATCAAACTGAACGATCGCAAGAATACTTTGCTGATGCTTGCTCAGGCGCTACTAATACCTTTATTAATTTGTTTGATCTATGAAAGACTGGAGTTATCTATTCTCTTTCTGATGTCAGTTTCCGCAATTTGGTTTGGAACAAATAATGCTGCTAGAGAGATTGTTGGTGAATTGCCTATCTATGCAAGGGAGCGTATGTATAATCTCGGAATTTTCCCCTATTTGTTTTCAAAGGTGACTGTATTGGGCGCATTTGCTGCCGTTCAGTCATTATTATTTGTTCTGATCCTTGCTTTTCGTTTTGCAACGGCAAAGGAACCTGATCTGTCTCAATGGACCAGCATATCAGGTGCATATTTCTGGATGTTTGGTTTGTCTCTTGTTGCCACATTATATGGCCTGATGTTGTCGGCTATCACATCCAATACCGAAAAAGTGATGACCCTGGTGCCAATCGCCTTATTGCCACAAATTATGCTTGCCGGTGTTCTTGCGAAAATCACCAATGTAATGGTTGAGTGCTTAAGTTATCTCACTATATCCCGCTGGGGCACAGAAGGATTTTCACTTATACAGAAAAATATTGATAAGATGAATCCTGTATTAACTGCCAATGGCGATCGCACCACTGCTTACCAGAAATCAGATGCGGCGGAGTTCTTACGAACACAGTTTCACGAAACAGCGTATAAAGACTTCTTTGGAGAATACAAAGATCATCTGCGCCCTGATATTCTAGCGCTGTTAATCCTTTCGCTCTCTTTTATTACAGTTATCACAATAGCACTTAAATCTAAAGACTCAATAAAATAATAAGCAATGATTGGTTCTCAAATTCTGAATTACAAGATTATTAGTTTAATTGGCGATGGCGGGATGGGTACCGTGTATTTGGCTGAACATGTAAAACTTAGCCGAAAGGCAGCCATCAAAATGCTGCATCCACATCTGGCTTCCAACGAAGCTATCCGGATGCGTTTTGAAAACGAAGCAAAAACAATGTCTGATTTGCTTCACCCAAATATTGTTCGACTTTCAGATTATCATGAAGATCAATCCGGTCTGTATTTGATAATGGAATACATAGAAGGGCGTCCACTTGACGATTACATCAAGAATGTAAGCGGCCCGATTCCAGAAGAAAAAGCTATTCAATATTTCCGTCAGGCGTTGGAAGCATTTCAGTACGCACACGACAAAGGAATTGTGCACAGAGATATTAAGCCATCCAACCTTATACTTACCAATGATGGTCAGTTGAAAGTGCTTGATTTTGGTATCGCTAAACTATTAGGTAATCAGAGTTATAGTCTTACTAAAACAGGAAGTTTAACTGGTACGGTTTATTATATGTCGCCCGAACAGGTACGAGGTCAGGATCTGGATCATCGTTCTGATATCTACTCATTAGGTATTACTTTGTATCAGATGGTAACGGGATTTAATCCTTACTACAACTTAACTACTGAGTATGATATTTATGACAAGATAGTTAACGTGCCACTCTCTGATCCGCGATTGATTTATCCTGCTGTTTCGGAGCATATGTCTAAAGTAATCAGAAAGGCAACTCATAAAGATGTAACAAAAAGATTCCAATCCTGCCGTGAGTTTGCAGAAGCATTAGATCCCTCTGCTGTGATTGACTTATCTGAAGACGCTGGCGGTAAAACAATGATAGATCAGCCCGGCTTCGGAACAGCAACATCTTTTCAAGGACATGGTAAAGAGAGAACAGTTGTAGATCATTCTGCTCTTTCAAAGTCGAGTAACAAATCAAAAATATGGTTATACTGGGCTATTCCTTTGGCGATATTGTTATTGGCCGGACTTGGATATGCCGGATATTATTTTGGAAAGGAAGGAGGAGGTGATGGAGGAAACAATGCAGGCGGTGATGTTAAAAAGGATTCTTCCAATGTAGTCGTGAATGGTCAGCCTGATAAGAAAGAAAAGGACAAGAAAGAAAATGTGGATTCCTCTTCTGTTAAGAAAAAGCGTAGAACAAAGCAAGATCCGGTAGTGGTGCAACCGCCGGCACCTCCACCGCCACCATCAGGCAATGTTCGATTGGTTGTTCGTGGAAGCAGTGTTCAGGATCTGGCTAATAAATTAAGAGCGCAATCTGAAAAGTTGATGCGAGGCAACGGATACCAGCCGGTGAATGTCAGGTTTAATTTGAGCCGTTTTGAATTTTCCTGTGAGTTGGTACCTCAATATTCTTCCTTTACGAAAATAGGCTTGTATTTTGCGCCTGCAAATTTAGGTTGGTGTGAATCTTGTAGTAATGTACTTGCAAAGAATCCCGGATCGGTAGTGCTAGGAGACCATAGCGATAATTCTTTTATTTATAACTTCATTGTAATCAGTGAGTAGAGAATGAAAATGTAATGAGTAAACATCTTTTCTTATGCAGGCAGTTGCTTTTAAAATAATTTAAAATAAAAATTCACATATATGTCATTCGTGCAACTTATAAAATCGGGTTTGATTGCTATTATAACATTAGTTATTTCAAATGCAATCTCTGCTCAGGAAAAGCCGGGTATTGTTTATGATCTTGACTGCTACAATAAAGATGGCACCACAACATTCATCAATGTAGCCGGTGAATTATTTGATGATTTTACCGGTTCTTTTGCGGATCCTGTTTC
This sequence comes from Chitinophagaceae bacterium, assembly GCA_032110905.1. Taxonomy (GTDB): domain Bacteria; phylum Bacteroidota; class Bacteroidia; order Chitinophagales; family Chitinophagaceae; genus Lacibacter. The sequence goes on along the minus strand of JAULVS010000053.1, from coordinate 16,733 downwards.
TATTAAAAAGCAGGAGGAGGCTGGTCAGCAAATTGTTGATCATTTCAGAAAAAATTCAAAGCTCAATAATAGGTCAGTACCTACTCAAAAATTACGCACAATTCTTGATCGGCTGGTGCGTAACATACGCAACCCAAAAGGTTTTCGTTATGAGATATTTTATATGGATACATCAATCCTAAATGCCTTTACAGCAGGAGGGAAAATATTTGTCACAAGAAAGATGATGGAGTTTTGTGCAAATGACGACGAGCTAGCATGTATAATCGGTCACGAGATAGCGCACAATGAACTCGGACATCTGGAAAAGACATTACAAAAACAAAATCTCTTCACCGACCTGATGGGTGAGTCGATGGGTTCTATCGCCTATACGATCAGCAATTTTATGGTTACTTCCTTTAATCAAAAAGATGAAGCATACAGTGACATGAGAGGAATGGATATTGCAAAAGCAGCCGGTTACAATATTTGTGCTAATAAAAATTTATGGGAGAGAATGGAAAAAGAAAATGGAGGAGGCGATGATATTTTATCAACATTTATGAGTAGTCATCCTTATTCCGGAACAAGAGCCAAATGTGTAGGAGATCATGTATGGAGGAATTATAAGTATCGTTGCCCTAATTAAATAACTAATTTCTTTCTTTATACACTTTACAAAACACTCATCACTATTATCTAAATTCTCATCTCTCCAATCACTGCCATTCTTTTTTCGCTTCAGAATCCTTTATTTTTGTTCATCCTCTCATCTGATTTTCATATTAGTCGGGTGAAGATTTAATGCCATTAATAATACTTGCTGTATGAATTTATCTTTCAATAAAAACGAAGACACTTTTCGTCTTTCTGTATCCGAGATGCGCCGCCGCCTGTCTGTTATAGCAGAAGGGGGGGGTAAAAAAGCCATCGAAAAACAAAAAGAACGCAACAAACTCACACCACGTGAACGCATTCAATATTTGACAGATAATGATTCTGAATTTGTTGAAATTGCTGCGTTTGCAGGCTATGAAATGTACCCCGAGTATGGTGGTTGTCCGGCCGGTGGCACTGTTGCGGGCATCGGTTATGTAAGCGGAAGACAATGTGTGATTGTTGCCAATGATCAGACGGTGAAAGCAGGTGCCTGGTTTCCGATTACCGGAAAGAAAAACCTGCGACTTCAGGAAATAGCAATGGAAAATAATTTACCGGTGATTTATTTGGTCGACAGTGCCGGTGTTTTTCTGCCAATGCAGGATGAAATCTTTCCCGACAAAGAACATTTCGGTCGCATCTTCCGAAACAATGCGAAGATGAGTGCGATGGGCATTACACAAATAGCAGCTGTGATGGGTGCCTGTGTGGCCGGAGGTGCATATCTGCCAATCATGAGTGATGAAACACTGATGGTAGAAGGCAATGGTTCGATCTTTCTTGCAGGACCTTACCTTGTTAAAGCAGCCGTTGGTGAAGATGTAGACATAGAAACACTTGGCGGAGCAACCACACATACAGAAGTGAGTGGGATCGCAGATTATAAATTTGAAACAGAGCAGGAATGCTTTGATGAAATCAAGCGCATCATCTCAAGAATGGGAGATACACCTAAAGCCGGATTTAACAGAGTGAAATCTGTTATGCCTGCAAAAGACAGCAATGAATTATACGGCTTATTTCCTTCTGATGGAAAGCCTTATGATATGCTCGATATCATTGAACGTATCACCGACAACAGTGAATTTGACCAGTTTAAAGCAGATTACGGCAAAACAATTCTCTGCGGTTATGCGCGTATTGACGGATGGGCAGTTGGTATTGTTGCCAATCAACGACTGGTACTTAAAAACAAGAAAGGTGAAATGCAGATGGGAGGCGTGATCTACAATGATAGTGCCGATAAGGCAGCGCGCTTCATTATGAATTGCAATCAGAAAAAAATACCCCTTGTCTTTTTACAGGACGTAACGGGTTTTATGGTAGGATCCAGAAGTGAACACAGTGGCATTATCAAAGACGGTGCGAAACTGGTGAATGCTGTGGCAAACAGTGTGGTTCCCAAGATTACAATCATTGTCGGCAATTCATACGGAGCAGGTAATTATGCCATGTGCGGCAAGGCTTACGATCCGCGCTTCATCTATGCATGGCCTACTGCAAAAATTGCGGTGATGGGAGGAGAGCAGGCGGCAAAAACTTTGTTGCAGATTCAGGTTGCAGCGATGAAAGCAAAAGGCAAAACAGTGAGCCAGGAAGATGAGCAACAACTACTCAATGATATCAAGAGTAAATATGAAAAGCAAACCACGCCGTATTATGCAGCAGCCAGACTTTGGGTAGATGCCATCATTGATCCGGTTGAAACACGAAAAGTAATCAGTGAAGGAATTGCTGCAGCCAACCATAATCCGCATATGGAGGAATTTAAAACTGGCGTATTTCAGGTATAAAAAAACCTCTTCCGATCAGAAGAGGTTTTATAGATAAATATTTTTTCAGAATCAAATCAGATCCATCGATTTTACCAGATAATAGCAAACGAAGGGAAGAGTTGCAGTTATCAAATTAGCGTAGGGTGAGAAATACAGAACAAAAAACGCTGCCACAGATAAAAAGAAAAGAATCCAGTAGAGTGTTGTTGATTTCTTTTGAGATTGTTCCATTTGCTGAATTTTATGCGAAATTAGGTGCTGTTACTGAAACCTGAAAAAATAAACCTGAAAAAATTACTGAAGCTTCGATTTTATTTCCTGCAGTTTTAACAATGCCTCAACGGGAGTTAGCCGGTTGATATCGAGTTCGGAAAGCAGTTTTCGGATTTCTTCGAATGTTTGGCTGTGCACATCAAAAATATTCAGCTGTAGTTTTCGTTCAGGAAGTTGCTTTAATGTTTCTTTTAGGTCATTGTTGCCGGCACGTTGATTTTCAAGCTGCTTTAGTACTTCATTGGCTCGCTCAAGCAGGGAAGGGGGCATGCCAGCCATACGCGCTACGTGTATCCCGAAACTGTGCACACTTCCGCCTCTTGCCAGTTTGCGCAGAAAGATCACTTTGTTTCCTGCTTCTCTGTTTGTAATATGATAATTCTTTATGCGGTGGAATTTCTCTTCCAGTTCATTGAGCTCATGATAGTGTGTCGCGAATAATGTTTTGGGTCTGAGTGGTGACTCATGCAGGTATTCGGCGATGCTCCAGGCAATTGAGATGCCATCATAAGTTGAGGTGCCTCTTCCGATTTCATCCAGTAAAATGAGGCTGCGGTTACTCAGGTTATTGATGATGCTGGCTGTTTCATTCATTTCTACCATGAACGTACTTTCTCCTCCGCTGAGGTTATCACTGGCTCCTACACGCGTAAATATTTTATCGGTAAGTGGGATGGCCGCTGCTGATGCAGGCACAAAACTTCCCATATGAGACATCAGTACGATGAGTCCTGTTTGCCTTAAAAGCGCGCTCTTACCACTCATGTTTGGTCCCGTCAGGATAATAATTTGCTGGTCTTCCTGATCAAGAGAAATATTATTTGAGATATAGGGTTCTCCCGGAGGAAGCTGGCATTCTATTACCGGATGACGGGCATCTTTGATATCCAGTGCTGTATCTTCAGAAATGACCGGTTTAACATAACGATGCTGAATAGCATTTTCTGCGAAGCAGCTGAGGCAGTCGAGTAATCCCAGTGCCTGTGCATTAATTTGTATAGGGCCGATATATTCCTGTAAATCCTGCAGAAGGTTGTCGTAAATCTGTGATTCAAGTCGAAGGATATTTTCTTCAGCGCCTGTGATTTTTTCCTCGTAAGTTTTTAATTCAGGAGTAATGTATCGTTCAGCGTTGGTGAGCGTCTGTTTTCTGATCCATGTCTCCGGAACTTTTGATTTGTGAGTATGTGTTACTTCCAGGTAATACCCGAATACATTGTTGAAAGATATTTTCAGCGAAGGGATGCCGGTGGCTTCGCTTTCGCGTTGCTGTATCTGTAATAAATATTCTTTTCCGCTGGTTGCTATATTTCTTAAATCATCTAATTCCTGGTGAATGCCATTCCTGATTACTTGTCCTTTCCCAATAGCAGCAGGTGGATTTTCTTCCAGTGTGTTTTTTATCTTTTCTTCAATGAGTGAACACGGATTGATGGTGTCTGCAATCCTTTTCAGCGCAGGCAAATCGGATGCGGCGCATAAAGTTTTTATAGAAGATGATAGTTGCAGTGATCTGCCAAGTTGAGCAACTTCACGCGGATTGATTTTTTTTAAAGGCAAACGCGCAATCAATCTTTCTAGGTCGCCGCATTGTCTGATCAATGTTCGAAGTTCTTGCCGAAGGTTTACATCTTTTATCAAAGCTTCAACAGTATTCAGTCGCTCTTCAATGCGGTGTTTATCTTTTAAGGGCAGCACCATCCATCTCCGTAACAACCTGGCGCCCATTGCAGACACAGTATTATCCATCACTTGCAGCAATGATGAGCCATCGTTTGTGCCATTGCTCAGTAATTCAAGGTTGCGAATGGTAAAACGGTCCATCCACAGATAATCCGTTTCTTCTAATCGGTGCAGGCTACTGATATGTTCAAGGTGTGCGTGTTCTGTATCTTTCAGGTAATGAAGAATGGCTCCGGCAGCTATGATACCCAAATGTATTTGTTCAATGCCAAAGCCTTTGAGAGAATGAGTCTGAAAATGCTTTAGCAGAGTTTCCATTGCATAGCTTTCCTGAAAAATCCATTCTTCAAGGTGATACGTATAGAACTTTTGACCGAATGTTTCTTTGAATTCCGTTTGTCTGTTTCGAGGGAATATAATTTCCGCCGGTTTTAGACTTTGAAGCAGTTTGTCGGCATATTCCTTATTGCCTTCTGCAATGAAGAATTCGCCGGTGCTAATATCTACAAATGCAAGTCCATAACCGTTGGAGGTAAAATGTAGAGAAGCCAGGAAGTTGTTGTTTTCCTTTTCTAATAATTTATCATTGGTTGCTGTTCCTGGAGTGAGCAATTCCGTCACGCCGCGTTTAACGATGCCTTTTGCCTGCTTGGGGTCTTCCAGCTGATCACAGACGGCAACCCTGAAACCTGCTTTTACCAATTTATGTAAATAAGTATCAAGCGCGTGGTGAGGAAAGCCTGCCAGTTCACTGCTAGCTGCTGCTCCATTGTTTCTTTTTGTTAAGGTGATTCCGAGAACACGGGATGCATGGATTGCATCTTCTCCGAAAGTTTCATAAAAGTCACCCACCCGAAACAACAGAATTGCATCCGGATATTTGGCTTTGATGGCCTTGTGCTGCTGCATCAGCGGGGTATCACTTCCTGATTTTGCCATTTTGTAATTGATTGCCCCTTACGGAGAAGGAGGCAAAAATAAGAAAGGGTAAATGGAAGCGCTCTATTTTTTCAAGAGAAAATATTCCCTATTTAGTAGGGCAGTGATAATAACATTGTTATGTGGTTATCTTAAACCCCGACCCCCGTATGCTGACGAATGATCTGAGAAAGTTGACCGGCGTTCATTGCTCCGCTTTGCCTCCATAAAACCTTCCCTTTTTGAAAGAGGATCAGGGTAGGAACGCCACTCACATGATAATGTCCGGCTGTTCCGGGATTCCGCTCAACATCAATTTTAATTATACGAACGCCTTCGCCCATTATTTCTTTAAGCTTGTTCAGCTCGGGAGCCATCATTTTACAGGGACCGCACCAGGTGGCATGAAAATCGACCAGGACAGGTATTTCGCTTTGTAATATTTCACTGAAGCTGCTCATATAGATGTTTTTTTACAGGTGGTTATGCCAAAAAGGGTGTAAAGCGGACAAAAACTGATCAAACTGGTTACTACGAAAATACCTGCGAATGCAAGCGAAATCCATCCGAAAGTGCCGGTAGTGATTCCTGATGTGTACAATATAACCAGCACAGCCGCAATCAGCAGCCTGATAATCTTGTCTGTGCCTCCCATATTTTTCTTCATTTTAAAATGATTTTGAAGTGAACGAATAAGACACGAAACTAACTTTGATGATTCATTCTGCCAGTGACATTGGTCACCCCGTGGGCTAAGCCCGGAATAATTCTAAAAAAATAGTCAGAATTCCATCCGATTTACCTACCTTTGCGATCCAAAATTTCAGTTATATGGCAAGAGTATGTCAGCTTACAGGGAAAGTGCCGGTGACAGGTAATAAAGTTTCGCACTCAAATATCAAGACTAAACGTCGTTTTCTGCCCAATCTGCAAAAAAAGCGTTTTTATCTTGCTGAAGAAGATAAGTGGGTGACACTTAAATTGTCAACTGAAGGCATACGCACCATCAATAAACGCGGTTTGTTTAATGTTGTTAAAGAACTGCGTGCGAAAGGAGTGGAAATTTAATTTTATAAACTTATTTAACTATGGCTAAGAAAGGCAACAGAGTACAGGTGATCCTGGAATGCACAGAACACAAAACTTCCGGTCAGCCCGGGACGAGCCGCTATATTTCAAAAAAGAATAAGAAAAATACGCCCGAGCGTCTTGAGTTGAAAAAGTACAATCGCATTTTAAAGAAAGTAACGGTTCACAAGGAAATAAAATAATCGTTCTTCATTTCTATTTAAACATCTTTAACTTATTTATATGGCAAAGCAGGCAAAAACGGCGATCAAGACAAAAGACCAGAAAGCTGCAGCAGAAGCAAAAAACTGGAGCAAGGTAATAAAGGCTGTACGCAGTCCTAAAACCGGTGCTTACACTTTTAAAGAAGCAATCATACACAAGGACAAGGTAAAAGAATACCTGGCACAGAAATAATTTTCATGTCATTTTTAATATTGTATTCAGCTGTCATCAATATGACAGCTTTTTCTTTTTAAGACATTAACAGGACTCACTATGGGATTTTTTGATAAGCTATTTGGTAAGAAAGAAAAAGAAAGCCTCGATCAGGGGTTACAAAAAACAAAGGAAGGTTTTTTAGGAAAGATTACGAGAGCTATTGCCGGAAAAAGTTCGGTAGATGCAGAAGTATTGGATCAATTGGAGGAAGCGCTTGTAGGTGCAGATGTGGGGCTTGAAACAACCGTTGAAATCATCGAACGAATTGAAAAAAGAGTAGCAAAAGATAAATATGTTGGCACATCCGAATTAAATCAAATTCTTCAGGACGAAATTCAGGGTATCTTAACAGACAAACCTGAAGATGCTGCTATAGATCCGTTACAAACCAGCAAAAAGCCTTTCGTAATTTTAGTCGTTGGTGTAAACGGAGTTGGTAAAACAACAACAATCGGAAAGCTTGCACATCAGTTTAAAACGGCCGGTAAATCAGTGATGCTTGGCGCGGCTGATACGTTCAGGGCTGCAGCTGTAGACCAGCTTACAATTTGGAGTGACAGAATTGGTGTGCCGATTGTAAAGAAAGAAATGGGAAGTGATCCTGCATCAGTTGCATTTGATGCTGTAAACAGTGCAGTTGCAAAGCAAGCGGATATTCTTATTATCGATACAGCAGGCAGGTTGCATACCAAGACACATTTAATGGAAGAGTTGAGTAAAATAAAAAGAGTGATTCAGAAAGTGATTCCCGATGCGCCTCATGAAGTGCTCCTTGTTTTAGATGGGTCTACCGGACAGAATGCGCTTGAACAGGCGCGCCATTTTACAGCAGCAACCGAAGTGACCGGTTTGGTAATTACAAAGTTGGATGGCACAGCGAAAGGTGGAGTTGTATTAGCAATTGCACATCAGTTTAAAATACCTGTACGCTATATAGGTGTAGGGGAGAAGACGGAAGATTTATTGCACTTTGACAAGAAACAATTTGTGAGCAGCCTGTTTCAGCTTAATTCATAAACAGACTTTGGTTATTGATGCAAATTGAATTTAATTAGAAAGTTTTGTAAATAAAAAAACCTCCTGAAACAGGAGGTTTTTAATTTCTGATCGGAAGATCTTATTTCTTCTTAGCAGCTTTTTTAGCGGCTTTCTTTTTAGGAGCAGCTTTTTTAGCGGCTTTCTTTTTAGGAGCAGCTTTTTTAGCGGCTTTCTTTTTAGGAGCAGCTTTTTTAGCAGCTTTTTTCTTTGGAGCAGCTTTTTTAGCAGCTTTCTTTTTTGTTGCCATTGTTTAGAATTTAATGGTTAGAAAAACAATTACAGGTTAAAAATAGTTAAATTTTTTAATTCAAAAAATTTTTATCCTGCAATTTCAACCGGGGCAACAGAAACAAAGGTCTTATCGTTTTTACCTTTTTTAAATTCAACAACACCATCTGTCAATGCAAAAATTGTATAATCTCTTCCTACACCAACATTTTTACCTGGATGATAAACAGTGCCGCGCTGACGAATAATAATATTTCCAGCAGCAGCAGGTTGTCCACCATAAATTTTTACACCAAGACGTTTGCTTTGTGAATCGCGTCCGTTTTTTACACTTCCTTCACCTTTCTTGTGTGCCATGTTATTTTATTTTCTTGGAATGATAATTAAATTAATTTTTCTTTTTACTACGATCTAATTAAGCAATCGCAGTTACTTTAATTTGTGTATAAAGCGTACGATGACCTTTCTTCTTACGGAAGCCTTTACGACGCTTCATTTTAAAAGCAATCACTGTTTTGCCTTTTTTCTCGGCAAGTATTTCAGCTTTCACTTTTTCTTTAATCGCGCTGCCTGTACGGATAGATCCGTTGGCATCAACGAGTAATACATCAGAAAATTCAACCTGGTCACCGGCGTTGCCGCTGATATGCGGAACATACAGGCTCTGACCTTCTGATACTTTAAATTGCTGACCGGCTATTTTTACTATTGCAAACATAAATCCTGAATTAGGGACGCAAAGGTAAGTAGTTTTTATATAAAGGCGATGCTTTTTTGTAAAAATATCCTGTCAATTCAGCAGATTGATCCGGGCATACTTATTTTTGCATCTTGTTATACCGGAAGCACAAAGCCGCCGGTAAGCGAGAATCATCCCCGAATGCATATTAAATCTATCATCGCGCGACCCGTAGCCGGTCTTATCGCCAAAAATATCAAACGCTCCGCTCTTACTGCTGTGGCCGACCAGGAGCAGTGGTTGATCCGTTTGCTGAAAACGGGTAGAAAAACCGATTTCGGCAGGGAGCATCACTTAAAGGATGTTTCACTTTACAATCAGTTTAAACAAGCGGTTCCTATACGCGATTATGAACAAATCCGACCCTGGATTGATCGTGTTGTTGAAGGGAAACACAACGTACTTTGGAAAGGCAGACCGCTATATTTTGCCAAAACATCCGGCACAACAAGTGGTGTAAAATATATCCCGATCACAAAAGACTCTGTCGGCAACCATTTCGGTACTGCAAGAAACGCGGCTCTATGTTATGCTGCCGAAACAGGAAATACCCGCTTTCTCGATGGTAAACTGATCTTTCTTTCAGGCTCTCCTGAGCTTGAAAGAGTGGGAGATATTCCTACCGGTCGTTTGAGTGGTATTTCAAATCACTTGATACCTCGTTATCTCCGCAGCAACCAAATGCCTAGTTATGAAACCAATTGCATAGAAGACTGGGAAACCAAACTCCAGAAAATTGTCGATGAGACCATCAGTCAGAATATGACCATGATCAGCGGTATTCCGCCATGGATGCAGATGTATTTTGACGAACTGATTAAAAGTTCAGGTAAAAAAGTGGGAGAGTTGTTCCCCAATTTCGAACTGATGATACAGGGTGGTGTTAATTTCGAACCTTATAAGGCCAGACTTTTTGAAAGCATTGGCAGATCGGTGGATTGTGTGGAAGTATATCCGGCCAGTGAAGGTTTTTTTGCTTTTCAGGATACAAGAGACCAGGAAGGGCTTCTACTGAATACCAACGACGGTATATTTTATGAATTCATACCTGCTGCTGAAGTGTTTAATGATAACCCGACGCGACTTTCTTTATCTGAAGTAAAAACCGGAGAGAATTATGCCATCATCATCAACAGCAATGCCGGATTGTGGGGGTATAATATCGGTGATACAGTTCGCTTTGTGTCGCTGAATCCATATCGTTTGGTTGTTACCGGAAGAATCAAACATTATATTTCAGCTTTTGGTGAGCATGTTATTGGAGAGGAAGTGGATGAAAGTATGTTAAAAGCAGCTGCTGAAAATAATGTAAGAATAACCGAATTCACAGTGGCTCCATATATTGAACAGGGGAAAGGGAAAAGCTACCATGAATGGCTGATTGAATTTGAAGAATTGCCGGCAGATCTCACTGCATTTCACAACAGTCTGGAATCCTGTATGAGGGAAAAGAACATCTATTATGACGACCTCATTGCGGGCAATATTCTCCAGCCGCTGGTAATTACGCCAATACGCAAAAACGGGTTTATCGACTATATGAAAAGTATTGGAAAGCTGGGTGGACAGAACAAAGTGCCACGGCTCAGTAATGATAGAAAAATCGCCGATGAAATGGATCCGTATAAAATCAAAAACTAATGAGGTACTGGATCCATCATTATAAAATGGGTTTAAAAAATATTCTTTTCGACACTTTATGATGATTGTTGAAAAAGAAACTGTCAGAAACCTTCAACAAACTCATTAAATCTTTAGTTTTATCCTCATTAGAATTTTGATATGAAGAAACGCATCGCTTTATTTGGCTCTACTGGGTCCATCGGCACACAGGCATTGGAAGTGATCGATGAGCATCCCGAATTATTTGAAGTTGAAATACTCACTGCACACACAAATGAAGAATTGCTGATACAGCAGGCGCTTAAGTATAAGCCGAATGCTGTTGTGATTGTGGATGAAAAAAAATATAAAAAAGTTAAAGAAGCACTCGCTTCTACGGATACAAAAGTTTTTGCGGGAGAAGCTGCCCTGGAAGAGACGGCCGACTTTGATACCTACGACATGATGCTGGCATCAATTGTTGGATTTGCAGGGCTAAAGCCAACATTAAAAGCTGTTGAAAAAAAGAAAGCCATCGCGCTTGCCAACAAAGAGACACTGGTTGTGGCAGGAGATATTGTTATGTATAAAGCTGTTGAAAACAACACGCCGATATTACCTGTCGACAGTGAACACTCGGCGATCTTTCAATGCCTGGTTGGAGAAAGAAGAAATCCGATCGAGAAAATTATTCTCACCGCAAGTGGCGGGCCTTTTCGCGGAAAGAAGCCCAACTTCCTGCTCAACGTAAAAAGAGATCATGCACTTCAGCATCCCAACTGGAGCATGGGTGCGAAAATTACGATTGACTCGGCAACTTTGATGAACAAGGGGCTTGAAATGATAGAAGCAAAATGGCTTTTTAATCTGAAGCCCGAGCAAGTGCAGGTGGTTGTTCATCCGCAAAGCATCATTCACAGTATGGTACAGTTTGAAGATGGCAGCATCAAAGCACAGATGGGCTTGCCCGATATGAAACTACCAATACAATATGCATTTGCATTTCCGCATCGTCTTCCCAACCAATATCCCCGTTATGATTTTAAAAAGGCAAGCACCCTAAGTTTTGAAGAGCCGGATTTGAAAACATTTCGCAATCTGGCACTGGCTATCGATGCACTCAATAAGGGCGGTAACCTCCCCTGTGTGCTGAATGCGGCAAATGAAATTGCAGTCTGGGCTTTTTTGCGGAATCGGATTGGCTTTTTAGATATGACCGATGTGATTGAAAAAACAATGAATAATATCCCTTTTATCGAGCATCCTACTCTTGATGAATACCTTGAAAGCGACGGAGAAGCCAGAAGTTATGCGGCTTCTTTGATACAGCTTTAACGAAAAAACTACCCTTAGATCACCTTTTTTAATGGATATTTGCAGCGCTTAAATAGAAAACTATGCTTCTCGCTATCAACTGGATGGAATTCGGAATAAAAGCAGCACAACTGCTTTTGTCTCTGTCCATTCTGATCATATTTCACGAATTCGGACACTACATCACAGCCCGCTGGTTTAAATGCAGGGTTGAAAAATTCTTTCTTTTTTTTGATCCCTGGTTTGCGATAGCAAAGAAAAAAGTAGGCGAAACTGTATATGGTATCGGCTGGCTTCCTTTAGGAGGTTATGTGAAAATTGCTGGTATGGTTGATGAAAGTATGGACAAAGAAGCCATGAAACTACCACCCCAGCCATGGGAGTTTAGAAGTAAACCCGCCTGGCAAAGACTAATCATTATGATTGGTGGAGTTACAGTGAATGTAATCCTTGCGTTTCTGATCTACGCTATGATATTATTTGTTTGGGGGGAGAAGAAAATTCCTTTGACAAGCCTTAAGAATGGTGTCTGGGTTGCGGATAGTTTATTATACAAGGCAGGACTTAGAAGCGGTGATCAGATTCTTTCCGTAAATGGCAATGCAGTGGATTATTTTGAAAATGTGAATGCTGCAGTACTCACGGGTGAGAAAATTGAATTAAAAAGAGCCGGTAATCCGTTAACGATAGAATTGCCCGTCAACCTCATTGAACAGCTGGTAGAAAATAAGCAAAGAAGAGGGATGATGCTGATGCCCAGATTTCCTGCCATCGTAGGCGATTTCCCTAAAGGTGATACCTCTCTTGCTAAACAAGCCGGATTAATGAAAGGTGATCGTGTTGTTTCCATCGACAGTGTACCGGTTCAGTTTTTTGATGAGATGTCGCCTTTGATTTCTTCACATAAAGGTGGGGAAGTTAACCTTGTTGTTGAAAGAAATGGTAGTCAGCTGACGCTTACCAGTAAAGTAAATGAGGATGGTAAAATCGGAGTTGGGTTTTTAACCAACGAGGAATATGAAAAAATGGGCGTGCTTTCTGTTGAACGAAAAAAATACTCTTTGCTTCAGGCTTTCCCGGCAGGTGTTGCAAAAGCATTCGATAAGCTGAGCTTTTATATTGATCAGTTTCGTCTGATTCTTAATCCTGATACAGGTGCATACAAAGGAATCGGTGGCTTTAAGTCGATGGGATCTATTTTCCCTGCAGAATGGGATTGGGAAAGCTTCTGGAATATTACTGCGTTTTTCAGCATCATTCTTGCCTTTATGAACCTGCTGCCAATACCGGCATTAGATGGCGGTCATGTTATCTTCACTTTATTTGAAATGATCACGGGTAAAAAACCTAATCAGAAAGTACTTGAAGTAGCGCAGGTTATCGGTATGGTCATCCTTTTCAGTTTACTTATCTACGCAAATGCAAATGATTTTCTAGGCTGGAATAAGTGAGTTTACCGGTTATCGGTTGGCGGTTATCAGTTATTTCAAGGCCGAATTAAAATTTGGCTTGATTAAATATTTTAGTCGCGATTAGACTTACACACCAAATGTTACAAGATTATAGCAAAGAAGAATTAAGTGTCATGCGTTTGATTGGTCAAACTGCTGATCAGCTTGGATTGCCTTGTTACCTAGTGGGGGGATTTGTGAGAGATAAACTTCTTGGGCGGACTTGTAAAGACATGGATTTTGTATGCATAGGTGATGCAGTTGCGCTTGCAGAGGAGGTGGTTCGAATTTCCGGTTTTGCAAGCAATGTCAGTGTTTTCAAAAATTTTGGTACGGCCCATCTTATGCTCTATGGGTTTGATGTGGAATTTGTTGGTGCAAGGAAGGAAAGCTATGCAGCGCATTCTAGAAAACCTGAAGTGGAAGCCGGCACATTGGAAGACGATCAGCTTCGCAGAGATTTTACGATTAATGCGATGGCAATTGCTGTGAATGCAGAAAACTTCGGCAACTTTATCGATCCGTTTGGAGGAGTCCGAGATCTTGACAATGGTATTATTCGAACGCCGCTTTCTCCTGCACAAACTTTCAGCGATGATCCCCTGCGGATGCTCAGGGCAATTCGTTTTGCATCTCAGTTGAATTTCATCATTCATCCTGAAACTTGGAACGGCATTCTTGAATCTGTACAACGTTTAAAAATTATTTCAGCAGAGAGAATTGCAGATGAGATAAATAAAATATTACTAAGTAAAAAACCTTCATTGGGTTTTGATTTGCTGTACAGATCTTCACTATTAAATGTTTTCTTTCCTCAGTTTGTTGCTTTGACGGGAGCTGAATACATCGACGGAAAAGGCCATAAAGATAATTTTTATCATACACTACAGGTGATAGACAATGTTGCGCTTGTTTCTGACGACTTGTGGTTAAGATGGGCTGCAGTATTGCACGATATCGGAAAGCCTGCAACCAAAAAATTTGAGCAAGGTCATGGCTGGACTTTCCACGGGCATGAAGTAGTGGGAGCAAGAATGGTACCTAAAATATTCAAACAACTTAAGTTGCCGCTGAATGAAAAAATGAAATTTGTTCAGAAGTTAGTTGCCCTTCATCTCAGACCAATCAGCTTAACGAAAGACACCATCACTGATTCCGCTATACGCCGGTTGCTTTTTGATGCGGGAGATGATTTTGATGCACTGATGATGTTGTGTGAGGCAGATATCACTTCTAAAAACCAGCAAAAAGTGCAACGATTTCTTCGCAACTTCGAACTGGTTCGTCAACGTTGCCGGGAAGTTGAAGAGAAAGACCATATACGTAACTGGCAGCCGCCCATCACAGGAGAGATCATCATGAATACTTTTCAGTTATCGCCCTGCAAAACGGTTGGCGACTTGAAAAATGCAATCAAAGACGCGATTCTCGATGGGGAAGTAGAAAACAATTATGAAGCAGCTTTTGCTTATTTGCTGATGAAGGCAGCCGAACTAAATCTTGCTCCTGTAGGGGAATAGAACTAACTTTGTTCACGAATTTTGTGAATCAATTCAACCGAATTACCTTATTTTATTTCCATGGCAATTTTCAGATTCAGGATTTACTGGGAAGAAGACGATGCGGTATATAGAGACGTGGTGATTCGCCACACACAGCATTTTGTTGATTTGCATCACTGCATTCTCAAGGCATATGAGTTTGACAGCAAACATCAGGCTACTTTTTTTCGCAGCAATGAAAATTGGCAAAGAGGACGCGAAATATCATTAGAAGTTTATGATGGACACGAATACAAAGTGCCTCCGCTTATCATGCAGGAAACTACAATTGCATCAGAGATCAAAGATCCCAATCAGCATTTTGTATATGTGTATGATTTTAATAAAGATTGGACTTTTCTTGTAGAGTTGATTCAGGTTGTAAAGGAGGAGAGTTCTAAAATTGAATATCCTTCTGTAGCACGCAAAGAAGGTGTAGGTCCTAGTCAGTACGGCACCAAAGGTCTGGTTAGTGATAAGCTTACCGAAATAGAAGAGAAATATGATCTATCTGAAGCGGCAGATGGCTTTGGTGAAGAGGGAGATGATGAAGATTCTTCGTCTGATGATGGAGGCGATGAAGCTGCCGGTGATGAGGACGTGTTTTAGCAATCTTAGATTATAGTAATGATTTTTCTCTGGGTTCTTTACAAACTCACGGAAATGAATAAACAATTTATCATACTTATAGCAGGACCAACAGCAGTTGGTAAAACATCAATGGCAATTGATGTCGCCCGTACTTTTCATGCTGAGATAGTATCAGCAGATTCAAGACAGTGTTACCGTGAATTGAATATCGGTGTGGCTCGTCCTTCAGAAGAAGAGCTTGGTGCCGTAAAGCATCATTTTATTGCAACGCATTCGGTGATGGAGGAAGTGACTGCTGTCGGTTTTGAAAATTATGCCCTGTCAGTTTCTGAAAATCTTTTTAAAAATAACAACATCGTTGTGCTTGCCGGCGGAACCGGATTATATATCAGAGCTTTCTTGGAAGGACTGGATCCTGTGCCTTCGGTGCCTACCGAACTTAGGAAAGCCCTTACATTGAAATACAATGAAAATGGCCGCGATTGGCTCAGAGAGGGTCTAATCAAAAAAGACCCCAGTTATGCCGCACGTGGCGATTTATACAATCCCCAAAGGATGTTGCGCGCACTTGAAGTGTGGGAATGTTTTGGTAAGTCAATTTTAAGTTTCTATGAAAATGAAGTCAAGTCACGGCCTTTTAAAGTAATTCGTGTCGGACTTGATATGCCGAGAGAGGATTTGTATGCGAAAATTAATGCACGTGTTGAGCAAATGATTGCATCAGGTTTGATTGAAGAAGTCACTGGTCTTGAAAAATTTAAGCATATGTCGCCGTTACAAACGGTTGGTTACAGAGAATTATATCCATACCTGAGAGGAGAGTATACAAAGGAGAGAGCTGTTTCTCTCATACAACAAAACACCCGTCACTATGCGAAAAGACAACTGACCTGGTTCCGTAATCAGCAACGATTACAATGGTTTGATCCGGGCAATAATCAAGCTGTGATAAATTTTATTAATCAGGAATTAAAAAAAGAAGGCTGAATGTTTTCTAAAATTTAAATCCGATTGTCGCAATGATTTGTGTTCCATTGTTTCTTTGTGCAGCGTATGGATAATTGTTTCCCGATAGGATATAAGGGAAATGAACATCATTACCGATTGTGTGAGAAGCGGTAAGGTCTGCAAAAACTCCTTTGTTTCTGTAACCGATACCAAGACTAGGGGTCATGCTGTTTGCTTTTTTACCATCTGGCAAGACATTTTTTTGGTATGGACTACCGATTACGTTAAAGCCGGCTCTAACCATCCATATTTTAAATTTCAGCTCACCGCCAATACGAGCATTCAGCGCATAGCGGTAGAGTGCATCTATGTCTCTGTTGATGGTTTTAAAATAGGCATCACCGGGTGAGTTGAACAGCGGCTCTGATGAAACACTGTAGGACATGGATTTATAATTGATCAACTCCAGATCAGCAGTGAG
>JAULVS010000052.1:0-6886 GCA_032110905.1 Chitinophagaceae bacterium | reverse complement strand
CCGGTTATGAGCTTACGCCTAAATACCAGCTTTTTTTCAATGACTCAACCGGTTACTTTGAAACGACACAGCTATTCAAACAAGGCTTCTATGATTATATTTATCTGGTGAAAGATGATCTAACCGGACTAACTGAGACAGCTGATACAGAAGGCAACTGGTGGGAAACTGAAAACAATTATACCATACTCATTTATTATCGGCCTTTGGGCGGAAGGGCAGATGAACTGATTTCTGTTAACCGAGTGAATTCACTTGCTAACAGACCATCGATGGAAAGAAAACTGCTTTAAACAGATTAAACATAATCACGGATATTGTTAATTTAATCTACGTACAAAAACATTTGAATCACTATCTTCGCAGCCTTTTAATAGTTCTTTTATTATGATAAGCAGAAGAAACTTAAGGGTAAAGGTGATGCAGACGCTGTATACCTATTCCTCCTCAGAAGGAACAATCAGTACCGAACAGGCAGTCAGAGATCTTAATAAACGCCTGGATCAAAGTATTTTATTATTTCTTTCTCTCGTATATACGATTACAGAAACCTGTCGCTACGCAGAAACTGATGCGCGAAACAAGGCATCTAAACACCTGCCAACTGCAGAAGACCTGAAGGTAAATACAAAAATTTCAGGCAATCAGCTATACTGGAAAATACTTGAACTACCCTCCTACCAACAGGCGTGCAAAGAACTGAAACCGGAAAATTATATTCCAACAGAATGGATACGCAAAATTTATAACCAATTAACTGAAACCTCTTTTTATCAGCAGTATATCCTAACTCAGGAAAGAGAAAAGAAACAGGAAAAAGAAATACTTGAATTCATTTTCACCGACCTAATTCTTCCGAATGAAACATATATCGCTTTTCTGGAAGATCAATTTACTAATTGGGATGACGACGCAGAAATGATGCGTCTTCTTATGCTTAATTTTTTAATTAAACCTAACTCCTATAATTTTCAGCAGTTCATAAGCAATGAAAAAATTAAATATGCTGGAGATTTGCTAGCTACAACCATTCAAAAACAGGAAATTTGTGAAAACCTGATCAAGCCAAAACTAATCAACTGGGATCCTGAACGCACCGCGCTTTTGGATATGATTCTAATCAGACTTGGCATTTGCGAATTTCTTTATTTTGAGACAATCCCGCCAAAAGTTACTATCAATGAGTACATTGACCTTGCCAAAGAATACAGCACCCCTCAAAGCGGACATTTTGTGAACGGGATATTAGACAGCATCCATAAAGATCTGGTTAGAGAACATAAATTAAATAAAGTAGAATTTAAAAAAGCCAACGCAAAAGGGTAAATTTGCTCCCTGTTAAATAATTAAACTTTCATTTAACCACCTTTAAATACTCCGCAATGAAAATTTTAGTTTCCGCATTCGTTGCCGTTAGTCTGATTGCCTGCAATTCACAAGCCCCCAATCCCAAAGCACCCGACAACGGTCCTTCCGGAGAAGAGCAGTTGAAAGCAATCGCAAAAGATACTGCATCACGTACAACAGTGCAATGGATTGATTCTGTACAGAATTTTGGGAAAGTGGTCGATGGTGAAAAAGTAGTCATCAGCTTTAATTTTAAAAATACCGGTAAAAATCCACTGATTATTGAAGATGTTACTGCCAGCTGTGGCTGTACTGTTCCTGAAAAGCCGGAAGCACCGATTGCGCCGGGGGAATCAGGTATAATCAAAGCCGAATTTAACAGTGCAGGAAGAGTCGGTTTTGCATCAAAAGATGTAACAGTAAAATGCAATACTGCAATTGAATCATATACCCTCCATTTTGAAGGTGAAGTAATCGCTAAAAAATAAACCAATACACAAATGTTCACAATTCTGACTTTACTCGCAGGCAATCCGCAACAAGGTGGTGGCGGAAGTTTTCAATTAATATTTCTAGGATTAATGATCCTTGTCTTCTGGCTCTTTATGATTCGCCCTCAGGCTAAAAAAGCCAAACAACAAAAACAGTTCATCGATAATTTACAAAAAGGAGACAAAGTTGTTACTATCGCAGGGATACACGGTATCGTAAACAAAGTAAACGAAGACAATACCCTTTCTCTTGAAATCAACCCCGGCAGCTATATCAAAATTGAAAAGTCCTCGATTAGTATGGACTGGACTTCACAGCAGAACAAAGCTGCTACGGAGAAGAAATAAGCTGTTCGCAATCCTTTGTTTCCGGATTAATTCTATCCGATATGTTTAAAGCAGGCATCACAGGCGGAATAGGCAGCGGCAAAACTATTGTCGCCAATCTTTTCCGCCTGTTGGGTGTTCCTGTTTATAATGCAGACACCTCAGCAAAAAAATTAATGCAGGAAGATCCGGAAATAAGAAAGCAAATCATAGATCTCTTTGGCAATGAAGCATATGAAAACGATCAATTAAATACATTTCATTTATCAGCTACTGTGTTTGCCAATCCGGAAAAACTGGAGCAACTAAACAAAATTGTGCACCCTGCTACAATCAAAGATGCAAATGACTGGTTTGTAAAGCAGAAAGCTCCATACATCTTAAAAGAAGCAGCCCTCCTTTTTGAAAGCGGCAGTGTCAAAGATCTTGATTTCATCATCGGAGTATCCGCACCCTCTGCCTTAAGAATAAAAAGAGTGATGGACAGAAACAAAATCTCAGCAGAGGAGGTAAAAAAAAGAATGAGAAATCAGATTGATGAAACGATCAAAATGCGATTATGCGATGACGTAATACAAAACGATGATCTCCATCTGGTGCTACCACAGGTACTCAGCATACATCAGAAACTTCTAGAAAAAGCAGACCAAAAAAATACGCGGGCATGATTCTTCTTTTTTTATTGCTTGTACTTGTTGCCTTGCCCTGGTTGTCCTATGTAAGCTTCAGAAATATACATACACTGGAAGAAGCCGGCTCGGATTTTAAAATTTCAAAAAGATCTGTCTATATTCAGTCCATTGTGATGCAGGGTGGTCTTTGTGTAGCTGCTTTTTTTACAGCCAGAAGTGAGAACCTCGAAATCAAACTGATAAGTCCATTTTCATTTAATGGAGTCTTAGCCGGAATATTATTCCTTGCTGCGGCACTGGGATTTGCCGGATTTGCACAGAAAAACAAGCAGAACAAAGAAAGCACCTTGCGACATATTCTACCAGAGAATAATACAGACAGGATATTCTGGATTACAGCTGTTTTGATTGCTGCATTTTGTGAAGAATACATTTATAGAGGAGTGCTATATCAGGTTCTGATTCCTCTTACTAATGAATCAATGATTCTTTCCGCCCTGATCAGTGCGGTCGTTTTTGGCTTTGGCCATGGTACTCAAGGAGAAAAAGCAATCATGCAAATAATCCCATTTGCATTGGGATTTCACCTGATCGTTTACCTGAGTGACAGCTTACTCATCGCTATGATTGTACATTTCATTTACAATACAAGCGTTGAAATTCTCTTCGGTAAAAAAATACGCAGTAGTCAAGAATAAATAACCGCCAGTAACTGACAACTGATAACCGATAATCGGCTACACCTCCGTCCACGTATGATCCGCGAGTAATTTAGCAGAAGCAACGAATTGTTTAAATGGTCCACCCTCTCCCCACTCCTGCGGACTAATCATCGACAGAATATAACTGTCATCGTTTTTTTGATAAAGGTGATAGATGTGGCCAATGACCGGACGGAAATTCAGTTTTGCATCATAGATCATTAGGGACAACTCTTTACGCTTTACGATTTCCTGTGCCTGTCGGGCAAGTAATTCTATTTGTTCTTTGATCTGATCGAGCTGCATATTTGTTTGCTCTTCCATTGCACGAAGGGCCTGATGACGGATCACTCCTTCTTTGGTTGGACGAATGGCGACGCCACTAATCGAAGATGCATAAGGCAAAACACTCATTTGTTTGTGATAGATCTCGGTATTTGTAAACTGAGAGCCGGCATCTGTAAAACCAGACTGGCTTATTTTCAGAAAACCATTAGACAGAATTTCATGTGTAACTTTCAATTTCGGTTGTCCGTTCATATACAATTCAATCAGCATCGTTGACGAATTAATAATATGACCGCAGATTTCCTCTGCATATTCATGCTGATCAAAAGACCGCTTTTCTCCGTCTGGCTTTAATTTATAGGAAGAATAAAATGCTTCATTGATGCGGCTCACCCAGCTGGCGCTGATCATCAACGTCGCGCCATTGTCGATCGACTCAATATTATAATATCCACTCTTGGGAATCTCTCCTTGCTCAAAACTGCATTTTTCAGGGAACAGTTGCCAGGATGCGAGAAAATTATATGCTTGTACCATTGTAAATTTTTGATCAGCTTAATAAAAGATAGCCGAGACTTTTGCAAAACAATCAAACAAGAAACACGGAACTTTGTTTAATCCATACAATACCTTTACAAATATGGCATACCGTTCACTTGAAGAATGTTTAATCGACCTTGAACGAAACGGTCACCTCATTCGAATCAAAGAAGAAGTAGATCCATATCTGGAGATGGCGGCAATCCATTTGAGGGTTTTTGAAAAAGGAGGCCCCGCACTCTTGTTTGAACGTGTCAAAGGAAGCAGGTATCGTGCAGCCTCCAACATATTTGGCAGCCTGGATCGCAGCCGTTTTATTTTCCGCAAGCAACTAAGGGTTGTGCAGGAATTAATTGAACTGAAAAATGATCCTTTCAAAGCACTTCGCAGTCCGCTCAAACACCTAAAAACAGGATGGGCAGCAACCAAAGCCCTGCCTAAGAAATTGTCAGCTCATTCATTTGAAGAAATCCGCATTTCTGATTTGCCTCTGATACATCACTGGCCAATGGATGGAGGTGCTTTTGTTACCCTACCCCAGGTTTATACTGAAGATCCGGAAAAGCCTGGCATTATGAACTCCAATCTTGGTATGTATCGCATACAATTAACTGGCAATGATTATTTAACTGATAAAGAGATTGGTCTTCACTATCAATTACACAGAGGAATTGGTGTTCATCAGACAAAAGCAAATGCAAAAAACCAGCCACTTCAGGTGAGTTGTTTTGTAGGCGGGCCACCCTCTCATACATTGAGTGCTGTGATGCCACTGCCTGAGGGTATGAGTGAAATGACTTTTGCAGGGGTATTAGGAGGAAGAAGATTCAGGTATCATTATGATGACTTGAGCAATGCACTAAGTACAGATGCCGACTTCGTAATCACCGGAGAAGTTTATCCGAATGAAAACAAGCCCGAAGGTCCATTCGGAGATCATCTTGGATATTACAGTTTGAAACATCCATTTCCGCTGATGAGAGTCAAACGTGTTTACGCCAAAAAAAATGCTATCTGGCCGTTTACTGTTGTGGGTCGCCCCCCTCAGGAGGATACCAGTTTTGGCGCCCTGATACATGATATGACCGGCAATGCCATCAAGTATGAAATACCCGGTTTAAAAGAAGTACATGCAGTAGATGCAGCAGGCGTGCATCCACTTTTACTCGCAATCGGAAGTGAAAGATATACACCATACATGCCCGCTAAACAACCTTCGGAGTTGTTAACCATTGCCCACCATGTACTGGGTACGGGCCAGCTTAGTCTTGCAAAATTTCTTTTCATTACAGCAGATGAGAGCAATCGTTTACATACTCATCACATATATGAATACCTGCAGTATATTTTTGAAAGAATAGACTTTACAAGAGATCTGCACTTTGACACAAACACTACAATCGACACGCTCGATTATTCAGGCACCGGCTTAAATAGTGGCAGCAAACTTATACTTGCAGCATATGGTGATAAGCTACGTGAACTTTGTACAGATGTTCCGGCAGAACTTCATTCTCTTGATGGTTTTTATAATGCAAAAATGGTGATGCCAGGAGTTATTACACTCCAATGTAATCCTTTTTCAAGTTACGAAGCGGCTACCGCAGAAATGAAAAAGCTAAATGAGCAACTGGACAATGCCAATTTAAAAAATGTAGCCCAGATCGTTATTTGTGATGACAGCACTTTTGTTGCTGCCAATATGAACAATTATTTATGGCTAACCTATACCAGATGCAATCCATCACATGATGTTTACGGCATACGTTCATTCATTTCTTATAAACATTGGGGATGTATGTGTCCAGTTGTATTTGATGCACGTTTAAAGCCACACCATGCACCACCGGTAGAGAAAAATCCTGCTACTGAAGAAAAAATAGATCGGCTTTTCCGCAACGGAAGCCTGAGTAGTGTTGGATTATAAAGGATCAGATTTGCCCGAGAACTACCAGCAAAGCATAAACAACACCGGGAATCCAAAAAATTAAAGATAAGATCAAACTGATCCAGAATTTTGTATTGATCTCCCCCTGATGAAGATAAACCGCAAGTGGAGGAAGGAGAATAGCAAGGATAACATAGAGCAGCGTTGTTTCATCTGCACCTTGATTTTGCTTGTGTTTTTTTATCTCCTTTTTTACTTCTTTTATACGCTCATTTCTTTCTTTGACAGATAAATTTCTAAATTCTTCAATCGTCTTCTCTGCTGACGGTTCTTTCATAGATGAAGAGGCGTTATAATATGCAGCAAAAACAGGCTGTGAGAGAAAAAGGACCAGGAAAGGAATAAAGAATTTAGCCATAGTAAAATATATTATGTGTTTATTAATCAATAAAAACGCAAATTAACGAAGATGAGCTTTTAAAAAAATGATATAATGTTATATTAGATGAATATGAATCATTTTAATCCTCCCATCAATTCTTCAAGTTTTTTTGGAAGGTCTTCACCCCTTAAGTTTTTGGAAATAATTAGGCCATTGGGATCAATCAAAATATTTTGTGGAATAGAACTGATCTTATACAGCCTTGCCACCTCATTGCTCCAGAATTTCAA
>JAULVS010000051.1:0-9757 GCA_032110905.1 Chitinophagaceae bacterium | reverse complement strand
CCGTTTCTGGTATTGATACACGGAGGTGGGTGGACAAGCGGCGATCGTTCTGATTTTAAATCAATTGTTGACACCATCAAAACGCGCCTGCCAGGTTATGCAATTTTTAATATTAGCTATCGTCTTGCAGCAAACGGACAGAATCTTTTTCCGACACAGGAGAATGATGTGAAGGCGGCCCTTAGTTTCATTTATTCAAATCTTGCCGGGTATAAAATTTCTGATCGATATGCTTTGGTCGGAGCAAGTGCCGGTGCTCATCTTGCCTTGCTGAATGCTTATAAAGAAACTGCTTCAAAAAAGGCAAAAGCTGTAGTGTCTTTTTTTGGGCCCACGGATCTTGTGCAGTTTTATAATAATCCACCTTCTTTGCTTGTACCCCTTTTACTTCAGTCTGTAACAGGTTTCACACCGGCAACCAATCCATTACTTTATGAGTCTTCTTCACCAATCAACTATGTTGTGCAAGGCAGTTCACCCACATTGCTTATTCACGGAGGTGCAGACCAGGTAGTGCCATCTTCGCAGTCAGTATTATTAAAAGATAAACTTGCCGGTTTGAATGTGCCTCATCAGTATGTATTTTATCCAAATGGTGGTCACGGCGACTGGGATGCGGCAACGTACAAAGATGCCTTTAATAAGTTGCAGGCTTTTTTGCAACAGCATATTCCTTAAAGGAATCAAATGCCTATAACGATTCGTAGATGCCAATGGCGATGAGAAAAAGGCCATCATAGTTTGCCATTAAAACGATAAACTTTCACATGTTAAAGTTCTGTAACTTGCTATTATGCTTACGCCCTTAGCAGAAAGAATGCGCCCTCAAAATTTCGATGAAATAATCGGACAATCGCATATTACTGCTCCGGGGTCTATGCTTCATCAGGCTGTAAACGGAGGCTTTTTGCCAAGCTTGATACTTTGGGGGCCACCCGGAGTTGGTAAAACTACACTTGCAGTAATACTTGCAAAATCAGCAGGTCTTGCTTTTTTTCAATTAAGCGCCATCAGCAGTGGTGTAAAAGAAATAAGGGAGGTTATTGAACAGGCCACAAAAGAAAAAGGTGCTGTGTTATTTATTGATGAAATTCACAGGTTCAATAAATCACAGCAGGATGCGCTTTTAGGTGCGGTTGAAAAAGGAATTATCCGTTTAATAGGTGCTACAACAGAAAATCCTTCTTTTGAAGTTAACAGTGCCTTGTTAAGCAGGTGTCAGGTTTTGGTGCTAAAGGCGCTAGAAAAGGAAGATTTGCTTGCGCTCATTGAGAATGTCATTCAGAAGGATGAAATTTTTTATAGCAAGGATGTTGTGATGAAAGAGACGGAAGCCTTACTTAGGTTCAGCGGCGGTGATGCACGAAAGCTATTGAATATGCTTGAAATGCTTGCAGGTCATTCGTCGGATACAGGTCTTGTCATTACTGATGAACTGGTTATGTCTGTGGCGCAACAAAAGATGGCGCTCTATGACAAAAATGGAGAACAACATTATGACATCATTTCTGCCTTCATCAAATCAATCAGAGGCAGTGATCCGAATGCAGGTGTTTACTGGCTTGCTCGAATGATAGAAGGAGGAGAGGATTTATCTTTTATAGCACGACGTTTGGTGATACTTGCTTCAGAAGACATCGGCAACGCCAATCCCAATGCTTTGTTACTGGCCAATGCGACTTTTGATGCCGTAAATAAGATTGGTTATCCGGAAGCGAGAATTATTTTAGCGCAATGCGTTATTTATCTTTCAACATCACCGAAAAGTAATTCAGCCTACAATGCTATCAACGAGGCTTTAGAATTTGTTCGTAAAACCGGCGATTTGCCAGTTCCGCTTCATTTGAGAAATGCACCAACGAAAATGATGAAAGAACAAGGATTCGGAAAAGATTATGCCTATTCTCATCTTTATGAACATAGTTTTTCAGAACAGGAATATTTACCTGAAAAAATCAGTGGTACTCTTTTTTATAAACCCGGTAATAATAAAAGGGAAGAGGAGATGAGAAATTTTTTAAATGAAAGATGGAAGGGGAAGTATGGGTTTTGAAAAATGGCTATCGGTTAACTGTTGGCGGTTAGCAAACGATAACTTATAATCGAAAACTAAGAAACTGGTAACTGAAAACTGACAACCGTTATGCTTCTAAATTGGAAATGTGTTTTTTTTGATGATTTATCCAGCAAGGATCTTTATCGTATTCTTCAGTTGAGATCTGATGTGTTTGTTCTGGAGCAACAATGCCTTTATCAGGATATAGACAATAAGGATTTGCAATCCTGGCATTTGATGGGAAGTAATAATGAGGGTGATCTGGTGGCATACGTCCGCCTTTTGCCTCCGGGATTATCATATATTGAACCATCCATCGGTAGGGTAGTTACATCTCCGGCAATAAGAAGAACCGGCGCTGGAAAAGAATTAATGCAGGTGTCTATCGCTGAATGTTTTGAGCTGTTCGGAAACAAATCCATTAAGATCGGTGCTCAGTTATATCTGAAGAAGTTTTACGAATCCTTTGGCTTTGTTGTTTCCGGCTCTGTTTACCTGGAAGATGGCATTGAACATATTGAAATGACTAAAAAGGCGGTTTTATAGTGCATTTGGGCTGTGTTCTAAGGGTAAAGCTTTATTTCAAGAGAAAAAATTTTGATATATACCTGTTCTTTTCTAATATTGTTCTACAATATCCAATTTAAACAGGAAACTGAAAAACCAATTCTTTCTCTCTATGCAGCTTCGTGCATTCATATCTTTTGTATTTGTAACGTCGGGTTTGTTTATTTCAAATCGGATACTAGCTCAGGTTGGGTTTACTACATCTAATTCTCATTTTGAAATTGGATTAAATGCAGGTCCTATGAATTTTTTGGGTGACCTTGGAGGCAACAGAGGGAAGGGTACGATCGGTCCAAAGGATACAAATATCCCTATGACCAATGTTGTTGGGGGGATATCTGTCAGCTATTATCCTTCAGAATGGTTCGGTTTACGCCTTGGCGGTAATATTGGGAGTATGGATGGGGATGATCGTTTAATACCTGATTACGAAAATCCGTTGGGTGAAGAAGCTCGTAAATACAGAAATCTAACATTTAGATCCCCTTTGTATGAAGGATATTTAGGTGTTGAATTATACCCTACAGTCTTGATTAGTCAGAGAAAAGGGTATGGTCAACCTCGCTTTCGCCCATATTTGATGGGAGGTATAGGAATACTTTCTTTTAAACCGCAGGGTCTCTATACAGCACCTGATGGCACGGAACAATGGATTGATCTGAAACCGCTTCGTCTGGAAGGTCAGGGAATGGCAGAAACAGGAATCCCTGAATACGATTTGTTTACCTACAACATTCCTCTAGGGATTGGTGTGAAATATGACTTAACGGAAAGACTTACTTTCAGTATTGAATTCATGCACCGGATGACAGGTAGTGATTACATTGATGATGTCAGTAATAAATACATTGACCCCGCTTTGTTTGATAAGTACCTTTCACCCGACCAGGCAGCGATTGCAAAGGTGATGGCTAATCCAAGTTCTTACTTCCCTTCTAATATTCCGGGTTATACACCTTATCGCCCCGGCAAGGAAAGAGGAAATCCTAAATGGAATGATTCTTACTATTCAAGTACATTTCGCCTGACCTGGAAAATCGGTGATGTGTATGCAGATTGGTTCAAGAATAAAAATTCACTGCGGTGTCCCGACTACTTCTAAAATCCCTATTAATAATCCAAAACCCTAAAAAATGAAAATCCAAATCCAAAAAGCCAAAACAGTCAGCCCCGAAATTACTATGTGGGCACTACGTATCACAGTCGTTCTCCTATATGTTGTACTTTATGTGTTTAAGAAAAAGTTGTATCTGTAATTAGTGCCAGATTTAAAAAATCAAAACGGATTTCAAAATTTTCGTTTACGGACATTGTTGTGTTCAAGTGTAAGCAGCTGAATGTTTTTCTTGGTCCGTACACTATAGAAATCACCTCCGAAAGGAGGTGTTTCTTTTTATTTAGGGTCCCAACTCTGATTTTAGAAAACGACCCGTGTGACTTTCTTTGCATTTCAGCAATCCTTCGGGTGTCCCTTCAAACAAAACTTTTCCGCCTCCATCTCCACCTTCAGGTCCAATATCAATGATGTGGTCTGCTACTTTGATCACATCCATATTGTGTTCAATAACAAGCACTGTATTGCCACGGTCAGTGAGTTTCTGTAATACATCCAATAACATCCTGATATCTTGGAAATGTAACCCTGTAGTGGGCTCATCAAGAATATAAAACGTATTTCCAGTATCCCTCTTGGCAAGTTCAGTTGCGAGTTTGACCCTTTGTGCTTCACCACCACTCAGTGTCACAGCACTTTGTCCCAGCGTGATATAGCCTAACCCGACTTCCTGCAACACATGTATTTTTCTGAACAGGTAAGGTACAGCCCTAAAAAATTCACAGGCTTCATCTACAGTCATGTTGAGAACATCTGCAATCGACTTCCCTTTATACCTGATCTCAAGTGTTTCACGGTTATATCGCTTTCCATTACAATGTTCACAATGCACATATACATCAGGTAGGAAATTCATTTCTATTACACGCATACCGCCTCCTTCACACACATTACATCTTCCTGTTTTTACATTAAATGAAAAACGTCCGGCATTATACCCTCTGATTTTTGCTTCAGGTACTGCGGCAAATAACGTACGGATCTCTGTAAAAAACCCACAGTAAGTTGCCGGATTGCTTCTAGGTGTTCTTCCAATGGGTGACTGATCTATTTCAATTACTTTATCAATATGTTCAAGACCTTTGATGCTTTTGAAATCAAGTACAGGTATGCGTGACTGGTAGCAGTGTTTGCTTAAGAGCGGGTATAGTGTTTCATTTATCAATGTACTCTTTCCGCTACCACTTACACCTGTTACAACAATAAGCGTACCCAGCGGGAATCGCACATTTATTTTTTTAAGATTGTTTCCTTCTGCTCCGGTCAGCTCTAAAATATTTCCGTTGCCTTTTCTTCTCTGCTGGGGAACTTCTATCTTCTTTCTTCCGCTCAGGTAATCTGCTGTTTCACCGGGTTCTTTTAAAACTTCTTCAGGTGTGCCTGCGGCCACGACCATTCCTCCGAATCGACCTGCTTTTGGACCAATATCAATCAGGTAATCAGCCGCCAGCATGATGTCTTTGTCGTGCTCTACCACAATCACGCTGTTGCCCAGATCCCTGAGCCGCTGCAGAGCTTCTATTAATTGGTGGTTATCTCGCTGATGCAACCCAATACTGGGTTCATCTAGAACATAGGTGATGCCTTGTAATTGCGATCCGATTTGGGTGGCTAAACGAATACGCTGACTTTCACCGCCACTCAATGTACGGGAGCTGCGGTTGAGTGTAAGATAGGAGAGACCAACCTGCAATAAAAACTGCAGACGATCTCTGATTTCTTTGAGAATATCTTTTGCAATGATGGCCTGCTTCTTACTGATCCGCAGTTCAAGTCCGTCGAACCAGGCTGCGAGGTTGTCAATATTCATCTCACTTAGTTCGGCAATATGGCGATCATTGATCTTAAACCAAAGACTTTCCTTACGGAGACGGGTACCCTTACATTCTTTGCATGTTTGTTGCTCCATAAATCCTTCCACCCATCTTTGTACCGCATCACTGGAACTGTTTTCAAACCATCTTTTCAACTGATGAATCAACCCTTCGTAAGTTTCTGAAGATGCAGATTGCAATTCTTCGGTATCTTTTTCAATGCCTTCTTCATTGCCGTAAAGAATCAGATTCATGGCTTTCGGAGAAAGATTTTTCAGAGGTTCATCAAGAGAGAACCGATGCTTTTTTGCGATCGACTGCACCTGTTTAAAAAACCAGGAATCTCTTTCCTCACCCAATGGCTTTAATCCGCCTTCATTAATGGATAATTCTGGGTCAGGCATGAGCGCTTCGCGAGATACGTGGTATATCTGCCCCAGTCCCTTGCAAGAAGGGCAAGCACCATAAGGTGAATTAAAAGAAAAATGGTTGGGAGAAGGTTCTTCGTAACTCAATCCCGTTTCCTCACACATAAGGTGTTTGGAATAAGTGACTTCTTTGAACCTTTTTGTAGCTTTTTTAGATTCTTCCAAAGGAGACAGGAAAAGCAACCCGTTTCCCGATTTTAGTGCTTGTTGCACACTCTGGCTGATGCGTAAACGAAATTCATCCGTTACAGGCAGCCGGTCAATAACGACTTCAATATCATGTATTTTATAGCGATCTACCTGCATATTAGGTACCAGGTCTTTTACTTCTCCGTCAACCCTAACTTTTGTTAAACCCTTTTTTCTTATTTCCTCAAACAACTCTCTGTAATGACCTTTTCTGCCTCTTACAATTGGTGCAAGGATCATCACTTTTTCATTGCTGAAACGTTCGAAAATATTATTCACGATTTCTTCCTCACTCCATTTCACCATTTTTTTACCAGTATTATAGGAGTATGCATCGCCGGCACGCGCAAAGAGAAGACGCATAAAATCATATACTTCAGTTACTGTACCTACTGTAGATCTCGGGTTTTTATTGGTGGTTTTTTGCTCGATGGAGATAACAGGGGAGAGCCCGGTGAGCTGGTCAACATCCGGGCGTTCCATATTGCCGACGAACTGACGGGCATAGGCACCGAAGGTTTCCAGATAACGACGCTGACCTTCCGCATAAATCGTATCAAATGCCAGAGAAGATTTGCCGCTTCCACTGATGCCAGTAATGACTACCAGTTTGTTTTTGGGAATTGCAAGATCAATATTCCGAAGGTTGTGTTCCCTGGCTCCTTCTACCAGGATGAAATCTTCCCTTGTTGGATGTTCTGAAACAGTGCTTGATACTTTTTTGCCGGCCATTATTTGCGAATTTAGGGAGTATCCGTTCAGAATATTTTGGTCTGAACAGGTAATCGTAAAACAAAAGCCATTGTTAAAGGTTGCCCAATGTTAAGTTTTTCTTTTTGTGGGAAAAATGGGGGTTTAAATCTTGATAAATCGGCCGAGCCTGGTTAGTTTCGAATTGGAATAAAATACTGTTTATGAGTAAAGCAATCTATGATAAGATTCCTCTTCTGTTATCTGAAGGTGGTAAACAAGAGTCTTTTTTGCTTCGCTACAACTCATCTACTCAAAGTATTCGTCTGGAAGGCAGCAAATGGAAAAGAAGCATTTTCATTGGTAAAAAAGTGTTTAACCGATTTGTGCAGTTTTTTAGAAATGAGTATGGTTTTAAGCTGGGAGATATTCAATACGACGACCTATTATATTCCAAAGGGAGGGCTACAACTTCAGATAATCGTCGTTTCCGGTTTTATGTCAATTCCACCAATCAGTTGAAAATTGAACTTCAGGATGAAAAGCATCCGAATGATAAGATTACGGTCGTTTTGGATAAGAATGCTTCTGCCGGAAAGGATTTAAAATATTTCTCTGCCCTTATTCCCTCAATCCTGACAGTTCTGATTTA
Organism: Chitinophagaceae bacterium; assembly: GCA_032110905.1. Lineage (GTDB taxonomy): Bacteria > Bacteroidota > Bacteroidia > Chitinophagales > Chitinophagaceae > Lacibacter. The sequence continues at coordinate 2,247 of JAULVS010000051.1, read as the reverse complement.
TTCAAGAGACGCAGCGCTGGCTGCTTAATTCTTTCTATCAAACCGGTAGATTTTTCTTTTTTTGGTATTCAAAATTCTGAAATTCCCTATCTTCGCATCCCATTTATGGATATGTGCAACAACTTTTTACATCCAATTTTTACAACTGCTGCCTCTCAGCCTTGTTGTTGTTTTTGTTGTTGTATGCCGTAAGGCATACTTTTCTTTTTCCGATCCCCTCGCGGGAAGGTACCACATCCCCAATTTCATTTTTTTACATCTTTAAATAAATCCTTTATGAGTAACAATCATCGCTTTGAAACATTACAGTTACATGCCGGTCAACAGGTAGATCCTACAACAGGCGCAAGAGCTGTACCCATTTATCAAACAACTTCTTATGGCTTCAAAAACAGCCAGCATGCCGCGAATCTTTTTGGATTAAAAGAGTTCGGCAATATTTATACCCGTCTCATGAACCCAACCAACGATGTGTTTGAAAACCGCATCGCGGCACTCGAAGGTGGAGTGATGGCTGTTGCGACAGCCAGTGGTCAGGCGGCACAGTTTCTTGCTTTAAACAACATCCTTCAGGCGGGTGATAATTTTGTAACTACATCTTATCTCTACGGAGGCACCTATAATCAATTCAAAGTGGCTTTCAAACGCCTCGGTGTTGAAGCACGTTTTGCAGAAGGCGACAGCGTGGAAAGTTTTGAATCGCTCATCGACGCAAATACAAAAGCGCTTTACCTGGAAACGATCGGCAATCCTCGTTTGAATATTCCTGACTTTGAAAAATTCGCAGCATTGGCGAAAAAACATGATCTGCCATTGGTAGTAGATAATACATTCGGTGCGGGCGGTTACTACTTTCAACCTCTGAAACATGGCGCTCATGTTGTGGTTGAATCTGCTACAAAATGGATTGGTGGACATGGAACTTCAATTGGAGGTGTAGTGATCGATGGAGGAAATTTCAATTGGGGAAATGGAAAGTACCCTCAGTTTACAGAGCCCAGTGAAGGATATCATGGGTTGAAATTCTGGGATATTTTCGGAGAAGGAAATCCGCTAGGACTTCCCAACGTTGCTTTCGCAATACGTGCCCGTGTAGAAGGTTTGCGTGATTTTGGTATGTCGCAAAGTCCGTTCAATTCATTCCTGTTACTGCAAGGATTAGAAACACTTTCTCTCCGTGCCGAAAGACATGCATCGAACGCACTCGCCTTGGCAGAGTGGCTTGAACAACATCCTTCAGTGGAATACGTTTGGTATCCCGGTTTGAAAAGCAGTCCATATCATGAAATTGCGAAAAAGCAACTGACTCGTGGATTCGGTGGTGTGTTGCAATTCGGTATCAAAGGGGGTGTAGATAACGGAAGAAAATTTATTGATTCAATTCAGTTGATCAGTCACCTCGCAAATGTGGGTGATGCCAAAACACTAGCTATTCATCCTGCCTCTACTACTCACGAACAACTGAGTGAAGAAGAACGCAAAGCAAGTGGTGTGCTAGATAACCTCATTCGCATTAGCGTGGGACTTGAACACCTTGAAGATATCAAAGCTGACTTCGAACAGGCTTTCTCTAAAGTATTTGGCAGCTAAACCTGAAGTAACTCTGATCCATGTCAACACAGATTTTTACTTACAAACAACCTTTTCAGCTCGAGTCAGGAAAAGTATTGAGTCAGTATCACCTGGCTTATACAACCTATGGAGAGCTGAATGCGGAAGGAGATAATGTGATCTGGGTCTTTCATGCACTGACAGCCAACAGCGATCCTGCAGAATGGTGGGATGGGTTGGTTGGTGCCGGTAAATGTTTTGATCCGGCGCATTATTTCATCGTATGTGTCAATATGCCCGGTAGTGCATACGGAAGCATCGGTCCGCTGGATACAGATCCTGCAACAGGACAGCCATTCTATCACGATTTTCCCTGGTTTACAACCCGGGATATGATTCGTGCATATGAGCCGCTTCGCATATTCCTTGGCGTTAGTAAAATTAAAGTGGGTATCGGAGGAAGCATGGGCGGGCAGCAGTTGCTGCAATGGGCGGCGGAAGCCCCTGATTTATTTGAAGCTATTATGCCCATCGCTACCAATGCCTTTCATTCACCCTGGGGCATCGCATTCAATGCCTCACAGCGCATGGCTATAGAAGCCGATGTAAGCTGGAAGGAACAGAAAGATGAAGCAGGCATGGAGGGGATGAAAGTAGCACGCAGCATCGCCCTGATTTCCTACAGGCATTACGATG